>DAIPJL010000144.1:0-8011 GCA_036770305.1 Bacteriovoracaceae bacterium | reverse complement strand
CTCGAGTATCATAGAGTGGATAACTTTCTCCACAAAGGACATGGTATGAAATCACTCTCACTCGTTCTGATGACCCTTCTCCTCTCCGGTGCCTGCGCGCACATGGGCGGCAAAAAAGACTGCTGTGCGAAGTCCGAGAGCTGTAGCAAAGAAAAGAAAGAGGCCTGCTGCAAGAAAGAAGAGGCCAAGGCCAAGGCCAAGTGCACCGACGGTTCGTGCGAAAAGAAGAAGGGCTAGGCCCGACTCACGAGAGGACCTTCACCCGAGGGAAATCTTTCTTCATCTTTTGCATCAAGGCCCGCAGCTCCTGCGGGCCTTTCGTTTCCAACGTGAACTCCACATTCGCCCCCGTGAGCCCCGTCGAGTCCGAGTTCCGGTCGTGGGTGACGTCGAGGATGTTCGCGCCGGTGTCCTTGATGATCCCCGTCAGCGCGTGGAGCATCCCCGGGCGATCGGTGATCGGCACGGCGATCTGTACCTTGCGCTGACTCTCGATCAAAGCGCGGTCGATGATGCGCTCGAGAAGATTCACGTCGATGTTCCCGCCGCACACCACCAGGACGACTTTTTTTCCCTTGAAGCGCTTCGGGTTTTTCGCGTGCAGGTCGGTCAAGAGTGCCAGCGGCAGCGCTCCCGCGCCCTCGGCGATGACGCGCGCTTTCTCCATGAGCTGGAGCACGGCCAGGGCCATTTTCTCGTCCGGCAGCGCGTGAGCTTCGTCGACGACGCCCTTGAGGAGTTTGAACATCTCCGGGTGGGCGATCTTGACGCGAATCCCGTCCGCGAAGGTTTCGGCGCGATCGGACTGGGTCACCTTGCCTTTCTTGAGCGAGTCCACCATGGCGCGACAGCCGCTCGCCTGGCCGGCGATGAGGGTGACCTTGGGCCTGAGTTCCTTGAGGACTTGGCCCATGCCCGCGACGAGGCCTCCACCGCCGATGGAACTAAAGACGTAGTCGAGGTCCGGCAGCTGCTCGAGGAGCTCGAAGCCCACCGTGCTCTGGCCCGCCATCACCTGGGCGTCCTTGTAGGGGTGCACGAAGGTCATCGGCTTCTTGCGCATGAGCTGCTCCGCGTGCGCGAAGCCCTCTTCGATGGAGTTGCCGTGCAGAATGACCTCGGCACCGAGGCTCTCGGTGTTGCGGATCTTGGTGAGCGGAGAAGCCGCCGGCATGATGATCGTCGCCTTGATACCGAAGCGGCGTGCGGCCCAGGCCACGCCCTGCGCATGGTTGCCGGCGCTCACCGCGAGCACTCCCCGCTTGCGCTCGGCTTCGGTGAGCTGCGAGAGCTTGAAAGTGGCCCCGCGCATCTTGAAGGAGCCGATGGGCAGCATGTTCTCGAGCTTCAACCACACCTCGCAACCGAACTGCGTGGAGAGCCACTCGTTGCGGATCAAGGGCGTTGGGTCGATGATGGAGGAAAGGACTTCGTGGGCCTTGCGGCAGTCGTTGAGAGAAAGTTTCATGCTACCAGCTTAGCAAACCCAGTGCCTCGGCGCCGAGGAAAATGAGCACCAGCGCGGCGCCGATCTCCAGCGCCCGCTCAGGGAAATGCCGCAGGCGCTGGGAGAGCAGCGCCCCGGCAAAACTCATCGCAAAGGCGACTGCCCCGATCAGGCATGCGGCAAGAAGACCGCTCCTCCAGTCCGTGAAGCTCAGGCCGGCGGCGAGGGCGTCCAGGCTCACGGCGAGCGCCAGCAGGAGAAACTCCCTCCTCCGCTGCGGCAGCTTGGCGAGCTCCTCATGGTGAAAGGCGTCCCACAGCAGCTTGAGGCCGAGGAGAATAAAGATCGGCCCCGCGAGCTGCGACACCCAGCTCACCTGCGTGCCCAGGCCTAGGGCCAAGAGCAGCCCGGCCGTCGCCATCAGCGCCTGGAGGCCACCGAACCAAGACCCGAGCCGAAGCGCGAGGGTGCGGTGCTCACTCCGCGCGATCAGGCCGAGCCCGAAGGCCAGGATCATGGCGTCGACTCCGAGGGCCGCGGCGAGGAGAAAAGTTTTGTGCAAGGCCACAGCTAGCTCCCCAAAGAAAACTTCTTTTCGTATGCTATGATATACCCACACCCGCGAACATGGAATTTTCAATGCGCCCTTTCCGCCAGCTTGCCACCTTCGCCCTCGTCATGACCTACGTCGTGATCCTCGCCGGAGCGGTGGTGCGCGGAACGGACTCCGGGCTGGGCTGTCCGGACTGGCCGCGCTGCTTTGGCCAGTGGATCCCGCCGGTTGACATCAGCGAGCTACCGGACAACTACAAAGAGATCTACCAGGTGGCGGGAAAAACCATCGCCGACTTCGACCCCTTTAAAACCTGGATCGAGTACCTCAACCGACTCCTCGGCGCCTTCCTCGGCTTAGTCATCGTGTGGCTCTTTGCACGCTCCTTCTCTCAGGGAGAGAAGGAACCGAACCTGCCGTGGTTCTGCGGAGGCCTGCTGCTCTTGGTGATCCTCCAGGGCGGCGTGGGAGCGCTGGTGGTCTTCTCCCACCTGAAGCCTTTCGTGATCACCATCCACATGGCGCTGGCCCTCTTGCTGCTCTTCGGCCTGCACTACCTCACGAAGTACTGCGACGACCTCGACAACTTCGGCATCGACTTCAAACCGGATGCGGTGAACCTGCGCCTAACCAAGGGCCTGCTCGCAACGGGTTTCATCCAGGTGCTACTCGGAACACAAGTTCGCGAGCAGGTCGATCACCTCCTCCGAGACACGGACTCGACCTCGCGCCTCACCCTCGTGGCGCAGCTCGACTGGAGCTTCTACGTGCACCGCTCGTTCAGTCTCGTCTTCATCGCCCTGCTCGGACTGTCGATCCACCGCCTCTACCGCCACGATCCAAGCGGCTCGGCGCTGACCCGCGCGTGGTTCACCCTCACGCTGGTGCTCTTGAACGTCGCCTCCGGCGTGGGCCTGAACTACTTCGGGTTCCCGGCCCAGCTCCAGCCGCCGCATCTTTTCATCGGCGTGCTGGTCATGGGCCTTCTCTTTCAGCAGTACTTAAACCAGAAGGGCTCGCTGATCTCCTAGGGAAGGACGAGCAGCTGACCGCCGACGTGCGCCGGGTGCAGGTGGCACTTCAGGTCGAAGAGTCCGTCCTTGTCTGCCACGAAGCTCACCGTCTCCGGGGTTCCTTTTTTGACTTCCTTGCGCACGTTGAAGGCCGGGATGAAGAAGCCGTGGATACCGCTCGGGACGTTGTTGATGAGCTTGAGCTCAACCGTTTCACCTTTTTTCGCGATGATCGTTCCTGGCAGCCATTGCTTTACGCCACCTTCGGTTTCGTAGTTCACGATGGTGATCGAACGCTTCGCGACAGGGGCCGCTTTCGGCTGGGCCATGCTCGGGAGAGTTGCGGCGAGTCCTAGGACCAAAACAAGAGATTTCATCGGTTGCTCCTTTGGCAGATCAATGTGCCACCGATTGTCGCTTCATTTTAGGGGGAGAGCAATTGATGAATCTTGATCTTTGGAGACTTTTATTCTACAAAAATACTATAATTTATATCCTTTGGAGGATCCATGGGCCAAGGCCGCAAAAAAAGCACACTGAAGATGAACCGCCGAACAGCACAGGCCAAGAAGAAGTCAAAGATCAAGGCCAAGATCGCTGCGGGGAAAGCTGCTCGTAAGAAATAACTCCGACCTCTTGAGAGGCGAAGACTCACTTCGCCTCTACTTTTCTCTCCCCTCTCTCCTAAAGCTCGACTTCCACTTTCTCTAACACCTTTCCGCTCCACTCCAGGGGCCAATTGACTCGCTTGAGCTCGCAGCTTGCCCACTCTTGCCAGGGTTTCTGGCCCTGGTGCTGAGTGTAGCGAGTGTTGAGGCCCGGTAAAATAAGATGCACCTCGGGCGTGTCTTGCATCACAACCACTAGGCGCTCCGAGGCACCTGAGTAGTGCTCGTAGACTTTGCGCTCAGCGTTCCAGCGACTCACCCCAGGGTCCACCGAGTGCTTATCTCCGCGAGTGGCGACCTCCGGCGAAAACACCCAGTCGCTGCGCTGAGAGAGGTGGCCAAAGGGGTTCTTGTGCATCTCGCCCCAGCTACGTCCCGCGCTCTCCTTGACGGCCACGGGCCAGGCTTCCTTCAGCGCCTTGCTCCAGCGAGCGTCAGATTTTTCGGCCAGGCGCCACAGTCCCGCCTCGTAGACCAGCAGCTTCTCGAAGAGCAGATCCATGGTACGCCGATAGGGGCCACAGGCCAGGCACTCGGTCGAGGCCCGCAAATCCCAGCGCTCCAGCTCCTCGAGTGCCTGCCGCTCTGCTGGCGAGAGCGCCTGCTCTTTCAGTGTGCGCACGATGTGCGGCACGAAGTAGCGCGCGTCGACGGCCTGGTCGTCGCACTGGATGCGCCGGAAGCTCTCGAGGTCGTGGAGCTTGTTGGCCACCAGCTCTTCGATGCGCGTGGCGCGGAAGCCAGGCGTGTAGGAGCGCCCGCCGTAGAGCTGCGCGTCCGCCGGCCAGTGACGGTTGTTGGCGGTGACGACCCAGCCGCGCGCGGGGTTCATGGACTGAGGCCTCTCCTCCGGCGCGAGGAGCTGCGGCGCGCGCACCGTCGCGAGGTCTCCGGCGCGGATGCCTAGCTCGTGCTTCGCCGTACTCTTCAGTGTCTTGCCGACCACGCGGAAGCCGATGCTGCCTTGCCGATCGGCGAAGACGAAGTTCCAGCTCGGGACACCGACCCGGGAGAGGAGCTGGTCCATCTCTTTAGCGGACTTGGCGCGCATCATTTCGGCAAGGGGTGCGATGTCCTCTCCGGTGAGATGGAAGCCGGTCCACTTGAGCATGATGGCACGGCCATCCTCCGTCTCGAGCGGGAGGACCGGATAGCGCTCTTTGGTGCGGCGGAAGGACTTCACGAAGATCGGGAGCTTGAGCGCGCCCCACTTCACCCACACCGTGGGCCAGAAGGTCTCGAGCTCTTTGTCTTCTTCAGCGGAGAGGAAGTGCGCGTCCGCCGCGTTGAGGTAGGCGTTGGTGAGACCCCAGCTGACCTGTCGGTTGGTGCCGCTCACGATGAGCGGAACACCCGGCAGGGAAGCACCGATCACGTCGAAGCCCGCCCCTTCCAGATGTACCCAGTGCCAGAACATCGGCGTCTTGAGATCGAGGTGCGGGTCGTTGGCGAGCATCGCTTTTCCGCTGCGAGTGAACTTCCCACTGACCACCCAGTTGTTCGACCCGGCGGCTTCACCGAAGAGAAGCGGAAAGGGCCACGGGCCCTGCCAGCGCGGCGCCCGTCGAGAGCTCCGCGGCCCGGCGGAGCTCGCCGGCAGCGCCAAGCGATACTCGTGGGGCTTGAGGATGGTGGTGTCCCAGGGCAGGCCATCGGGGTCGAAGAGCGCCATCGCCTCGGCGCCCCACTTTTCTTCGGCGCGCGTCTCTTCCCATTCAGTGTAGAAAGTTTTTCGTGTCTGATCGAAGGACTGGAGCAGCAAGAGCGCCAGCGAATGCACCGGCTTCCACGGCTGCGGCGCCGGATGCCCCTTCTGGAACTCCTCGCTGGGCTGCTGGAGCGCCACGCGGAATCCGTGGTTCACTCCGGCGGCGTAGGCCCGGAGCCACTCTTTCTCCTTCTCGCCAAGAGTGTCGTAGAGGCGCGACGCCCAGTGGGGCGCGTCGAGGAGGCGCATCATCATGTCGGCCTTGAGGTGCGCGAAGCCGTGGACCTCGGCGTTCTTACCGTAGGCCGTACGTCGCAGGTGATCCATCATCCAGGCGCGGTCGCGGCCATGGAGGTAGCCGAAGCAGTAGCTCTGGTCTCGCGCGGATTCGAAGCGCACGTGCGGAATGCGCTGCTCGTCCTCCCACACCTCACAGCGCGAGCCCCGCGCGAGAAGAGGAAAGGCGACGAGCATAAAAAAAAGTACCGAGCGGGTCATGAAAAACTCCTGCGTGATTGACTCATTCTAAGTATTCTCAAGACGCGCGTCCACGCATTGGATGCCCTTACCCGAGCAAAGAGGTTGACCTTGCCAGGCCCTTTCGAATTCACCTTCACCGTCCAGGCGCAGCACATCGACGCCCTCGGGCACGTGAACAACGAGGTCTACCTCCAGTGGGTCCTGCAGGCGGCCGACGCCCACTCGCGCTCGCTGGGCTACGGCCTCGAGGTGTTCCTGCAGGCGCGGGCCTCCTTCGTGGTGCGCCGGCAAGAGCTCAACTACATCGCCGCGACCTTCCTCGGCGATGAACTCCGAGTGCAGACTTGGTTACTCAACCTTCGCGCAGCGCAGAGTGAGCGCGCGACGCTGATCACGCGCGTGAGTGATGGCAAAGGTGTCTTCAGTGCCCTCACCAACTGGGTCTACGTCGACCTCGCAACCGGCAGACCCTGCGAGATCCCAGAGGAAATGGCACAGCGCTATCGGCCCTTCGTGCTAGGCCTCTCGCTGCCGCGTTGATCTCGCCTTCCGGCCCGACTAGGATAGGAGGGTGATTCACCTTCCAGGACTCATCCAAGATCTCGGCTTCATCCTCATGACGGCGGCGGCCGTGACGATCCTGTGCAAGTTTCTGCGTCAGCCGGTGGTCCTCGGCTACCTCATCGCGGGCCTCCTGGTGGGCCCCCACGTCTCCTGGGTCCCGAGCATCACCGACATGCAGAGTATCAAGGTCTGGGCGGAGATCGGCGTGATCTTCCTGCTCTTCGGGCTCGGCCTGGAGTTCAGCTTCAAGAAACTCGTGAAGGTCGGCGGCCCCGCGAGCATCACCGCGCTCTTCGAGATCGTCTTCATGCTCTTCGCGGGCTTCCTCACGGGCCAGCTGCTGGGTTTCTCCCACATCGACTCGCTCTTCCTCGGCGGCATCCTGTGCATCTCCTCGACCACCATCATCGTCCGCGCCTTTGACGAGCTGGGCCTCAAGAAGAAGGCCTTCGTGGGCCTGGTCTTCGGCGTGCTCATCGTCGAGGACCTGGTCGCCATCCTACTGCTGGTGATCCTCTCCACCGTCGCGGCGACGAAGACGCTCTCCGGGCCGGCGCTGCTGGGAACCTCCCTGCAGCTGGGGTTCTTCCTCGTGCTCTGGTTCCTAGTGGGGATCTACCTGCTGCCAGTGCTCTTCAACAAGGTCCGGCGCTACCTCACTGACGAGACCACCCTGATCATCTCGCTCGGGCTCTGCCTCCTCATGGTGCTCATCGCGACGAAGGTGGGCTTCTCTCCGGCGCTGGGGGCCTTCGTCATGGGGTCGATCCTCGCCGAGACACGCGAGGGCCACCGCATCGAACTCCTGCTAGTCCCCGTGCGCGATCTCTTCGCGGCGGTGTTCTTCGTCTCCGTCGGCATGCTGCTCGATCCGGCAGTCCTGGTGGAACACGGGGGCATCATCCTCATCCTCACACTGGTGACCGTCGTCGGCAAGCTGCTGAGCTCGGCCACCGGCGCCCTGGTCGCGGGCCAGGGCCTGAAGACCTCCGTGCAGACGGGCATGAGCCTGGCGCAGATCGGAGAGTTTTCCTTCATCATCGCCACCCTCGGCGTCACCCTCGGGGTCACCAACCAGATCCTCTACCCCGTGGCCGTCGCCGTCTCGGCCATCACCACTTTCACCACGCCCTACCTCATCCGCCTCTCTGCGCCCACCTACGAGTGGCTGGTACGCAAGCTCCCCCACGCCCTCGTCGAGCGCATCGAGCGCTACGCCACGGCGGTCCCGCACAACACTTCTCCAGGTCTCATCTCCGTGATCTGGCGCGAGTACGGCATGAAGATGCTGCTCAATTCGATCATGGTCATCGGGATCACGCTCACGGCGTCGCGGCTGCTCCTGCCCATGCTCCACAAACAGCTCGGGGCTAGCCTGTGGGTCTCCCTGGGCGTCTGCGCCTTCGTCCTGCTGGTCTCCGCGCCCTTCATGTGGGCCGTGATCATCGGCGCGCCGGCCCACCTTGCCGACTACAAGACGGGTATCCTCCAGCAGCTCAAGCGCCTGCAGCTCGGCATCTCCGTAGTGCGCATCCTCGTCGGCGGCGTGCTGACTGGTTTCGTCATGGGCCAGTTCGC
>DAIPJL010000143.1:0-8022 GCA_036770305.1 Bacteriovoracaceae bacterium | reverse complement strand
GCAAGACGATGATCTTCGACTGGTCTCAACCGATGAGCATCGTCGCCGGCGTGCTGGGCGGCGTGCTCTTCGACATGTCCACCCACGGCGTCGACCAGGACTTCGCCCAACGCCTCACGGCCAATCGCTCGATGCGGAAAGCGCAGCAGGCGATCTTCTTCTCGTCCTTTCTCTCGATCAGCGTCGGCCTCCTCTTCCTCGGCATCGGCGCACTCCTCTGGGCCTACTACCAGTCCCACCTCTTCCCGGCGAAGGTACCGAACGCCGATCACCTCTTCGCGCACTTCATAGTAGAACACTTCCCCGCGGGACTCCGGGGCCTGATGGTGGCGGGCGTGCTCGCGGCCACCATGAGCACCCTCGACTCGACGATCAACGCGCTCTGCGCGACGGTCACCAATGACATCCTCCCGCAGCGCTCGGGCCGCAGCCTTGGCCAGTACTTCCTCATCGACAAC
This sequence comes from Bacteriovoracaceae bacterium, assembly GCA_036770305.1. GTDB lineage: Bacteria > Bdellovibrionota > Bacteriovoracia > Bacteriovoracales > Bacteriovoracaceae > UBA6144. The sequence goes on along the minus strand of DAIPJL010000143.1, from coordinate 7,564 downwards.
GTCGTCATCACCCTGCTGCTCTTCACCGTCGCCGTGGTGGCATCGCAGAACGACGGCCTGCTTCTGCTAGGGCTCAAGGTCCAGTCCTGGACCGCCGGGGCACTGCTCTCACTCTTCGTCGCACGCATCCTGCTCGCCCGGACCTTCTCCGGGGAGTTCACCGCCATGCAGGTGGTTGTCGCCTACGTCGCCGGCGTCGGTGGCGTAGCACTCAACACGCTTTGGCTAGCAGGCAACTGGAACTGGAACACCTACTTCGGCTGCGGCCTGGGCCTCACGGCGCTCTTCCTTTGGAAGAAGAGCTCTGAGCTGAGAAAACCCTAGTTGAGAAAGGCTTCGAGGTTCTTCGGCAGTCCCTTCGGGATCGCTCCGAGGAGCGTCTTCGTGTACTCTTCCTTCGGCTGCCTGTAGATCCGATCGGCGCGGTCCATCTCGACGAGCACACCCTTGTTCATCACACCAACCTCATCGGAGATGAAATTCACCACCCCAAGGTCATGGGAGATGAAGATGTAGGTGAGCTTGAACTCCTGCTGGAGGTCGAGGAGAAGGTTGAGCACCTGCGCCTGGATCGACACGTCGAGCGCCGAAACAGATTCGTCGCAGATCACGAACTCAGGCCGCAGCATGAGGGCACGCGCGATGCAGATGCGCTGGCGCTGGCCACCGGAGAACTCGTGGGGGTAGCGGTTGAGCTGGTTGGCCTTGAGGCCCACCTTCTCCATCAGCTCCTTCGCCGCAGCTAGGCGCTCAGACTTACCACCACCGAGGCCGTGAACGACCAGAGGCTCGGTGAGGATTTCCCCGACGGTCATGCGGGGGTTCAGCGAAGAGTAAGGATCTTGGAAGATGATCTGCATCTTCCGGCGCAACAGGCGCATCTCTTCCGGCGTCGCCTTCGTGACGTCTTTGCCGTCGTAAACGATCTGGCCGGAGGTGGGTTCGATGAGACGCAGGATCGTGCGGCCCAGGGTCGTCTTGCCGCAACCAGACTCGCCGACGAGGCCGAGAGTCTTACCGCGCTGGAGCTTGAAACTCACGCCGTTGACGGCCTTCACCTCACCGACCTGACGTCCCAAGAGACCACCCTTGATCGGGAAATGCGTGTGCACGTCCTTGACCTCGAGCAGCACCGGATTGGCGTTCTTCAGATCGTAGTCTTTCTCGAAGATCTGGATGCGCTCGCGGCTCACCTTGAGACTGTTGCCTTGCTCGTCCATGAAGTCACTCACGGTGAGGAGGCGCTTGGGGTTCGCCCCGAGGTCAGGACGGCAGGCGATGAGGCCCTTGGTGTAGGGGTGGTGCGAGTGCTCGAAGATCGACCGTGTCTTGTCCTTCTCGACCATCTTCGAGCGGTACATCACGACGACGTCGTCGGCGATGTCCGCGATGACTCCGAGGTCGTGGGTGATGAAGAGCATGCTCATCTTGTGCTTTTCCTGGAGCCCCTTGAGGAGCTCGAGGACCTGCTTCTGAATCGTGACGTCGAGAGCGGTCGTCGGCTCGTCGCAGATGAGCAGCTTCGGATCGCAGGCGATGGCCATGGCGATCATCACGCGTTGCTTCTGGCCCCCGCTCATCTCGTGCGGGTAGGCGTTCACTTTCTGCGACGGGTTCGGGATCCCGACCTCGTTAAAGAGATCAATGGTCTTCTCCCAAGCCTCTTTCTTGTTGAGGCCGCGGTGGAGCATGAGGGTCTCGGCCACCTGCGCGCCGGTCTTGAACACCGGGTTCAAGCTCGTCATCGGCTCTTGGAAGATCATGGCGATCTTGTCGCCGCGGATCCGACGCATCTGATCGTCATTGAGGCTCAGGAGGTTCGTGCCGTCGAAGAGGATCTCGCCGGAGATCTTCGCCGGCGGCTGGGGCAGCAAGCGCATGACCGCAAGTGAAGTCACACTCTTCCCGGAGCCGGATTCACCGACGATCCCGACGGTTTTTCCCATGGGGACGTCGAAGCTAATGTTATCGACGGCGCGCATCTGGTGATCGGGTGTGATGAAGTCGACGGTGAGGTTCTTGATTGAGAGCAGAGGACTTTCCATGTCACTTCCCTTTCAGTTTCGGATCGAGAGCGTCGCGGAGGGCGTCGCCGAGGATGTTAAAGGCCAGGACCACTACGAACATGGCGGCCGTCGCGCCGGCGAGCTGCCACCAGACCCCGCGGGCGAGTTCCATGCGAGCGTCGTCGATCATCGTTCCCCAGCTGGGCTCTCCCTGGACCCCGAGGCCCAGGTACGAAAGAATGACCTCCGACTTGATCGCCGTCTGGAACTGCAGGCCGGTGTTGATGATCACGATGTGCATGACGTTCGGCAGAATGTGGATGAAGAGCTTCCGGAAGTGGCCTCCGCCGATGGCGCCAGCCGCTTGCACATACTCGCGCTCTTTGTGCTTCATGACCTCGCCGCGGATCAGTCGGGCCAGGCCCACCCAGCCGGTCATGCCGAGGGCGAGGTACACAGAGGTGAGACCCTTACCGAGGATGAGCGTGATCGAGATGAGCAGCATGATGTTCGGGATCGAAGAAAAGGTGGTGATGAACCAGGTGATGACGTCGTCGACCCAGCCGCCGAAGTAGCCGGCGACGGCGCCGATGGAGACGCCGATGGGAATGGCAATCAAAGACGTGACCAGTCCCACGCTCATCGCAATCTTGGTTCCGTGAATGACTTTCGCCAGCACGTCGCGGCCGAAGAGGTCCGTTCCGAGGAGGAACTCACCGCCTGGAGGCAGGTACTCCGCCCCGCGACTCGGATGCCAGTCCGGGAGGCCAAAGCCGAGCGTCGCAAGCAGGGCGACGATGGCGTAGACGATGACGATGCAAAGGGAGATCAGAGCCCAGCGATCACGCGCGAGGCGGGTGAAGGCGTCGGCCCAGAGGGATTTGGTGTCTTGCGCAGCTAGCATAGGATTCCTACTTCAACTTCACCCGCGGATCGGCCACGGTATAGAGCACGTCCGTTAGGAGTGAGAACAAGATGTACGCGACGGACGAGAGCACCGCCATCGCCTTGATCACTGGGAAATCAGAAGAGTTGAGGGCATTCAGGGTGATGCCGCCGAGCCCCGGGATGGAGAAGAAACTCTCCAGCAGCAGGGCTCCAAGGATCAGGAAGGGCAGCTGAATAACCACGTAAGTGATGATCGGGATCATCGCGTTGCGCAGGACGTGCTTCAGCAGCACGACGAGCTCGTTGACGCCTTTGGCGCGCGCAGTCCGCACGTAGTCCTGGTAGATCTCGTCGAGGATGATCGTGCGGAAGAAACGGATGTCTGGCCCCAGGCTTAGGACGATCCAGATGATCCCCGGCAGAGCGACGTAGTTCACGAAGGCCGGGAACTCGGGCTCGTAGCCGCTGATCTCGAACCAGCCGAGCTTGTAGGCGAAGAAGTACTGGAAGAAGAGAATGTAAGCGACCGCCGAGATCGACATGCCGGCGATGCACAGGAAGCGCACGAAGAGGTCGATGCCCTTGCCGCGGTAGAAGGCGACGACGAGTGAAAGGAGGATCGCGACCACCGTCGAGATCACGAACGCCGGGATCGTCAGCGAGAGCGAGGGCCAGGCCCCCTGCATGATCATGTCGATGATGTCCTGGCGCGTGGCCCAGGAGCGGCCGAAGTCGAAGGTGAAGGAGCTCTTCACGACGTCGAGGTACTGCATCCAGAGGGGCTTGTTCAAGCCGAGCTGCTCGCGGAGCTCAATGATCTGCTGCGCGGTCGCGTGCTTCCCAAGAAGGAGTGGGGCCGGGTCACCGGCCACCACGTTGAAGAGCACGAAGATGATGAAGCTTACGCCGAAGATAACCGGAATAAGGTAGAAGAGTCGTCTTAGGATGTAGTTCGTCATCCGCTTCCTTTAATCACTAGAACTTTTTGATCAGCTCTTTCTTCGCCTCGAGGTCGACGTTGAGGTACTGCATCTGCGTGTTGTTGAACTCGTGGTACTTGTAGTTCCGCAACCAGCCCTGCGACACGGAGATCGAGGTGCGGTGAACGCCGAAGATCCAGGGGACATCGTTGCCGATCATCTCGTACAGCTTTTCATATAGTGCAGTCCGCGCCGGGCCGTCTTGCATGATAGAAGCCTGTGCGAAAATTTTATCGAACTCGGCGTTACGGTAGTTCGAAGAGTTAGAGCCGGGAGAGGCGTTCGGGCCGTACATGAGGCCGAGGAAGTTCTCTGCGTCCGGGTAGTCCGCGCCCCACGCCATACCGAACATCTGCGCCGACTTAGTGTTGGTCTTTTTCACCAGCTCGGGCCAGGTGTTGGTGGAGATCTTGATCTTCACCCCGATGTCCGCCATGTTCTTGGCGAAGGACTCGGCCATCTGGCGATTTACGGTTGAGCTGAGCGTTTCGTACGAGAGTTCCGGCAGGCCCTTGCCCTCCGGGTAGCCCGCTTCGGCGAGGAGCTTCTTGGCGCGCTCGAGGTCGCGGCCGACGTTCGGGTTCTTGTAGTCCTTCTTGTGGCCCGCGATGCCCGGCGGGACGATCGACTGCGCGGTCATCGCCGTGTTGTTGTAGAAGAGCTTGTTCGACTCCTCGTGGTTGTACGCCAGCGACATCGCCTGGCGCAGCTTGAGGTTATTCTTGAAGAGTGGGTCTTCGTGGTTGAAGGCGATGTAGGTCACATCGAGGGCCGGCGTCATTGACAGGCGGATGCCCTTCTTCTCCATCTCCGGAGCGAGCTTCCCGTCTTTGATGGCCTGGTCGAAGTTGTCCTTCGGCACCGACATGATGTCAGCGAGGCCCTTCTGGAAGTTCAGCCACTGCGGCTGCGACTCCTTCATGATGTTGACGATGATCTTGTCCACCAGCGGAAGGCGCTTGCCGGCGTCGGCGAGGAGGCCTTTCGCCTCGTCACCCTCTTCGCCTTCCGTGGGGAAGAACTTCTCCCGGAAGGCCGGGTTCTTGGTGTACACGATGCGGTTCGAGTTGTTGAAGTAGGGCAGAACGAAGGGACCGGTTCCGACAGGGTTGTTCTGGAACTCGGGGCCGAAGGTCTCGACGACTTCTTTGGCGACGACAAAGGTGAAGGGCATCGCGAGAGCGTAGAGGAACTGCGGGAAGGGCTGTACGAGCTTGAACTGCACAGTGTAGTCATCCGTCGCGACGAGGCCCGCGACCGGCTCATCGTAGTTCACTTTTTCTGCGGAGGCGTACTTGTCGCGCCACTCGTTGAGGCCCGCGATCTTGCCATCCAGCAGCCACCAGCCGGTGGACTGGAGCTTCGGATCGGCGAGGCGGCGGATCGAGTAAACCACGTCACTGGCCTTCATCTCCCGGCCCTTGCCGTTGGCGAAGGCCTTGCTGTCATGGAACATGATCCCGCGCTTGAGCTTGAAGGTGTAGGTCAGGCCATCCTTCGAGACTTCGGGCATCGCCTCGACGAGGTTCGGCGTCAGCTCGTAGGGCCGCTTGAGGTAGTGGAACTCGAGCAGGCCTTCGTAGACCTTGCTGATCTCGTTCGACGCGTAGAGATCCGCAGCGTAGATCGGGTCGAAGCCCTTGATCTCCGCTGGACTAATCAAGTTGAGTACTTTTTCGTCGAAGTTTTGCTCGCGGCTACAGCCGAAAGCAGTGAGCAAGAGGGCAAGCACTGGAACAATGAAACGCGTGGACATGGTCCGACTCCTCAAGGTTACGATGTGATCGTATTGAAATCGCTCTATATTATGAGCAGTAGAGGGAACTGACTATAAAAAGAAGTGTCGAGCGACAAGAGGTGCAGTTTGACCCTCACTCAGATGCGCTTAGCGAAAAAAGAACTCTTGCCGCAGCTCAACATTTTCACGAAACTCCCCCTCACGCACCATTTCTAGAGTGATGCGGGCGAATTTATCCGCAGTAAGATTTTTAAACACAACGCGCATTTTCCATTTTGGGCGCAAAGCGAAAACCCCAATAAATTCTTCTTTGTCTACCACCCAATTCCAGCTCGATTGGAAGCCGTCGCGCTCGCATGACCACTCGTCGGGCTTCTCCTCACGGCAGTCGGGATCCAAACGCAGCTCTTCGGCATAGGCCCAGCGAAGCAGATGATGCAAGGCCCGCACATAGTCCTGTCCGATGGACGGATGACCCCAGCGGTTTTTCTGGTTAGCCTCGCGCAGCGCCTGTTCGACGCGGTAACGAAAATCCCCCGGGCCCGCGAGCTGCAAGGGTCGCGGCTGGTCTAGTCCGGGAAAACGGATCACCTCTTCGCCCTGAGTGGGGATGAGGATGCCGGCCTCCCAGCCCTTCTGCTCGAACTCGGCTTCGAAGGAAAACACCCAGGACTGCGGGGGAACCTCGAGCCGCGCCTTCCCCTTACCGCTGAAGCTCACCCGCTTCCAGAGCTGCGGGAAGCGTTGGTCTTTGCGCACCGGCGTGGCGCACCCGGAAAAGTGCAACGTGAGGAGAGCGATGAAAAAAAAGCGCATCGAAAGTATGATGCGCTAAGGACCGGTCACCGGCAAGCGAAGTTCTCAGTGGTCGTCTTTGACCACGGACGCAGGTGTGCGGTCACCCTCGAGCAGCTCGAGCACACTCGCGATCTCCCTCTGCTCCGAGCGCATGCGCGCATTCTTCAGGGCGTGCTGAAGGTAGCTGCGCGCCTTGCTGAAGTTTTTCATGTCCTTATGGATGAGCGCGAGGTGCTTCGCGATGACGACGTCATCGGGCACCTTCTCGAAGGCGAAGTTCAGCTCCGCGAGGGCTTCCTTCAGCCGGCCCGTTTTGAAGTAGTACCAGCCCAGCGAGTCGCGGATGTAGCCGTCGTCCGGCGAGAGCGCGAGGGCCTTCTCGATGTAGGGCAGCGCTTCCTCCGGGGAGTGGCCCCGTTCGAGGAGCGAGTAACCGATGAAGTTCCACGCGTGGGCGTTCTTGGGGTCCTTCTCGAGGATGCCCATGATGAGCGCCGTCGCCGCCTCGTAGTCCTTCACTTTTTCCAGCAGGCCCGCGAGGTAGTACTGGTGCTGGACGCCGAAGCTCTTCTCGTGCGCGACGCTCTTGAGGCTCGCCACCGCCTGCGTGTCGCGTTCGGTGGCTTCGAAGAATCCGGCCTCGAGGACGCGCAGCTCGACCTTGAGCTCGGGGAACTCCTGCAGCTTGCTCGAAACGTGCGCCAGGAAGCGCTGGGCGCTCGCGCCGTCTTTGACCCCGGCCGAGTGCTCGACCTGCGCCAGCGCACCAAGCATGTTCGCCACCTGGAAGCTCGAGTCCTGGTAGAGACCGCTACTGGTGGGGATGCGTGTGAAGTAGTCGATGGCCAGTTCGAACTTGCTGAGTTCCTGGTGGATCGCTCCTAGGTAATAGAGAATCTTGTCGGAGCCCGGAACCTGCTGAAGCAGCTCGTGGAACACCGAGATGGCCTTGTCGTAGTGCTTGGCGTCCGTGTAGAGGATGCCGAGCTTAACGCGCAGGTTGAGGTCCTCCGGCTCGAGGTCCACCAGCCGTTCGGCGTAGGGAATGACCTCGTCGAAGCGCTCCTTCAGAAAGAGCGCCTGCACCAGGCGACTCAGGATGCTCGTGTCGTGGGGCCTGAGCGCGAGGTACTTTTTGTAGAGCGCCACGGCTT
>DAIPJL010000142.1:0-8060 GCA_036770305.1 Bacteriovoracaceae bacterium | reverse complement strand
GGTGCAATCATGGCGAACCTCCGAAGTTGCGGGAGTCTGCCACGAAGGGCCCCGGGGGGGATGCTGGTGTGTAAATTTCTCTTAGTGAGGATGCGCTCCGGAGTTGCTATAAGTCGCTCAACAAGGGAGCTTCCATGCGTTTTACTCTAGCACTTCTGTTAGCGATTTTATCATTTTCGGCGCTGGCGCAGACGCCGCCGCGGCTCACTCGGGTCGCTGGCCACAAGGTCTTCTTCCAGTCCGAGACTTTGAAGTTCATCCAGAGCACCGAGCTCTACCGGGGTCGACTGATCACGCGCTGGGGGACTCAGGTGTTCCAGGTTCACGACGCCTACTACGCCTGCGGCCCTCGCCGCTGCAAGCTTCAGGAGACGAAGGCACGGGCCTTCTTCACCAGCTGTAAGCTCACGGCAACGGGCGCTGCTTGCCGTGACCGCATTCGTCCCGCATCCCACGTGAGCGAGGGCGACGACTACCGCTCACCAGGTTACTGGGAGCGCTGGGCCGATGACGGTGACCATCACCGGGACATCGGTGGGTGGTACAGCGACAGCGATTTCCCGGAGCGCGGCCACGGTAGCGACTGGGAGACCGGCGGCATCGTTCTCTTCTAGCCGCCAATCGGATTTGGAATACCCGGGCCTTCTGTGTTGAAAAGGGCACAGAAGGCCCTCGTCGTTTCCGCAGTGAAAAGACTTTCTTAACTCCGCCGCAACAACGAACTCGCGAAGTTACTCTCAGCAACTGACGAATATCACTTTCTTCTGACTTAATTTTAATCCGCGACAGATGCTCCTTCCGCCTTTCTTAAGGGCCACAAGCTAAATTTCAGCCCCGGGCGGCCTTATGCTTAACCGATAAGCAGGCAAACGCGGACCGTCCATAAGGAGCACCCATGTCTCACGCCCTCAAGCAGCAAGCAGATGATGTTCAAAACGAAGACCTCCGGCTCAAGGAGCTCGAGTCGATCTACCAGGCGATCGACAAGGTCCAGGCGATCATCGAGTTCGACCTCTCGGGCCGCATCCTGCGTGCCAACGAGAACTTCTGCCGCGCGCTGGGCTACCGGCTCGAGGAGATCCAGGGTAAGCACCACCGCATCTTCTGCACCGACGACGTGCGCGAGTCCCTCGAGTACCGCCGCTTCTGGGAGAAGCTCAACCGCGGGGAGTTCGACACCGGCGAGTACAAACGCATCAAGAAGGACGGCAGCGAGCTGTGGATCAACGCCTCCTACAACCCCGTGTTCGATAACCAGGGCAAGCTCGTGAAGGTCATCAAGTTCGCCACTGACATCACCCGCGAGAAGCTCAAGAACCTCGAGTTCTCCTCGACCCTCGACGCGGTGTCGAAGGCGCAGGCGGTGATCGAGTTCAACATGGACGGCTCCATCATCAGCGCCAACGAGAACTTCCTCATGACGCTGGGCTACTCACTCGCCGAGATCCAGGGCAAGCACCACAGCATGTTCTGTGACGAGGGCACCGCATCCTCGCGGGCGTACCAGGCGTTCTGGGAGAAGCTTCGCAGCGGCCAGTACGACTCCGGCGAGTACCGCCGCGTCGGCAAGGGCGGCCGGGTGGTGTGGATCAGCGCCTCCTACAACCCGATCCTCGACCTCAACGGCAAACCCTACAAGGTGGTGAAGTTCGCCTCCGACATCACGCCGCTCCGGACCATGATCGACGCCATCGCCGAGTCCTCGGTGCAGCTCGCCCAGAGCGCCGCCGAGCTCAAGACCAACGCCACCGACATGACCGCCAACGCCAAGAAGACGGCCACGGACTCGAACGTCGCGACCATCGCCTCCGACGAGATCTTCATCGCCATCCAGACCCTCGCCGCCTCGACCGAGGAAATGGTCGCGTCGATCCGCGAGATCGCCCGCTCCTCGAGCGAGTCCGCCGAGATGTCCCACAGCACCCTCGCCAGCGCGCTGGACACGAACAAGACGATCCAGCAGCTCGGCGTGAGCTCGCAGGAGATCGGCAACGTGATCAAGGTGATCAGCTCGATCGCCCAGCAGACGAACCTGCTGGCGCTCAACGCGACGATCGAAGCGGCGCGCGCCGGCGAGGCCGGCAAGGGCTTCTCGGTGGTCGCCAACGAGGTCAAAGAGCTCGCCAAGCAGACCGCCAAGGCGACCGAGGACATCACCAACAAGATCGGCGCCATCCAGAAGGACACCCAGGGCGCCGTCGACGCCATCGGCGGCATCTCCAAGGCCATGGAGAAGCTCAACTCCATCTCCGGCGCCATCGCGGCGGCGGTGGAGGAGCAGACCGCCACCACCAACGAGGTCTCGCGGATCATCGGCGACTCGAAGAAGGGCATGGAGCGCATCGCCCACACCATCAAGAGTGTGTCCCAGGCGGCCTCCGAGAGCGAGAAGAAGTGCGACCTGACGCTGACCTCCTCGGCAGACCTTTCCGCCCTGGCCGAGCGCCTCAAGGGGATCCTGTCGACGCACAAGCGCTAGGGCCCTGCAGTGTCTTAGGCCCCGCGCCCTAAGTATGAGGTGCGGGGGCCTTATGTTGGCGGAAGTTTACAAACTGAAAACTCTGAAAAGGGTTAGTTTTCAGTTTGAGCACTTCCTGACATCCCTCAGGGTTTCTGTTCCGATAGGCCTTAGGCTTATCACAGGAACCAAACTAGCACCGCTGGGGGATACATGGGCGCAGTCCGCGAATTGAAAAAAGAAAGCTACTTCCAATCCATCGACGCCGTGATGGGGCTGCTGGAGAACTCTCCCAGCAACATCATGTTCTGCGACCGGGACCTCGTCATCCGCTACATGAACCCCTCCAGCGAGAAGACGCTCCGGAGCATCGAGGCGCACCTGCCCATCAGCGTCGACAAGGTCATCGGCTCGAAGATCGACATCTTCCACAAGAACCCCGCGCACCAGCAGAAGCTCCTCGGGAACCCGAAGAACCTGCCGATCACCTCGGTGATCCACGTCGGGCCGGAGCAGCTCGAGCTCCTGGTGAGCGCCATCTACTCCGAGGACCAGGAGTACGTCGGGACCATGGTGAACTGGGAAGTAGTGACGGAGAAGCTCGTCATCCGCGACGAGAACGCCCGCGTGACCTCGATGATGGAAAACGCGCCGATGAACGTCATGTGCTGCGACCTCAACGGCACGATCACGTACCTCAACCCGAAGTCGCTGACGACGCTCAAGAGCATCGAGCGCTACCTGCCGATCAAGGCCGACAAGGTCAAGGGCGCGAGCTTCGACGTCTTCCACCGCAACCCGGCCCACCAGCGCAAGCTGATCTCCAACGAGAACAACCTTCCGCACCGGGCCATGATCACCATCGGCGAGGAGAAGCTCGACCTCTACGTCACGGCGATGCGCGACTCGAAGGGCAACTACACAGGCCCCATGGTCGTCTGGGACGTGGTGACGAAGAAGGTGAACCTCCTCGACACGCTCACCACGGTGCTGGGCAAGTCCGCCCAGGACCTCTCGAAGACCGCCGAGGACATGTCCCACAGTACGCTCAAGACCACCGAGGACTCCAAGAGCGCCACCCACGACGCGGAGAACGTCGCCGACGGCGTGCGCACGATGGCCGCTTCCACGGAGGAGATGGTGGCCTCGATCAAGGAGATCGCGCGCTCGTCCTCGGAGGCCGCGCGCATGAGCAAGGAGGCCCTCCAGCAGACCACCGACGCGAACTCCACCGTCACCGAGCTCGGCAAGGCATCGGTGGAGATCGGCAACGTGATCAAGGTGATCAGCTCGATCGCCCAGCAGACGAACCTGCTGGCGCTCAACGCGACGATCGAAGCGGCGCGCGCCGGCGAGGCCGGCAAGGGCTTCTCGGTGGTCGCCAACGAGGTCAAAGAGCTCGCCAAGCAAACCGCCAAGGCCACCGAGGACATCGGTAATAAGATCCGCGCCATCCAGGACTCCACCGCGAGTGCCATCAGCGCCATCGACCAGATCCAGAAAGTGGTTAACGACATCAGCGGCGTGGCCGGTAGCATCGCCACGGCCGTCGAGGAGCAAACCGCCGTCACCAACGAGGTCGCCCGCGTGGTGCAGGCCTCGGACAAATCCGTGAGCAGCGTCGTCGAGACCTTCCGCGGGATCACCAACGCGGCTGAGCAGAACTACGTCGGCGCGCAGGGTGTGCTCGAGTCCTCGAAGTCGATGCTCGAGCTCGTCGAAAACGTCAAGGAGCTGGCGAAAGAGATCTAAGCGCTAGAAGCGCAGCGAGAGGTCGACGCCGAAGATGGTCGTGTCCATCGACGGCTTCGTCAGCGTCTGCAGGTACACGCCGACGTGGGTGAAGGGCTTCGTCTGGAAGAAGTAGTTCACGGCGGTGCGGAAGCGATCCGGCAGGTTGTTGTTGAACTCCCACTTGTCGGTCTGCTTGCCTCGCTGGTCCCAGTCGAAGGAGAGGTTGGTGGCGGACTGCCAGCGCGGCGCGAGCTGGTAGTTCACGTAGGGCCCTGTGGTGACGAGCGTGGTCTGCAGCGGCGTCGGAAGCCCCCCCGGGAAGGGCGGCGGTAGCGTGCGCTGGCGGTAGTGGTAGCGGTAGACCTGTGAGAGCCAGCCGGCCGAGAGGCGCCCCGGGGGCAGGCGCAGGGAGATGGCCTGGGAGAGCACCAGGCCATAGTGCATGTTGTTCTGCTTCGACCCCTCGGTGTTAGAGAGCTCCACGGCGAGGGTGTGCCAGATGGTGGCCTTCGAGAGGAAGAGTCCCGGGAGTGCGACGTAGACCTGCGGGTTGAAGAGCGAGTTCTCGTTGCCGTTGACGAAGCCCTCCTCGGTCGTCACTGGCCCCGAGTGGTGCATGACCCCGGTCTGGGAGACGCCCACCGCCCAGTCCGGAAGGAACTGGTAGCGCACGTTCACCGCGTGGAAGGTCTGCAGCGGGGCCTTGCCCTCGAGGAAGACGTTGTAGGTCTGGTCCGCCGGCAGCGCCGGCGAAGGTCCCATGAGAGCGACGTAGTAAGAAAAAGTGAAGTCCTGGGAGAGCTTCTTCCAGAAGCTCTTGTCTTCGAAGCGCGTCTGGTTTCCCGTCTGCGCGAACGAAGCCGCCGGCAGCGCCAGCGCCAGGAAGAGGGCCCGCAGACTTTTCATCGGCCGGCCTGGGCCTGGATCGGAAGCTGGTTGAGGATCTTCGCGCGATCGCTGAGGGACTCTTTCAGGTTCTCGATGACGACCTTACGCTGGGCCGTTTCGATGTCCTTGGCCAGATGGTTGCCGATCTCCTCGCGCACGCCGACCCACTCGAGGGTGAGGTTGTGAAAGAGGGTCTCCTGCAGCATCTCGGTCTTCGCCAGTTCGGTCTGCGAGAGTCCGTCGAGCTGGCCCGTGAGGTCGCGTTCGATCAAGAGCTCGAGCTCCTGGCGCTTCGCCGAGTAGAGCGACTGGAGGCACCAGACGGTGTTGCGGACGCTCCAGATGTACATGTTGAGGCCGTTGTTCGAGGCCTCTTCGACCTTGGCGTTCTGCAGGTAGAGGATCTCCCACTGGCGCTTCATGTAGGCGCGGAACTCTGCCGTGGAGTAGGCGTCCTTCTGCCGGAAGAGGTCGGAGTTGGCCTTGAGGTTCGAGAGGATGTTGCCGAGCTCTTTGCGTTCTTTCTTGTAGCGGTCGGCGGCCTCGGTGATCTTCTCGTAGCCGTGCGGCTTCTTGAAGTCCGGGTAGCGCCAGCCGAGGATCTGGGTCATCTCCTCCATGAACACGAAGGCACGGCCAACGTAGTAGTCGCTGCGCCTCTGCTCCCGGTCCTGGTCGAGCATGACGTAGGGCTGGTCGAGGATGAAGCGCGCCAGGCGATCCCAAAGGTAGAGCTCGAGCTGCTGTGTGCGGTTCACCTCGTTGGTGAGGTACTGCTTCATGCGCGCCGAGAGGTTCTGCTCCTTCTGGCGGATCTTGAAGATGCGGTTGTTGTAGCGCTCCATCTCCTCCCAGGCGCTTTCGACGACCATGGGAAAGTTGTACTGCGTCTCGAGCTGCTCGAGGCGGCCCAGGCGCGGCGCGAACTCGAGGGCCTCCTCGTAGGCGATCTGCATCTGCTTGAAGTTCCCCATGCGCTCGCGCCAGGGCACCTGGTCCACCGCCGGAACGTCCGGGGTGAGCACGAAGTTGAGGTAGCGGGCCATGGCGTCCACGCGCTTGCCGGCGATCTGCAGCGGATAGGCCGCCTCGCTGGGCCGAGTCACCTCGGAGACCCCGATGAAGCCGTTCGGGGTTGGAGCCGCTGGAGCGGTCGAGGCCGTGGTGGGGGCGGCGTTGAGCGGAGCCGAGGCCTCGACGATCGTCGTCGCGGGTGCCGCGAGGCTGATGTTCTCCTCCGGGGCCTGGGGCCTTTGCAGCAGCTCGCCCACCGAGCTCAGCGATGACTTGAGGTCGAGGTAGGTCGAGCGCACGGTGCCCACCGCCTGCATGGCGTGGGGGTTCATGGGCATGGTGATGAAGTAGTAGGTGAAGGGGCCGTAGACGGCGAGGGCCACGGAGTAGCCGAGGTTGCCCTTCACGGTCTGGACGAACCAGATGATTTTCGAAATGGTGTGCTGGTAGAAGAGGCCCCAGGCGTTGTTCAGCGGGCGCATCTTGAAGCGCCGGGCGAAGGAGGCCCAGCGCAGGCGCAGGAACTCGATGTTCTGGATGAGGGCGCCGCGGCCAAGGGCGCGGCGCTTGACCTTGAGCACGCGCTTGAGGCCGTCCATCAGGCCGGAGTACACCAGCTGGCGCTCGTCCCAGGTCAGCACCGGGTCGGCCTCGAGGATGAGCATCTTGTGGAACACGTGGCGGATCAGCGGGTCCCGGCGTCGCTCGCGGACGTGCTCGGCGTTCACCTTGCGCAGGAAGCGCTCTACGGCGTGAACCATGTCAGTGGACGCGCCGGTGCCGGCGGAGGCGCGGCCGTACTCGTGAGCGAGGAAGTTGTAAAATAGATCAAGCAATGGACAGCTAAGCTCCATCTCCATCGCCTCCTGTGCCGACACACTCGTTGGGGCTTCGAGGTGCGTCGACGTCAGCTCGCCGCGAGCATCATAGAGGTCCCAGAATTCGCTGACGAGGCCGTCCTGCGCGAAAGAGCGGTGGACGCAGAAGCCGCCCTCGGGGAGAAAGCTCAGGAGCCAGTGGCCCTGGATCCAGTCGTTTGAGAGGTAGCGGAAGCCGGTGCCGACGCCTTCGCGCTGGATCCAGCGGACTTTCTCCTTCACTCCGAGCTTCGCGGCGCCGCCGTCGCGCAGCAGCTCCGCGGCGACGTCGAAGAGCTGCGCGTGCGACTCCGTCAGGAGGAACTTCAGTCCCTCCGAGAGCTGCGGGGCGCGTTCGTTTTGCGTGGTCTCCATGGCGCTTCCTTACTGTTGCTGCTGCTGTTGCGTTTGGTTGTAGCTGCTCCCGAGGCTCACGACCCCGAGGATCGGCCGCAGGCGCAGTGTTTCCCGGGCCGGAATCTTCTGGCCGAAGGAGACACCGTAGAACTGGTGGTTGCCGATGGCGATGAGGGCCTGGTAGTCGATCTTCGCCGACTTGATGGCGCGCTCGATCTTCGGTGCGTACATCTTCACCTGGGCGTCGTTGGCGGCCGGGAGGGCCGAGCGCACTTCGTCCCAGTCCACCAAGAGGCCCAGCTCCTTGGCGAAGCGGATGTTCTTGGCGTTCTCGAGGGCCGGCAGGATCTCCTGGAGGGCCTTCACCCGCACCTGCGCCGAGTTCGGCATCATGTAGCCGAAGAGCGAGCCGTACTTGTTGAGCACGGTGTTGTAGGCTTCGCCGCCCTGGTTGATGGAGGTGCGCACCTCGCTCACCACTTCCGAGAAGAAGTGCGGCACCATGCGGTCGGCCAGGCCGTAGAGCGGCTGGCGCTCGACGGCGATGTCGAGCGAGAGGTTCTCCAGCGAAGCGTTCGAGACGCCGAGGAAGTTTCCGTAGAAGTTCAGGAAGTAGGCCTGGGCGATGGCGCCGTCAGAGAGGGCCTGGGCCTCCATGCGCGTGGTCTCTTCGATCTGGTGGTAGTGGATCACCTCGTGGCCCGCGGTGTAGATCTGCGTGAGCGGGTCGAGTTCCTTGCGCACCCAGATGA
>DAIPJL010000005.1:0-41527 GCA_036770305.1 Bacteriovoracaceae bacterium | reverse complement strand
CGGCCAGCTCGAAGCGCACGCGGGCCGAGAAGAGGAAGAGCGTGCGGCCGCCCAAGTCCTTCACCACCGGGATCAGCGGCGCGAGGAACTCCGGCACGAACTGCATGTCGCCGATGGCCCGCGTGTCGTTCACGAGAAAGACTTTGGCGCGGTTGGCGTAGTCGAAGGTGGGAGGAAGGTAGAGCCCGGACTTAAAGCGTTTTTCCTGGGGCAGGTAGGCGTAGCCCGTCATCCACTCGACGCCGAGCGTGCCGGCGTCGCCCTTGTCGTTGGCGAGTGTGGCCGAGGTGTAGACCACCGCCTCGGCGGTCTCCAGCAGCCCTTTGTGCAGCACGGAGCCAACGTCAATGGGCGCGCTCTCGATCACCCAGCCCGCCTCCTCGCTGAACTTCAGCGCCGTGACCCACAGCTGCGGCGGCTTGAGGAAGTGCACCAGCGCCTGGGTGTGCTTCTCCAGCTGCCCCCAGTAGCTCTCGAAGATGGCCCAGGCCTTCATCTTGTTCTTGTCCTCGTCGAACTCCTTCTTGTCCCAGCGCTCGAAGTGCGGCAGCAGCAGCGCGTAGAGGTCGCTCCAGATCTGCGAGAGGCTCTCGAGGTGGTTGAGG
The DNA here is from genome assembly GCA_036770305.1 of Bacteriovoracaceae bacterium. Taxonomy (GTDB): domain Bacteria; phylum Bdellovibrionota; class Bacteriovoracia; order Bacteriovoracales; family Bacteriovoracaceae; genus UBA6144. The sequence goes on along the minus strand of DAIPJL010000005.1, from coordinate 40,922 downwards.
AGCTGCACGAGGAGCGCATCGTTGGCGCGCTCGCGCGACGGGAAAGGTAATTCATTGAGATGCACGGGATGGTAGTTCGGCGACTTCTTGAAGAGTGCCTCGAGCACCTGCAGGAGCGGCGCCACGTGGTCGCGGGCCATGCGCAGGGCGAACTGGCCCTGCTCTCGCAGGTGCGCGAAGTCGGCTTCCCGGATCTGGCCCTCGGGCAGCGTGGAGAGCAGGTAGAGCAGAGCGCCGATGCCCTGGGGCTGGAGCTTGAGGAGCGACTCCACCGTCTGGTCCGACATCTCCACGGTGAAGGCGCGCGTCGCCTCGCCCTCGATCTTGTGGGCCTCGTCCACCACGATGTGCGTGGGCCGCGGGAAGCTCCGTGGCCAGGCCATCAGCATGGCGTGGTTGCCGACGATGAGCTGGGCCTCCTTGGCCTCGCGCAGGCCCTGCACGTACGAGCAGCTCAGCACGAAGGGACACTGGGACCCCACGCAGGCCCGGTAGTCCACCGCCAGCTCTCCGTCGCGCTCGCCGAGCTCGGGGATAAGTTTCTTGAGGATGAAGGGCACGTGCTCGCGGGTGAACTTGTCGTCGTAGGCGGCGTCCGCGTTGTGGTGAAAGAGCAGGTCGAAGTAGGCGCGCGCGTACTGCGCGCCGAAGCCCGTGTTCTCGAGGAGATTGCCCTGCTCCTTGTCGTCGCGAAACAAGAGCTCGCAGAGGTGATTGTTCGAGCCCACCAGCCGCGTGATCTTGAAATCCGACTCCGGCAGCTGCAGCATCTGCCGCAGCTGCGGGACGTCCTTGGTCATCACCTGGTCCTGCAGCGTCTTCGTGCCCGTGGCCACCAGCACCTGCTGGCGCTCCGTGAGCGAGAAGAGCGTCGCCGGCAGGAGGTACCCGAGGGTCTTGCCCGTTCCCGTGGGCGCCTGGATCAGCGCGTGGATGCGGTTCTTGAAGGCCTGCCCCACCCGCAGGGCCATGTCGATCTGCGACTGACGCGCCCGGTAGCCCGGCACCTGTGCCTTGCGGGCCTCTTCGTCAGCGAGGAAAGTGCGGATCACCTCTCCGGTGAACTGGCGCGGGACTCCCGGGCCCTGGGCCTCGGGGGTCACCACGACCGGCCTGGCCTCAGACTGAGCAAACGCTTCCAGCGCCGCGCCGACGTCCAGGGCGCAGGCCTCGGCAAGGTCCATCAGCTCCTCCCACGAGAGGAAGAAGAAACGCTTGAACCAGAACTCGTCGGAGAACTCGCCGAAGACCTCGCTGAGTTTCAGGCGCCAGCCCCGTCGTTTCCAGGTAAGGGCGGTGGCCGCCACGAGGACCTTCAAGAGATCCCGCGCGTCCGCCTCTCCGCGATGCTCCTCGCGCTCGGCGATGCCGAAGCGCTGGATGAAGCTCTCGAGGTTCAGCTGGCCCGCACCGGGGAAAAGCAGTCCGAGGTACAAGATCGAATCCTGGAAGGACTCCCGCTCGCTCGACTTGTCCACACGGTCGAAGTAGCGCTTGAGGAACTTCTCCTCGAAGGCAGCATTGTGGGCGATCAGGGCGTGCTTCTCGAGCTCCAGCAGGTCGACCTCCACCTGGTCCCACAGGGGGGCGCGCGCCACCATCTTGGGCGTGATGCCGGTGAGCTTCTGGATGAAGGGACTGATGACTTTATCCGAACGCACCAAGCTGGTGAACTTTCGTTCAAGTTTCGTTCCATCGAACTGCCAGTAGCCTAGATCGATGATGTCGTCGTCCATCGGGTTAATCCCAGTGGTTTCAATATCGATGACGGCCCATTTGCCTAAACTCATTTTGCGCTCCGTCCCAATGGGGACATTGAAGAAGACCTATGCTAACTATTCTGTCTGAAAAGGAAAACGACTTATGCCGACCTGGCTGATGCAGTTGCAGTCTTTTGCGATCGTCGCTCTTATGCTCTACGGCGTGGCCAGCCACCGCCAGCGCCTTAAGCACGTGAAGATTATGGCCACCGCCATGCTCTGGGACGTGCTCCTCATTCTGCAGATTGAACTCTCGCGCAGCGCCATTCTCAAAGCCTCCAAGGCCGTGACGAACCCCTTGCTCCTCAACGTTCACGTTTCGATCGCGGTCACGACGGTGCTCTTTTACATCGCGATGGTGCTCACCGGGAGAAAAGTTCTCGCCGGAGATTACAAACTTCAGAAACGCCACAAAGTGCTGGGATACACCACGCTCGCGCTACGAGTCGCGACCCTTGTCACGAGTTTCCTCGCCGTGACGGAAGCCCCCTAAGGAGACCACATGGATAATCTTGCTCTCGTCGAATCTCTCATCAAGTCGCAGCTCACGGACGCCAAGATCCAGGTCAGCGACATGACCGGCACCCGCGACCACCTCGAGATCACCGTGGCCAGCGACGCCTTCAAAGGCAAAATGCTCCTGCAGCAGCACCGCATGATTATGGATATTCTTAAAGAAGCACTCGCGGGCCCGGTGCACGCGGTGAAACTCAACACCATGACCCTGGACAAGTACCAAGGAGAATAGCATGAACCCCTTCCACGTCATCCAGACCGCCGCCAACGAAATCGCTGCGGCCGACAAGACCAAACCCCTCAAGGAACAGATCGAAGCCCTCATCAAAGCTGACCGCGTGGTGCTCTTCATGAAAGGCAACTGCGACATGCCCCAGTGCGGCTTCTCGGCGAACACCTCGGGCATCCTCAAGCAGCTCGGCGTGAGCTTCAAGACCTTCAACATCCTCAGCGACGCCGACATCCGCCAGGGGCTCAAGGAATTCTCTAACTGGCCGACCTACCCCCAGCTCTACGTCGATGGCCAGCTGGTGGGCGGCAATGACATCGTCACGGCGATGTACCAAAGCGGAGAGCTGCAGACGCTCTTGAAATGAAAGCACCTATCGGAAGCCTCGATCCTCGCTACCAAGATGTGCACATCTACGGCGCGGGGATCGCGGGCCTTCTGATCGCCTACTTTCTCAAAAAAAAGAACTACCGCGTTCACCTCTACGAGCGCGCCGAGCGCGTCGGCGGGAAGATCCGCTCCCACCAGACCCCCCGCGGCGTCATCGAAGAAGGCCCCAACGCCATCTACGCCACGCAAGAGATCGAAGATTTTCTTACTCAAGAGCTCGCGCTCAAGATTGTGCCGGCGACTCCGAAGCTCAAGCGCCGCATCTGGCGCAAGAGGCCCGAGGCGCCGCTCTCTCTCTCTTCCGTCCTGAAACTGGTGCCGCGGCTCCTTAAAAAAGCGCCGCCGATTTCCGACGACACCACGCTCGCCGAGTTCTTCCGTCCTCTCCTGGGAACTCACGTCGAGGACCTGCTCTCCCCCGCCCTGCAAGGGATCTACGCCGTCGGCGCCGAGCAGCTCACCATGAAGAGCCTCTGGCCCGAGCTCGAGGGCGGCCAGCGCTACCTCAAAACCCTCAAGTCCCTCAGAGGGCCCAGGGCGCGCTCTTTGAGTTTCGCTGGTGGCATGCAGGAGCTCGTCGATGCGCTGGCGCAAGCGCTGGCGCCGGAGATCCACCTCAACCACCACAACTTCGAGCTGCGCCCGAACACCATCCTGTGCACCGATGCGCAGGCCGCGGCCGAGCTCCTGGGCGCGCACAAACCAACGCTCGCCGCAGAACTGCGTCGCGTCCGCTACCTCCCGGTGAGCTCCGTCACGGCCGACATGCCTGCGGACCAACTGACTCACAAGACCTTCGGCCTGCTTTTCCCGCGCCAGCAGAACATCGAAAGCCTCGGCGTGCTCTTCAACACGGAGATCTTTCCTCACCGCATCGGCCGCACCTTCATCCTCCAGGGACACACGCATGCCGAAGAGCGCGTGCAGCAGGACCTCCAGCGGCTCGGCTGGCAGAGGCCCGCAAGCAGCTCAACACACTCCTGGGAGAGGGGCCTGCCGCTCTACGACGGCGCGCGCGCCCGGGCCGTGGCAAGTCTGAGGAGGGAGCTCGGCCAAAGCCCTGGCCTGGTGCTCTTCGGTAACTACGCCACCGGTATTTCTCTGCGCGACATGTTTTACGCAGCGAAATCTGTTTAAATCCCTTCCATGAGCGAAAACAACTTCCCCTACCTCCACGGCTTCTCCGAAAAAGAACAGGCCCGCCTGCGCTCTCAAGCGCTCTTCGCGGAGCAGACCGTCTACGGCAACCTCAACCTCGGCGAAGGAAAACGTCTGCTCGAAATCGGCTGCGGCGTCGGCGCGCAGACCGAGATCCTCCTGCGCCGCTACCCGAAGCTCCACATCACCGGCGTCGACCTGAACCCGCAGCAGCTGGCGGCCGCGCAGAAGAACCTCGAGAAACTCTCCTGGGCGAAAGAGCGCTGGGAGCTGCACCACATGTCGGCCGACGACCTCCGGCTCGACAACCAGAGCTACGACGGCGCTTTCATCTGCTGGCTCCTCGAGCACGTTCCGAGCCCCGCCAAGGTGCTGAGCGAAGTCCGCCGCGTGCTGCGCCCGGGCGCGCGCATCACCATCACCGAAGTGATGAACTCCTCTTTCTTCCTCGACCCCTACTCTCCCAATGTCTGGAAGTACTGGATGGCCTTCAACGACTTCCAGCACGACCAGGCCGGCGACCCCTTCGTCGGCGCCAAACTCGGCAACCTGCTCACCGCTGGCGGCTACCGCGACGTGCGCACCGAGGTCAAAACCTGGCACTTCGACAATCGCGTCCCCGCCCAGCGCAAAGAAGCCATCGACTACTGGACCGAGCTGCTGCTCTCCGGTGCGGACGCGCTCGTCGCGGCCAAGTACGTCGAGCAGGAGGTGGTCACCGCTGCGGAGAAAGAGCTCCGCGCCGTCGCGCGGGACCCGAACGCCGTGTTCTTCTACTCCTTCATCCAGGCGCAGGCGACGGTCTAGTTACTCCGCACTCTGAAGCAGTTCTTCGAGGCGAACTTCGGCGCCGAGGCGGCCGTGGCCATCCGACTTGAAGTTGATGGTCTCGAGGCCCAGGCCCTTGAACTCCGGGTAGAGCAAGCTCACGACGTCTTTCCCGAGGAAGTTCTTCATCTTCCCTTGGATCGTTTTGACGAGCTTGCCTTTGAAGCGCGGAGCGCGATTGACGGTGGACACGAGCCCGAGTTCGGGGATGCCGTTGCGGAGGACGTCGTCGCTGAGGTCCGCGTCGACCATGCGGATGAGCAGCACCGGCATGTTGTTCGAGCGGCGCTCGATGCGCATCGAGCAACGGATGGCGAGGGGGAAGCGGATCTCGCGCACGCCCACGGCGAGGGCCTCGAAGCCGGAGATCTTGTACACCACGTCGGCGTAGAAAGTTGCGGTGTCGCCCTTCTCGTCGAGGCGGATGAAGGCGCGCTTGTCCCCGAGGCCGGCGCCGGCTTCCGCCAGCATGTCATTGTAGAGGCCCGCGTCGTAGGTTGCCCCGAGGAGCTTATTGAGGTAGTCCTCGGAGATGCTCGCGACGAGGTTCACCGCGTCGCTCGAGAGCGCGTCCTTCATGGCCCGCAGCGACTCTGCGTGGTCCTGCTGCCGGATGAGCGAGGGCGGCGTGCGCGTCTTCTTCTGGTTCACGCAGTCGGCGCCGGTGCCGTCGAAGGAGTTCTTGGTGCAGAAGTCGGCCGGCAGTGACACCTCGAGGTTGCGGTCGCGCTCGTTGGTGGCGATGCGGCCGATCTTGAACTGGCTGACCACGGTCTCCGCGCTCACCCAGTGCTCGCGCGGGAGCTTCACGTCGGCCAGCAGTGCGCTCAGCGGCGCCGTGAGGTTCTCGCTGAGCTTGGCGCGCAGTTGTTCGATGATGAGCGCCTTGAGCTGGGCGTCGCGCTCGCGCACGAAGGCGCGGACCTTGCTTGGGTCGATGGTCAGCTGGCGCGTGCCGACCCGGACCGCAACCTCGGGGACGACTAGGTCTTGGTACGTGAGGCTCAGGGTCTGCGGCGCGACCGCCAGGAGGTCGGCGACGTAGGAGAAGTTACTGTGGAGAAGCTGGAAGCTGATGTCCTTGGGCCCCTCGATCACCTGCACGCTCGCGCCGACGATGAGGTCGCGGCGGGCCTGGGTGCGGAACACTGGCCGCAGCACCTTCACCTCGAGCACCGGAGTCGCGCCGCCGGTTCCGGGGATCTCCAGGATGAGGCTCACCTCGTCCGCGTCCACCACGAGGTTGCGGATGGAGAGGTCGGCGTCGACCGTGAGGCCCGAGCGCGACTTGTGCGACGCTTTGACCTCCGTGCTCACGCTGCCGATCTCGTAGGCGAGGTTCTTGATCTTGACGCGCGAGCGCGTGTTCAGGAGCTTGAGTCCGACCGCTTCCCCGAGGTCCTCGAGGAGCCGGCGCGCGTCCGCCGAGCTGAGCTCGGAGGCCCGCATGTCGGCGACCGTCACCTCGTCGCGGACGCGGCTCTTGAAGGGATCGCCGTGGCCCTTGTTCACCAGCAACCGGCGCAGCTTCTGCACCAGCACATCACTCCAGTCGAAGTCGAGCTTCGAATCGATGATGATGTCCGGAACTGCCAGTGCAGCGTGACTCATCAGGAGAGCGAGAAGGAGTGCTAGAATGCGTTTCACTGACAGCGGCTCCCGTCGTTCTGCTCGCGCGTGAGCGTTTTCAGGTCGAGCTTCTTGAAGTCGGCGGTGACCATGAGGTACGCGGAGTCCAGGAAGCGGATCGACTTCGGCGTGAAGCTTATGCCGTTCTGCTCGAGGAACGCGTCCAGCGGCATGTCGAACTCGCTGTTGACGAAGTTGCCGAGCGCACCCTTCAGCTCCTCGAGGAGCGTCTTGCGGACGACGTCGGTGGCCGCGGTGATGTTGCTCGGGTAGCCGAAGTCGTTGCGCAGGGCCGTCTCCGAGGCGAAGGGCGTGGTGATGCGGATGCGCAGCTTGTGGCCTTCGCCGTCGCGCACGAGCTGCGGGATGGCCTCGAACTGGATCGGGAAGTAGAGGATCGAGTTGTTGTTGTTGCGCTCGAGCCAGACGGCGAGGGTCCGCTTGATCCAGCCCCAGACTCCGTCGGCGTCGGTCTCGCGCAGACGCACGCCCATGTTCATGATGAGGTAGAGGCGGTCACCGGCCGGGGTCGCGCCGCTCTTCAGGTGGAGCTTCACCGACTCGTAGTAGACGCCGTTGATCTTTTTCTGCGTGTCGATCACCTGCTGGAACACCCGCAGATCGGAGAGCAGGTTCAGCGCGCCGTTGAACACCGGCTCGCTGATGACGATCGCCAGGTGGTCTCGGCGGTCGAGGAGTGGGTCAACGTTCAGGGCCGGCAGGGTGCGCGAGCTATTGCCCACGGTGCGCGGGAGCCCCCAGGCGCGACGGTTCATGCGAAGCGCGCCGTCGACGCGCAGCTCGAGGTCGCGCTCGAGGGGCGTGCGGATGTGCTTGAGGTTCACGTCGAAGCTCGCGGACTTGATGATCTGGGCCAGGTCGCGCTGGAGGAGTTCCATGACACTCGGGACTTCCTTGTGGTCACCGACGTAGGGAACGCGACCACGCTGGGCCGTGAGCACGCTCGTGTAGCCTCCGTTGGTGGCCGGAAGGTCTTCGCGGCCCAGCTCGATGAGGCGCAGCCGGGTCGGCAGGCACTGGTTCTTCAGGGCCTTGTTCACCATCTCCGCGAGGTCCGAGGCGATGAACTCACCGGCGAAGTCTAAGAGTTTCTGGGCGAGGAACTCCCGCCGCGCCATGAGCTCGGCCCGGATTCCGGAGGTGTCGAGGGGGGTCTCCTGGCCATTGATGATGATCGCGATCGGGGGCACGACGACCTGGCCGATGGCGATGTCGAGGCGCGGCCCCTTGTCGAGGTTACTAGTGGCACGCACGAGAGTCAGCCGTGCTTTGTCGGCCTCGAAGCTCACGCGGAAGTCGCCCGAGACGATGATCTTACTGCCGCGGCGGAGGGCGACGCTGCTGTTCTTGAAGCTCGCCGAGAGACCGGGCCCGCAGCGCGTGCCGCGCTTGCTTTCGCACAGGGAGATGTCCCCCACCGACAGCCGCACTTCGTCGACCGTCAGCGAGACCCGCAGGTCGAAGCCTCGGTTCGTGTAGTTCGACACCGCCGTCCGCAGGCTAGATTCGTCGATCTTCCCCTGGACCGTGATGTCCGAGTTCGTGACGTGGAAGGGGAAGTCGCGGTTGAAGTTCACGTCGGAGATCTGCGAGAGGATCGCGATGATCGGGTTCTTCGCCAGGTCCTCGCGCTTCACCGTGAAGCTGTACGCCCCAGCGGGGATCTTGAAGCCAGCACGGTTTTCCGAGCGCTGGTTGTACTGCAGGGCCATGCGCATGAGCTCGACGACGCCGCCGTGGTTGAGCCGCACCAGGACCTGGTCCTGTGTCCAGGCTCCGAGGCTCGCGGACAACAACATGAAGGTTAACAAAGCACGCATAGGGGCTCTCCCGGCGAATGGTCGCAGTGGTTCCTCCCCTACGCTGCAAAGGGGGGGCCAGAGACCGGCCGGGGGTTTCGGGAATTTAGGGGGGGCAGACCGTCTAAACTTTTGACACCAGCGACGGCCCCCAGCCGCCTCGCAGGGCCAGCAGGTGGGAGCGGCGGAGCTCCGTGAGCAGGAGCGGATCGCGCGCCTTGCTGGCGATCTCCCAGCGCTGCAGAGTCCGCAGGCAGTCGCTCGCCTCGCGCACCTGCCAGTTCCGTCCCAGGGTCTGGATCTCCTGGTCGTACTTCGAGAGCCGGTTCTTCGCCGCGAGGTAGCTCGGGTCCGCGAGCTTCGCGAGGTGCGACTGGAGGAAGAGGAAGAGCTGGCGGTAGCGGTCGAAGTCATGCTCGACGGAAAGCAGGCGCTCGAAGAACTGTGGCCAGGCCTTCTTTCCAAGCTCGCGCGCCAGCGCGAACTGGTCCAACCGGTCGACGGCCACGAGGTCTCGCACCTGCTCGAGCGTCACCTGCTGCGCCTCGGGGAAGTTGAGCTTGATGAGGCGGAAGCTAGAGTAGAGCGGAGCGAACTCGTTCTCCACCGCCTCCAGCAGGTACTGCTTGGCCTCGAAGGCCAGCGGCAGGCGAAAGTAGTTGGCGAGGAAGTCCACCAGCTTCGCCGTCTCCCAGAACCGCGGCGCTTCGAGCTTCACGTGCGTCGCGTGCGGCGCCGACTTGAGGGCCTTCTTCAGGAAGGCGCTCTCGCTGGTGAACGCGAGCACGAGCACGCGTCCCTGCAGCAGGAGATCACCGCGCAGGAGTTCTTCCTTGAGCGCGGCACTGGCTTCGTCCGGATGGTTGACGATGAAGGAGTCCGTGTTCCCGAAGAGACCAAGGCTCAAGAACTCGTCTTCGACCCAATTCGCGGAGAGCTCCCCTCCCATCACCAGTCGCGGTTTGTGTTCGAGCCCGGCGACGAGGTGGTCCTTCATGAGCCGCAGGGAAAGTGAGTCGAAGGCTTCCAGCAACACGAGGCCCTCGAGGCTAGACAGCGCCCCTCGCGGATAGGACTGAAAGAAATCCCAGATCTGCCAGCTAGAAGGCATAGATGATCATGTCCCGGATCTGCTCGGCTGCCTTGAGCGCGAGAGTTTCTTTCGTGCGCCGGAGGGCACCGGCGTTCTGCGTTCCGACGACGCCGACGGCCTCGCCGTCGAGGTACTCGCGGTTGTAGGCTTCGCTCAGGTTGAAGGTTTCGTTGAAGAGGATTTTTCCCTGCGCCGGGATGCGCGTGCCGAGCTCGCTTTGCAACAGCTCGATCTCCTCAGTGGTGGGCCGCTTAATCACCACGACCTGAAGCATCAGCGCCACCCGGGTAATACCGGGGACGTAAAACTCCGGCCGATTGCTCCCGACCGCTTGCGGGGCCACCGCACTCGCCACCCGTGGCGTCTCGGAGCGCAGCGTGTCCGCGACTTTCTCCGCCGAGCGGATGATGCCGATGAGCACGGCGTCGGTGGAGTTCGAGAAGCCCGACTTCAGCTTGAGGCCGCTGAAACCACTCATGAGCTTGTACGTTTCGCGGGTGAAGCTCGACGCCAGCTCCGGTTGATTGGAAAAGTTGTAGAACATCGGAATGGAGAGGGAGTCGATGCCGTATTGCTCAAAAGGATTTGCTGTTTGCGTGTAGCGATAACCGCTACATGACACGACGAGCAGAAAACTCAAAAACAGAATTTTTTGACGCATGGCCTTTTATAGCACGAGGAAGGTATAAGGAGAAGTGATGTGGAAGAAGCTCAATTTTAAGGCCATAGCACCGAGCGTGCGCGGCGAGGGCCACACCTCCCAGGAGGAGTGGCAGCGCTTCGTGGAAGGCTTCGACTTCTTCGAACTCGTCACCGCCTGGCGGGACCTCGTCGGCGAAAAACTCGCCGAAGTCAGCATCCCGCTGCGGCTGAAGAATCGGACGCTCTTCATCCTCACGCGGCACCCGGCCATCGCGGACCAGATGAGCTACCTCGAGCGCATCCTTCTCCCGAAGATCGCCGAGCGCTTTCCGCTCGCGAAGCCGATGCTCGATCGCATCGCCTTCGAGAGCAACGAGAGTTTTTTCCTCCAGCGCCGCGCCCAGCACTCTAGGCCGGCTCCGCCGCGGCTCCACCCCTACTCCCCCGAGTACCGCCGCGCCCGCGCCGAAGCCGAGGCCCTTTTCTCGACCGTCTCCGACCCCACTGAGCGCGAGCGCTGGATCTCGCTCTACATTCAGAGCGCGACGCCGCCCGGGGAAGGCTAGGCCTCGCGAGCGAGGCGGATGACCCGCAGCCGGCCCTCACGGACGACGTGGGACCACTGCCAGCCCGCCGGCAGTACGGGTCTCCCCTGAGGCCCGGGGTCCCGCTGCAGCCAGAAGGCTTCTCCGTCCGGCGCCAGCGAGCGCACCATCGCGTCCACCCACGCCTGCCAGCTGTCGACGACGAAGCGGTGGGCGATGTTGCGCCGCTGGTCCGGCGAGGGCCTTCCCGCGCTCGGCAAGAAGTAGGGCGGGTTGGCGACGAGCAGCTGAGCCCGCAGCTCGCCGTCGCGGTTGAACTCTCCGACGGAGCGCCAGTGGATCGTGTGCGCCCGGAGACGAGCGAACTCGCTCAGGTTCGCCGCGAGGAAGGGCGCCCACTCCGCCTCCTGCACCTCCACCAGGTGCGCGTGGTCGACGGCGATGAGCCGCGTGAGCTCGCAGGCCAGTACGCCGCTTCCGGCACCGAGGTCGATGAGCGTCTCGCAGCTCCGGTGCCGCGTGAGCGCGGCGGCGTGCCGCACGAGGAAGAGCTGGTCGTGGCCGATGCGGAAGAAGTCCGGTTGGCGGTAGTCGCTCACTTCAGCAGCTCGCGCACCATCGCCTCGTCGATCTGCCCGAGGGACACGAGCTGGGTTAGCGCCCAGGCGTCGTGGGCGTTTGCGCCGAAGCGCGAGAGGTAGTAGCTCCGGCGCTTCTGGATGAGGCCCGCCGTCGACTCCGGGGACAGCCGACGCAGCATCGCCTGCAGCTCTTGGTCCGTGGCGAGGGCGAAAAAGATGTGGGCGTTCGCTTCGCGCTGGAGCACGAGCTCGCGCGCCAGCGCCTCTCGGTGCCGCGCCTCGAAGGGGGTCCAACCGAGGAAAACCCAGAGGTGCCGGCGCCAGTCTTCGGAGCTCATCCAGGCGTCGACGAAGCGCGCGAGCCGGGGCCCGCTGGCGTAGCGACCCATGAGCCAGGCGCTGAAGCCCGGCGTGAGGTTGCGGTGGTAGCGCAGGCCGATCTTCTCCACCAGTTGGGCATCCGAAAGCGCGCGCACGTCCCGGGCGTGCTCGCGGACTTTCTCGTGAGTGACGAACTCCTCCACCGCGCGCAGGAAGAGCTCCACCACCACGCGCCCCTCCAGTCCCTTCGTGAGCGTGTCTAAGAGCACGGGAACCAGGCGCTCGATCCGCTCCCCCGCCGGGTCGTTGCGCCAGGGAGTCTGTCCGATCCGCAGGATCGGATCGAGCTCCACCCAGTCGGCCAGCAGTTTTTCCGTGCGCACCCAGTTCCCGAGCTTCAGGTAGGCGACCGCGCGCAGGAGCGTGAGGTCGAAGTAGGGCGGCGAGGTCTCCGTCGTCGCTAAGAGTTGGATGAGCGCCTGCCGCTCTTCGGTCGTGAGTGCGTGCGCGGCTCCCCAGGCGTTAGCGAGATCGGTGTCGAGCGCCTGGCCGATGAGCTTCGCCGTGGCGCCCTGTTCCTGGAGGTGCTTGCGGTCCGCCCACTGCTTGAGCGGGTGGCCCAGTGGGAGCGTGACCACGCAGTCGCGGATCGACACGAGCAGCGCCTCGTGGGCCTTCCCCGGATTGTGCAGCAGGAGCGCCAGCTGCAGGCCCGGGTCCGAGAACTCCGCGCACTCGAGCCGCTCACGCGGGAAAACACCTTCGAGCAAATGGCCGTCGCTAAGCGCTTCGAGCTGGAAGCGGTAGGGGCCGCTCGTGCTCAGGGACGGGAAAAGGATTTTTTTTTTCCCACCGGGGCGTCGGCCTGAGCGTGGGCGCTCGCGACGGGCGCGAGACCGCTGAGGAACTGCGGCATGAAGCGATTGCGGTAGTAGAGCGCGAGCGCGAGCGCGAAGAGCACCACCATGCCGAGGTACATCAGCACCTTGTCCGACACCAGGCGCTTTTTCGGTTCGTAGGGCACGCGCGGCCTGGGCACCACGGTAGTGCCTTTGCGCGCACGGCCCGGAGCGACGGGCGGCGGCGACTTGATTTCCTCGCGGGCCAGAGGCCTTGGCTTCGCCGCGGCTACTTCTTCATTTTTTTTTTCAGGCGCCTTCGGCGCCGCTGCGGAAGCCGGAGCAGTGGGGGCCGGTGGCGGCGGGGGCGGAAGATCCTTTAGCGCCGCGAGGTCGATGCCTCCGACGAGGGTGATGTCCTCGTGCGCCGTGCTCGCCGGCGTCGCCGCCGTCGCGGTCAGCACGTCCCGCGCCTCGGTGATGGGGTTGAAGCTCTGTTTCTTGTCTCCGAGCAAGTAGTCGTCGACCTGGTCTTTCTCTCGCAGGTAGAACCAGTAGCCGTTGCCGCTGCAGATCTCGTCCTCGGCGCGGATCGATCCGTTCTTGTAGAGCTCGAGGACCTTCTCCTTCGAGACGGGCCCGAGAATGTGGTTCGACTTGGTTCGGATGAGCCAGTTCTTCTGCATCGGCGTCACCGTGCCAGGAGGCCGATGAGCGCGGCCAGGTCTTGGTCGTTGAAGCGCAGGCCTAGGCTGATCGTCGCCGACTGGTCACCCGTCTTCGAGATCAGGTCTTCCCCGGTGACGCGCGCGAAGACGACGTTCCAGAGCTTCACTTCCCCGATCAGGCGCGCGTTCGGCCCGGCGTCCTGCTGGTAGTCGAAGACCTCGAGGCCCGTGCGGATGCCCCAGTCCGGGAAGAAGTAGTCGATGCCCACGCCGCCGGTGCTCTCGATGAGGCCCGCGCGGATGCCGAGGCGCTGGATACGCCGGCCGATCTGCAGGTTAAACTTGAACTGGCTGCGGTCGATCTTGCGCGTCTCGCGGCAGGTCTCGGAGCCGCCGTTCACCGACGTGCAGGTCTCCTGCTCGCGGACGAGCTCCGGGCCGTAGTCGTTGGTCACGACGCCGATCCGGAAGAAGCGCTCCGGGGCCGGGTAGATGTCCAGGTCGAAGCGCGTGTCCGTGCCCATGCGCGTGTTGGCGCCGGTGGACAGGCCGATGTCCGCTTCGATGTTGTTGATGCGGTTCACGAGGCGGTTCACGCTGGAGAGCGTCTGCGACACCTGGTCCACCACTGCGTCGTCGCGCAGGAGCTTGCCGACCGTGCCCTTGCCGTCCTTCACGTCGGCGATGATGTCCTTGAGGTCGCTGACGGCCTTGTCCGCCTTGTCGAGGATCGGGCCGATCTTCGTGAGGTCCGCCATCAGCGAGTTCTTCTGCATCCGGTCCGTCTCGTACTGGATCTGCTCGGTGATCTGCTTGATGTTGTCGACGATCTCGTCGACCTTCGTCTCGTTCTTGTCCATGACGCGCTTGAGGCTCGCCGTGAGGTCGCGGATGTTCCCGGTGATCTTCTCGAGGCGGTTGGAGCCGTCTTCATCCTTCAGCGACTGCTTGATGAGCTCGGCGACTTCTTTGATCTCCTTGATCATCGCGCCGGCGTCCTTGCCGATCGACTCGAGGCCCCCGGCCACCGAGGACTCGACGAGCGCACCGGGCGGCAGCCGTTCGTTGGACGGCGCACCCAGGTCGATGTCGAGGTACTTGTCACCGAGGAAGCCCACGCTCTTGATCTGCAGGCGCGAGTTCGGCGTCAGCACGATGTCCTCGCGCATCTCGAACTCAACGAGGGCCTTGTTGCCTTGCAGGCGGATCTGCTTGATCCGGCCCGCGTTGATGCCCGCCACCTTGATGGGAGTCTTCTCGACGATGCCCGTGGCGTCCTCGAGCATGGTCTGGTAGCCGACGAACTTTCCGAACCCCGCCTGGTTCGACGTGATCTTCAGTGACATGAACACTAGACTTGCTAGCGCGAAGAGGGAGAGCAGGCCTACTTTAAGTTCACTCAAGTGATTTCACTCCATGAAATCGATCGCACGTCCGTGTGCCGGGATATCCAATAGGATAGCCGAATCCGGCTACAACTCAAGGAATCTACGGATGGTCGGGTTAGAAGAATTTTTAAACCCCTCGATAGTGGAATACTCCACTACTCGGCCCCGCTCGAGGAACATGATGTAGTCGGAGATGCGCAGGGACGCGCGGACGTCGTGGGAGATGACCAAAGAGGTCAGCTTTCGGTCGGCGTTTCGGCGCGCGGTATCGGCGATGAGGTCGCTGACGACCTGGGTGCTGATCGGGTCGAGCCCGGAAGTGGGTTCGTCGTAGAGCATGACCCGCGGCTCCAGCGCGAGGGCGCGGGCCAGGCCCACGCGCTTGCGCATCCCACCGGAGAGCTCCGAAGGCAAGCGGTGCCAGGACTCGGGAACGAGCTCGACGGCCGTCATGAGCTCGGTGACCTTCGTGCGGATTTCCGACTCTTTCATTTTCGTGAACTCGCGCAGCGGGAAGGCCACGTTCTCGAAGGCCGAGAGGAAGTCGAAGAGCGCGGCGTACTGGAAGACCATCCCGAAGTTACGGCGGAACTCGCGCAGGCCCAGCTCGTCGAGGGTCGCCATGTCCGTTCCCAGAGAAACGATGGTGCCGCTCGTGGGCCGGGTGAGTCCCAGGATGTGCTTCATGAGCGTCGACTTGCCGGCGCCGGAGAAGCCGAGGATGGTGGTGATCTTGCCCTCCGGGATCCCGAAGGTCAGGTCGTTCAAGACGGTGGCGTCACCGTACTTCTTGGTCACATGCTCGAACCGGATCGCGTCACCCATGGAAGCCACACCCACTCACAAGATCTTCGTGAGAAAACTGGAAATGAAGTAGTCGCTCACCAGCACCGTGACCATCCCCCACACCACCGCGAGGTTCGTGCCGCGGCCCACGCCCTCGGCGCCGCCCTTCACCTCGAAGCCGTGGTAGGTGCCGATCAGCCCGATGAGGAAGCCGAAGGCGGAGGACTTGATGAGGCCCTCGGCCACGTGGCCCAGGCGCATGAAGTCGGAGAGCTTGAGGAAGTAGAGCACCTCGTCGATGCCGAGCACCTGCACGCCGACGAGCCAGGAGCCGAAGTTCCCGACGAGCATGAAGATGGCCGTCAGGAGCGGCATCGAGAGCGTCGCGCCGACGACGCGCGGGACCGCGAGGTACTGGTGCGCGTTGATGCCCATGACCTCCAGGGCGTCGAGCTGCTCGGTGACCTTCATCGAACCGATCTGCGCGGCCATGGCCGAGCCGCAGCGGCCCGCGACCACCAGTCCGGCGAACACCGGCGCGAGCTCCTTGGCGAGCGAGATCGCGACGATCGGGCCCACCAGCGAGTCAAGGTTGATCTGCTGGACGCCGAGGTACATCTGCAGCGCGAACACGGCGCCGGAGAAGAGCGAGGTGAGGCCCACGATGAAGAGCGACTTGTTGCCGATGAAGTACATCTGGTCCATCAGCAGCTTCAGGCGCACCGGCGGCTTGAGGCCCCAGAAGAAGACCTTTCCTGTGAAGTTGGTGAAGCGGCCGAGGCCCGTCATGAACTCGAGGATAAACGCGCCGAGGCCTTCGATGTAGCTCTTCACCAGTGTCATAGTATTACTCTAGCCGATAAACGCGCGGAACGCGACTGCTGATGCCACACAAAGCTTGGTAGGCGTGCGTGCCGCAGTGGCGCGCCCAGGCCTCGAGGCGACCGTGGCCGTCGGCGCCCCAGAGCTCGAGCTCCATCCCCTCGCGCACCTTCCCCACGTGCTCACCGGTGAAGTAGAGGAAGCTCATGTCCATGTTCACGCGGCCGAAGACGCTCCCGCGCACCTCGCCGAAGGCCCACTCCTGGCCCGAGCTCTGGGTGACGAAGCCGTCTCCATAGCCGATGGGGAGCAGGGCCATTTCGCCGTCCTGCGGAACGACCGCTCCGCCGTAACCGACGTGCTCGCCGCGCTTCACGGGAAACACACGCATGACCTGAGTGACGAGCCGCGAGGCGAGCCTGGTCGGGGTCGCGAAGCTCACGGGCCCGTAGAGCATGAGCCCCGGTCGCACCCACGTCTCCTCCACCGCCAGGCCCTGCTCGACGGCGCCGGAGTTCGCGAGAGAGGTTTCTTCGATCACCAGGCCCGCGGCGCGCAAGAGCGCCAGCGCCCGTCCGAAGCTCTGCGCCTGCAAGTGGTTCTGATCCCCCGGCGCAAGGGGCTGGGCCGCGCAGGCGAAGTGGCTCATGAGGTGCTGGACAGAGCGGCGGCCGGCGCGCGCGATGAGCTCGACGGCGGCGGGCCACTGCGCCTCGGGGATCCCCAAGCGATTCATGCCGGTGTTGAGCTTGAGCGTGAGAGGTAGGTGCCGGAAACAACCGTCGCTGAGGAACACCTCCAGCGACGCGAGGTCGGCGATCACCGGTAAGATGGCGTGGGACTTGTATCGGGCGTGGAAGGCCTTCTCCGTCACCAGGGTGTCCGAGAAGACGTAGATGCGGCCCTTGAAGTTGGGCAGCGCCAAAGAAAGCGCCTCGGCTTCGCCGAGGGTGGCCACGCCGAGGGCCTGCGCCCGCATCTCTTCGGCGAAGAACTTTCCTAGCGGGACGAGCCCATGGCCATAGGCGTCCGCTTTGATCATCGGCAGGACGCGCGCCCGCGGCGCGAGGCTTTGCACCAGGGACCAGTTGTGCGCAAGACTCGCCCACGAAATTTCTAAGCGAGTGTGTCCGCGCATCTACCGGGCCTCTGCACCGAAGCTCTTGTGGTTCAGGCGCGCCTGCGCTTCGATGATCGGCAGCTCATCGAACTCGCGCTCCAGCGTGCGCAGGTAGTTCACCGCCGAAGGCGCGACGAGCTTGAGCGTCGGCCGAGCCTCCTCCCCCATCACGCGCGTCTCGTCCTCGAAGTACTTCCAGAAGGGGAAGCTGGCGACGAGGTCGCGGCACTGGTTGAAGTCACGCTCGAGGAAGGGCTGTTGCACGAAGAGCAGGATGTGCCAGGGCCCGAGGAAGCTCGTGCGCGTGGTCTCGTTGAGCACGTCGCCCAGCTTCAGGAAGAGCTCGGTGTACATCGCCGTGAAGTGGTAGCGGTTCTGCGCCTTCTTCTTCACGAGGTTCAGGAGCGGGGTGAGGCTCAGGAGCAGTACCTTCTCCGAGCTCTCCACCTGCTGGTGGTGCAAGCGGTCGAGGTGGTCGAGGGCCTCCCACACGGGCTTGCTCTGCGAGCGCGGCTTGGGGACCTCGCGGCTCAGCCGCCAGCGCCGCCAGGAGGCGGTGAGCATCTGGCCCATGAGGTCCCACGGGAACTCCAGCAGGCGCTCTTGATCCACCTCAACGTAGACCACCAGCTCCGGGTGTGCGACGCCGCCCATGAGCTTCAGCTCCACCGGCTCATTCTCGAAGAGGTCACTCACCACCTGCCAGGCCATGTCGAGCGCGAAAGGCTCCATCCCCTGGGCGCACTCCTTGCCGATCCACAGGCCAGGGAGGTTGAGCCACTTGGGCCGGTGGAACTGCGGCGAGGTGAGCTTCTGGCGATTTTGTCCGAGCTCGTACATGCCGACGCGCTTCACCGGCTCCCAGTCGGAAAGGCGCTTGAAGAGCGCGGCCTGGAAGTCCTGGGTCTTCGCCTCTTCTTCGAGGCCACGCATGAACGCGTCGACGAAGTCGAAGTGCGCCTTGAACTGCTCGCTCTGGTTCTTCTCGCCGATGAGTCGCGCCGAGCGCGCCTGCAGGCGCTCCACGCGCTCCGAGAGGTCCTGCGCCCGCACGCTGAGGGCCAGCTCCTGGCGGCGCCGCTCGGTCATGGCCAGCACCTGCGCCTCGAGCTCGACGTCACCGTTGACGAAGGCGTAGGGCCTCAGCGCGAAGGAGGACTGCAGCAGGAACTGCGTGTCGTGTTTGTAGAAGAAAGCCGTGCAGAGCGAGCCGTCTTTGATGCGCGGATGGTCCTTGAACTTCGTGGCGCCGAAGCTCATCTTCGTCACGTCGACGATGGCGAGGTCCGGCACGTCGACCTTCACCGCCATCCAGAACTCGTCGAGCTCGCGGTAGAAGTGGGCGAAGATGCCGATCTTTCGGAGTGCCTCCGAAAGCGCCAGTGCGCTCTTTGCGTCCTCGAGAAGGAGGGCCACCGTGAGGTCGCGTTTTTTGAATTCAGTCTTCTGCATGGCACGTGCTCCTCGGTATAGAATTAGGCTAGCCCGACGAGGCGCAGGATGGCCAGCGCGACCTGCTCCGTAGGGGCAGTCGCATCGACTCTGTGAGGCAGGGCTTCGAAGAGCGGCCGGCGCTCAAAAAAGCGCTGCGCGAGCTCATCCCGACCAGCGCTCACCAGCGGCCGGTGCGAGGGATCGTGCTGGATCCGCTGCCAACAGATCTCAAAGGGGCACTGCAGGTACACCGCCGTGGCGCCGGCGCGGCTCACCAGCTCGTGGCCCTCGACCAGCGCGCCGCCACCGAGCGCGAGGACCCAGGGCCCGGGAGACCGGAGCACCGACTCCAGAGCGGCTTTTTCTCGTGCCCGGAAAGCGGGCCACCCGAGCTGATTGACCAGCGCACCGATCGAGGGGAACCCGGCCCCCGCGAGATCATCCAGATCGACGCAGCGGTAGTGCGGCAGGTGCGCGCCGAGCGCTCGCAAGACGCTGCTTTTCCCGGCGCCGCTCATGCCGGCGAGGATCAGGCGCGTGGGATCGCTTTTCAAATGCTCTGCCATGGTTTAAAAACTCCCTCGTCACAAAGGATAGGCCATGAACGCACCCTTGGAAATAACCCTCGACGCCAAGCTCAACCTCGCCAAGATTGGCCTCAACACGGTGATCAAAGCGCGCGCCACGAAAGAGACGCCTTGGCTGCTGGACTTGCTCAAAGAGCTCAACGAGAAGGCCAGTGCCCTGCTCCCGGCGTCCGTGGTGCTGGCGCAGTCGCAGATCGAACTGGTGAGCGAAATCACCAAACGCTTCAAGGGCGAGATCGGCGAGTACCTGCTGGTGAAGGGCACGCTGACGGCGACCTACGCCACCGAGTGCGTGCGCACTCTCAAGCCGATGACCGAGTCGCTCAGCGCCGAGTTCAAAGTCTGCTTCGCACCCAAGGCGCTCCTGGAGAGCGAGGAGTACGCGGAGTCCGCAGAAATCTGGACCGATAATGATACCTGGGAACTTTATGGGTATGAGCGTCATCAGATCGATATCGCTGAGATGGTCCACGAGCAGGCCTACCTGAACTACAACTATTACCCTCGTATCGAAGAAGAAAAGGCCCTGGATGAAGCCGGCCCCGATGACGAGCCGCTCCAATAATGAACTTTAAGCTTGGCAAATAATTCGAGCTGAATTAGAAATAGGGACTCTTTTTTACTGATTTGATTGTTTTTCCTGGAGGATTACTGTGGCTGTTCCTAAGAAACGCACGAGCGTATCTCGCAAAGGTCTTCGTCGCGCCGGCCAACACCATAAGCTCTATCGCAAGTTCCCCATGGCCTGCCCGAACTGCGGCGACTTCACTATGCCCCACCACGTGTGTCCTTCTTGCGGCCACTACAAGGGTAAGCAAGTCGTTGAAGTGAAAGAAAAAGCCACGGCGCAAGCTGAAGCTTAAGCGGCTGAAATTTTGATTCGACCTTTACAAAAAGCCTTCTCCCAAGAAGGCTTTTTTGTTTCTCGAGGGAGATGCGCATGCACCAAAGCAAGATCCTAGGCACTGGTCACTACGTTCCTCCGCGTGTGATGACGAACGATGAAATCGCGAAGATGGTGGACACCTCGCACCAGTGGATCGTCGAGCGCACCGGCATCCATCAGCGCCGCATCGCTGACCCGAAGGTCGACATTCCCAGTGAGATGGCCTACAAGGCGACGCTCAAGGCCCTCGAAGCAGCGAAGCTGCAGCCCAACGACATCGAACTCATTCTCTTCTCGACCACTTTCCCCGACATGTTCTTTCCCAACACCGCGACCCAGTTGCAGTTAAAACTGGGTATCACCAATAACTGCGGCTGCCTCGACATGAACGCGGCCTGCACCGGCTTCATGTACGCCTTCACTCTGGCCGATGGCCTGATCCGCGCGGGCATGTACAAAACCATCCTCGTGGTCGGCGCCGAGATGACCAGCGGCTTCAACAACTGGAAAGACCGGAACACCTGCATCCTCTTCGGCGATGGCGCCGGCGTCGCCATCCTGGGCCGCACTCCTGCGGGAGAGAAAAGCGGCGTGAAGTCCCACGTGCTTTCAGGGGACGCCACCAAGGGCGAGCACCTCATGCTCCGAGGCGGTGGCGCGGCGATCCCGATCAACGCAGAAAACGTCGGCACCGATGTGCAGTGTGTGGTGATGGACGGCAAAGAAGTCTTCAAGGCCGCGGTGAAGACCATGGCCTCGCACGCCGAGCAGCTGCTCGCGGAGGGCAACACCTCGATGGATCAGGTCGACTGGTTCATTCCACACCAGGCCAACCTGCGCATCATCGAAGCCGTCGCCAACCGCTTCAACTTCCCGCTCGAGCGCGCCGTGGTCAACGTCGACCGCTACGCCAACACCTCGTCGGCGACGATTCCGATCGCCATGGACGAGGCCATCCGTGATGGACGCATCCAGCGCGGCCAGACGCTCATGCTCACCGCCTTCGGCGCCGGCATGACCTCCGGCGGAGCGCTGCTCACCTACTAAGGAGATTCTCATGGGCGTAACCCTCGTCTTCCCCGGCCAAGGCTCGCAGTACGTTGGCATGGGCGCCACGCTGAAAGACGAAGCTGCCTTCAGCTACTTCCCAAAGGCCGATCAAGCGCTTGGGTTCTCCATCCAGAAGATGTGCCTCGAAGGCCCGGAGGACGAGCTCAAGCTCACCGAGTTCACCCAGCCGGCCATCGTCACCCATTCCGTCGCGCTCTTCGAGGTGCTGAAGCCCAAGCTCTCGGCGCTGGGTGTGAGCATCGACCGCGTGCTGGGCCACTCCGTCGGCGAGTACGCCGCCTTGGTCGCGGCCGGCGTGCTGAGTTTCGAAGACGCGGTCCGGGCGGTGAACAAGCGCGGCAAGGCCATGCAAGAAGCCGTCCCGGTGGGCCTTGGTGCCATGATTGCCATTCTCAAGATCGACGCCGAGTGGGTGGAGAAGGCCTGCGCCGCCGCCAGCACCGAGGCAGAGAAAGTGCAGCCGGCCAACTTCAATGACCCCAAGCAAATTGTGATCTCGGGCCACGTCGCCGCTTGCGAGCGCGCCGTCGAGTGGCTGAAGACCAACTGCCCCGAAAAGCACGGTGCGATTCCGCTCAAGGTCTCCGCTCCTTTCCACTCGAGCCTGATGGCCCCGGCCGCGAAAGTCATGGAAGCGCATCTGGCGACGCTGAAGCTTCACCCCTCGCACACCGCGTATGTCGCCAACGTCGATGCCAGAGAGTATGCCGCCGGCAGTGACGCCTCCGGTGTGCGCCAGCGTCTGGTCGATCAGGTGTGCGGCTCGGTCCGCTGGACGCAGTCCATCGCCCAGCTCCCCGCCACCACGCGCTTCATCGAAGTCGGCCCGGGCAAAGTCCTCCAGGGCCTCATCAAACGCATCCACCCCGAAGCCCCCGTGCTGTCCCTCGACACGCCCGGTGCCTTCGACAAACTCCAGGAGTTCCTCGCATGATGTTCCCCGATCTTGCGCAAAAATCCATCCTCGTCACCGGCGCCTCGCGCGGCATCGGCCGTTCCATCGCTCTCACCCTCGCCGCACAGAAGGCCCACGTGGTCTTCAACTACCGCGGCGACGAAGCCCAGGCCAAGGAGCTGGCCGGCGCCATCGAAGCAGCCGGAGGCCGCGCCACCGCGCTGAAGTTCGACCTCACAGACACGGCAGCGATGACCCAAGCACTGGACGGCTACTACGCCGCTGGAAACACGCTCCAGGGTCTGGTCAACAACGCCGGCAAGTCGAAGGACCAGCTGGTTCTGCGCGTGAAGCCCGAGGACATCGAGGACCTCTTGAACGTCAACCTCAAGGCTACCATGGTGCTCACCAACTACCTCGCCAAGCACCTCATGAAGGCCGGCGGCGCCAGCATCGTGAACATGAGCTCCATCGTGGGCTTGATGGGCAACACCGCCCAGACGGTCTACGCCGCCACTAAGGCAGGCCTCATCGGCTACACCAAATCCATGGCGAAGGAACTCTCCAGTCGCCAGGTCCGGTGTAACGCCGTTTGCCCGGGTTTCATCAGCACCGACATGACGGCCGCCCTGCCGGAGAAGGCAAAAGAAGAGTACGCCAAAAGTATTCCTTTAGGTCGCATGGGCGAGGCCCAAGATGTGGCAAATCTCGTGTGTTTTCTTGTGAGTAACGCGTCTGGCTATATTACCGGTGAAGTAATTAAAATTGACGGTGGACTCTACATTTAATAACCTCGCTAAGATCCGATTCCCCTTTAAGGAGACACTGAATGGAAGTTCAAGAGAAAGTCATCAAGCTCGTCAGCGAAGCCACTAAGATGGATGCTGCGAACATCAGCATCAACACTTCTTTCGTTGATGACCTGAACCTTGATTCACTCGACATGGTCGAGTTGATGATGAAGATGGAAGACGAGTTTGGCGTCGAAATCCCAGAAGATGAGACTGAGAATCTCAAGTCCATCGGGGACGTCGTGAACTATCTGAAAACTAAGTCACACTGACGCGAACAAGGCCCCTCACGGGGCCTTTGTCGTTTTAGGGGTATTCTATGCAACTGCAACGTGTCGCCGTCACCGGCATCGGGGCCATCTGCGGCCTCGGCAATTCCATCGAAGAAATCTGGGCCAACGCTCTCGAGGGCAAGCCCGGCATCAGCAAGGTCGAGAAGCAGGACACTTCGGAGTGGCCCGTGAACTTCGCCGGCGAGGTGAAGAACTTCAAGCTCTCCGACGAGCTCATGCCGCCCAAGGAACAGGACCGCTTCGACCTCTTCAACCACTTCGCCCTGCACGCCAGCGACGCCGCCCTCAAGCAGTCGGGCGTCCTCCAGGCGGGCTACCCGGCCACGCGCATCGGCGTCATGCTCGGGACAGGCCTCGGCGGCTTTCCGCACATCGAAATGCACCACAAGACCTTCCTCGAGAAAGGCGCCCGTCGCGTGTCGCCCTTCTTCATTCCGTCTGTGATCCCGAACATGGCGCCGGGCCTGATGGCGATCCACTGGGGCCTGCGCGGCGTGAACTTCTCCATCGCCAGCGCCTGCGCCTCCTCGGCCCACGCCATCGGAGCGGCGGCGAGCGAGATCATGCTAGGCCGCCAGGACGCCATGATCACCGGCGGGACCGAAGCGGTGATCACGCCCTACACCATCGCGGGCTTCGCCTCCATGAAGGCGCTCTCGAAGCGCAACGACGAACCGCACCGGGCGTCGCGTCCCTTCGACGTCGACCGCGACGGCTTCGTCATGGGTGAGGGCGCCGGCATCATCGTGCTGGAGAACTTTGATAAAGCGAAAGCTCGCGGTGCGCGCATCATCGCCGAAGTCGTCGGCTGGGGCGCCACCAACGACTCGTACCACATCACGGCACCGCACCCCGAGGGTGAAGGCACCGTGCCCTGCATGCAGCAGGCGCTGGATCAGGCGGGCCTTGCGCCGGAAGCCGTCGGCTACATCAACGCCCACGGCACCTCCACGCCGGTCGGCGACGTGGCCGAGACCAACGCCATCAAGCGCGTCTTCGGTGCGCACGCCAAGAAGCTCGCCGTGAGCTCGACGAAGTCCATGACCGGCCACCTGCTGGGTGCCGCCGGCGGCCTCGAGAGCATCTTCTGCATCAAGGCGCTGGAGACCGGCATGCTCCCGCCGACCATCAACCTCGACAACCAGGACCCGCAGTGCGACCTCGACTACGTCGCTAACCGCGCGCGCAGGTCCGAGATCCAGTACGCCCTCAACAACTCTTTCGGGTTCGGGGGCACCAACTCGAGCACGCTCTTCAAAAAGGTGTAAGCATGAAGCATCTGGAAAAAGTTGACCCGGAAGTCTTCCAGGCCATCGGCCACGAGGCCCAGCGCCAGGAAGAGGGCCTCGAGCTCATCGCCTCGGAGAACTACTGCTCGCGCGCGGTGATGGAAGCGCAGGGCTCGTGCCTGACGAACAAGTACGCCGAAGGGTACCCGGGCAAGCGCTACTACAACGGCTGCGAGTTCGTCGACCAGGTGGAAACGCTGGCGATCGAGCGCCTGAAGAAAGTCTTCGGCGCTAAGTTCGCCAACGTCCAGCCGCACTCCGGCTCCGGCGCCAACATGGCGGTCTACATGGCCGCGCTCAAGCCCGGTGACTCTTTCCTGGGCATGGACCTCGCCGAAGGGGGCCACCTCACCCACGGCTCGCCGGTGAACTTCTCCGGGAAGCTCTACCGCGCGCTCCACTACGGCCTCGACCCCAAGACCGAGACCATCGACTACCACCGCCTCGAAGAGATCGCGAAGAAAGAGCGCCCGAAGATGATCATCGCCGGCGCCTCGGCCTACCCGCGCTTCATCGACTTCGCGCGCATCAAGGAGATCGCCGTCTCCATCGACGCGCTCTTCCTCGTCGACATGGCCCACATCGCGGGCCTCGTGGCCGCGGGGGTCCATCCCTCTCCGATGGGCATCGCCGACGTCGTCACCTCCACCACCCACAAGACCCTGCGCGGCCCGCGCGGCGGCATCATCCTCACGAACTCGGAAGACTGGGCGAAGAAGTTCAACTCGCTGATCTTCCCGGGCATCCAGGGCGGGCCCCTCGAGCACGTCATCGCCGCCAAGGCGGTGGCCTTCCACGAGGCGCTCCAGCCGAGCTTCAAGACCTACCAAGAGCAGGTCGTGAAGAACGCGCAGGTGCTCGCCAAGACCCTCATCAATGAGGGCATCGAGCTAGTCTCCGGCGGCACCGACAACCACCTGGTGCTGCTGAAGACCGATTCGGTGAACCTGAGCGGCAAGGAGGCCTCCGAACTCCTCGAGCGCGTGCTCATCACCTGCAACAAGAACATGGTCCCCGGCGACAAGCGTTCACCCTTCGTGACCTCCGGTGTGCGCCTGGGAACTCCCGCGGTGACCACGCGAGGCTTTAAAGAAAACGAAACGAAGACGATGGCCCAGCTCATCGCCCGTGCCCTCAAGCACCCGCAGGACGCCGCCGTGCTGGAGAAAGTAAAATCCGACGTGCGCGAGCTGTGCCGTCAGTTCCCGGTGTACCCATGAAGTACCTCCTGCTCCTGACGCTCCTCGCCTGCCAGTCGAACACCCCGGCCCCGCAGGCGCTCGAGGCTCCCAAGGCCGAGGCGCCCCAGAAGAGCGAGTACACCGCCGAGGCCCCCTGTGCCTGCATGAAGATCTACCGTCCGGTGTGCGGCTCCGACGGCGTGACCTATGGGAATTCCTGCGAGGCCGAGTGTCAAAAACTTACATGGACCGAGGGCGCCTGCCGGTAGTTCGCTGGACGGCCCACGCCCTTTGGATTATTAAAGACTTATGAACTGTCCCTTTTGTAACGCTACAGACACCAAGGTGCTCGATTCGCGCTTGCTCGCGGAGGGCTTCGAGGTGCGCCGGCGTCGCAAGTGTGAAGGCTGCCAGAAGCGCTTCACCACCTACGAGAAGGTCGAAGTGAGCATGCCCCAGGTGGTGAAGCGCGATGGCCGCGCCGAAGACTACCGGCAGGAAAAGCTACGCGCCGGCATCGAGATCGCCTGTAAGAAGCTCGCCGTGAAGCCCGAGCAGATCGACCGCGTGGTGGCGAACATCGAGAAGGCCATCATGGACGTCTCCGACAAGGAAGTGAGTTCGGAGAAGATCGGTAAGCTCGTCATGATGTACCTGCGCCACATCGACCCGGTGGCCTACGTGCGCTTCGCCGCCGTGTACTTCCGCGAGTTCAAGGACGTCGACCAGTTCCTCAACAAGCTCCACGAAGAAGAGAAGTACTTTAAAATCATTCCGCCGAAGGACAATCACCTTGAATACCAGGCGTGAGGCCCGCGAGTTCTGTCTCCAGTTCCTCTATCACTTCCAGCTCCCCGCCTTCCAGGAACACAAGCGCGACCTCGCCCAGGACAGCGTCGAACTCTTCGAACGCATGACCGAGTTCCGCGAGACGCTCAACATCCAGATGCGCTCCGAGGAGCAGGCCTGGGTCGCCACCATCGTGAAAGGGATCCTCGCCCACGCCGACGAACTTGAGTCCAAGGTATCAGCGCACCTGAAGAACTGGAAGCTCCAGCGCCTCTCGCGCATCGAACACACGCTCCTCATCATGGCGGCCTACGAGCTCCTCCACAGGCCGGAGACGCCGGTGAAGGTGGTGATCAACGAAGCCATCGAACTCGCCAAGAAGTACTCGACGAAGGAGTCCGGCCAGTTCATCAACGGCGTCCTCGACTCGCTGGCCCGCGAGGGAGCCGCGCGTGCCTGAGCAGGCGCTGCTCGCGAAGCTTGGCCCGGACCTGCGCGTGGTCGTCTGGGCGGGCCAGGGCCCGCTGACGCCGCGGACGGCGCACTTCGACACCTTCGACTACCTCCTCGACGGGCTGCCGCTGCGCCAGACGCGCGAGCAGAGTGGCCTCTCCGAGCTGACCTTCGTCCACACGCTCTTCGGAAAGAACACCTGGGTGTTCTACTTCGACGTGGCCGACGTGAAGTGGGAAGCCCTCGCGGCGCGCTTCGCGATCATTCCCGCGGACGCACGCGAGAAACTCCTCGTGGTGAACACGGCCATCGTTCCGGATGCGCTGGTGAAGAAGCTCGACACCTTCTTCGGCTTCGTCGAGCACGCCTGATCACTGACAGGCGACGATCACCGTGTGGTCACCCACCAGCAGGCGCTGCTCCACGCGCTTCTTCTCCCGCGACTTGTCCCAGGCTTCCTTCAGCGCCACTTTCCCGCTGGCCTTCTCGCCCTCGGAGTGTGCGCTGATGCTGAGCACGTCCTTCGCCCAGGCGACCTCGTAGCCGTGGGTTCGGAAGTTCTGTGACCACGCGGGCCGATCGCGCTCGAGCGTGAAGCGATCGACGAAGGCCTCTTCGCTAGGGTGGAGCCGCGCGTAGGCGCAGTCGAGGGGTCGTGCGATCGCGCTTGCGCTCAGTAACACGAGGAGAAAAACGGATAGAGTTTTCATCGCTGGATCACTCCCGTTGGTGAGGAATCTTCTGAACTGCTCGCCGGCGCCTGTTTGCTACCCTCGCCGCCGACCAGCGAACGACAGAAGCCCGTCACCCGGTTCGCCTCCGGATCCGTGACGATGGTCATGCTGATGTAGTCCGCGAGGAACTTGCGGCGCTCGTCGTCTTCGCGTTTCTTCTCCTCGTGCGTTCCGCCGTGGGGCCAGCCCCCTGGCGGCATGCGACCGAGGATGAGCTTGTCGATGAAGTGCGATCCCCGGTAACCCGGCAGAAGCACCGGTGACGAGGCGACGACCGGTGACAACAGGTAGGCTTCGAACTTCTCCCAGGCGCTATCGGTCCACGGGCCCGGCGCGTCGTTGGGAAAGACCCGCACGTCCGTGAGTTCGTTCATTCCCGGGAAAGGCAGGAAACCGTTCTTCCCGTGGCAGCTCAGGCACTGGACCGTGAGGGCCTGGGCACGCTCGACGGCAAGCTTCTTCGTGATGGCGAAGAGGCCCTTCATCTGCTCGGAGATCTCGATCCCCGTGCCGCCGGCTTCGGCGCTCAGGCGATCGCGGCACCACTGGTCCACGTTGAAGTCGTTGGCCGACGGCGGGGCGACCTGGGGCATGCGGGTGACGAGGGCCTGGACACTCTTGGTGCGGAGGTACTCGCAGGTGGTCTGCCCCGTCGACAGCGACTGTACGCGCGCTTCCTGCAGCACTTCACGGATCGCGGCCTGCTGGAAGAGCAGGGGGAACTGATCCGAGAACGCGAGCGAGTTATAGTTCGGATCGTCTCCGCGCATCATCGACCACTGAGTGACGTCGACGCCGAGGGGCTCGAGCACGGCGCGGATCTGCGAAATCTGCAGCGCGTTCCCCTCCGGGACACCGGTCACGCCGCCGTAGTCGCCGATGGCGTGGAAGCCGGAGCGCACCGGCGCCTTGATCGTCCGGGCGAACTCCTCGGCTTCGCGCGCGACCTCACTGCTCTTGCGCGACTCCACGGTTTTCAGATAGCTCTCGAGGAAGCGCTGGTGCCGCTTGAACTTGAACTCGTTGGCCATGCTATGGTTCTGGTTCGTGTCGTTGGTGATCTCACGCATGAGCTGCGAGAAGTCGCCGATCGACGAGGGCAAGCTTCCCGCCAAGTGCAAGTTGCGCAGTCGCACCCGGGGATTCTCGGTGAAGTACGCCAGACTCGTCTGCTGCATGGACTCGGGGACCCACGACGGCGCGTCGTCGTAGACGCAGCGGTTGGCCACGCCGGCGAGGAAGTACTTGAACTTGTCGTAGTTCGGGTTCTCCTTCAGCCGCGTCGAAATGCGACAGAAGTTCTGGCCCGACATCTGGTCGAAGGCCGCCTGCGAGGGCCCGGTGTAGGCGGCGGTCTTCACGTCGAAGTTCTGGGTCCGCATCTTGTCCTTGTACGGGAAGTGCGGGATCCGGTAGAAGCCCTCGTTTTCG
Source organism: Bacteriovoracaceae bacterium (assembly GCA_036770305.1). Lineage (GTDB taxonomy): Bacteria > Bdellovibrionota > Bacteriovoracia > Bacteriovoracales > Bacteriovoracaceae > UBA6144. The sequence goes on along the minus strand of DAIPJL010000005.1, from coordinate 11,953 downwards.
GTTTGCTTTTTGATGGCCTCGAGCTGCGCCCGCGGTGGGAGACTCGAGACGCGAGGGTTACGTCCGGAGAACTGCACGCGGTCGTCGATCGGGAGATCTAGCATCGCGAGGCGCGACTGCGGCTCCTTCTCCTTCGCCTCGACGACCTGCTCGAGGAAGGAGACGTAGGCGCGGCCGTCGGCGCCGAGCTTGGGCTTCGAGAAGAGCCCCGTGAGTCCACCTTTCTTGTCCCCCATCTCGAGCATGTCGTCGCGCGAGGGAACGACGCCGGCCCAGGCACGGTAGGTGTCCCAGTTAGGCCGCGGGTCCGGCTCCTTGTGGCACGAGAGACACTTCTCTCCGGTGCCGTCCATGTGCCGCTGCTTCGGATCGAAGTCGAGCTCCATGAACTCGTACTTCGCTTTCTTGCCGTTCCAGCGCATGATCTCGAGGGTCGAGTAGGCGGCGTTCGTCGGGTCGGTGGAAAAGGTCACCCACAGTTCGGAGTTGGGAGACTTGAGCGCCACCCGCGGGTACATCTTCCCGTCGCGCACCGCCGAGGGCTGCAGACTCTCGGACTCGCCGATGACGATGAAGTTGAGGCCCCCGTCGCCGTCTTGGTTATTGGACTTGAGCAGGTCGCGGATCTTCGCGAGGGTCCCTTCGAGCGTCACGCCGGGCCGGATGCTGCGTTTTCCGTGAAGCGCTCCCCCCCAGTGGTCGCCGTCCGCGGGAGCTCCCGTGATGTCGGCGACGAGATCGTTGAACTGACTCTGGAGATTCGTCTCGCATTCACCGCAGGCGAAGTTCTGTTCTTTCGGCATGCAGTTGCGGTTGAGCGAGTTCGCACCGGCGGCCATGTCCGGGAAGTTCGGCTGCGCCTGCGATAACCCACTCAGGCCACCAAACGAGTTTAGCTCGCCGGGGAAGAGTCCTGTGCCGCTCATGCCGGGCATCCCCGGGATGACCCCCGGCACACCTTCGGCGTTTAGGCCCTGCGCTCGCACGCTCCCGAAGGGAAGCGCTAGCAGCACGCTGGCCATAAGGATGATCGGACGGCGGCTCATCGTAGCTCCTCAGTTTCTAGGTAGAACTCTTCGAAGGGGAGCTGGGTGGTTTTCGCCTCTCGGCTCAGCTCGAGTTTTTTGTCGCTGTTTATGCGCGCCTGGTAGCGCTGGTGCGGCCGGCCCGCGAGGTCACGTCGGAAGCCCGCGGCCAGCGCCGCAGGCACCGGCAGGATGTGGTCGACGCCGGGACGCTTGCCGAGCACGCGCGCGGCGAAGAACTGGTCCTTTTCGCCGAAGACGATGTACTCACCTGGGGCTTGCGGGTCCGCGCTTTCTCCGCGCGGATCATTCGGGTTCAGTTCTTTGTAGTACACGACGCGCTTCACCCTGAACCCGCCGAAGCCGAGGGCCTCGGGTTTCTGCTCAGGCCTTTCGAAGTGGCCCGCGTAGCTCGTTCCGTAGAGCACCGGCCGCTCGCTACCCGAGACCGCGTGGCAGTTGACCTCCGGGATCACGTAGGAGGAGGAGTTCTGTGCCGGGTTCTGGGGATTGCGGCCCGGAGCGAAGGTCGCGTAGCGCGCGCCGCCTGTTTTTTTCAGGTAGCGCTCTTTCAGCGCCTCCCCGGCGGCGTCCGCGGAAAACTCGACCTCGTAGATGGCCTGGAAGTTGTGCGGCGGAGCGTACATCGGAAGGTGTGAAAGGTAGAAGGGGCCTCGGCCGAAGAGCAGCTGGCCGTGGAAGCCTCGCTGAGGGCTCGAGTACTGAAGCGGCTCACACCCGCCGCCCGCACTCCGCTGGCAGTCGACGCCGGCGGTGCCGAAATCGGACGCGAGCACTTCCTGCGCGACCTGAGCCGCGTCGAGGGGCGGGTTGTGCGCGATACCCGCGCTAGAGAGGAATAGCAAAGCTAGGCTGAACATGGCTCTCTGCTTCTCCTTGCATGATGGTGTGGAGTTCGTCGAGGTGCCGCTGGTAGAGCGGCAGCTGGTGCTCCTCGGGTTGGTAGAGCGTGCGGTACGGATAGACCTGTCCCGGGGAACTCTTCATCTCAACATGCGATCCGAGGATATTACGAATGGGGTACTTCTTAGAGAAATCCTTCAAGCGAGAGACGCTGGTCCGAAAGGTTGGCCACTGGGACTTCGAAAGAAAAATATTCCCCGGGTAGAGTGAGTCGCCGGTGAGCAGGTCTCCCGTGGCGTGGTCGTAGAACGCGACGCTGCTGGGCTCGTGCCCGGGGATCGGAATGACTGAAAGTTTCCTCCCCCCTAGGTCCAGGGTTCCGATGTCGTTTGGCCAATTCTTAATCCCGTACGCCTTCGCGACGTCGCTAGGTCTTAGACCGACCACAGTAGTGTTCGGACGATCCGCGAAGAAGCGATCTCCTTTCGTGTGATCGCCGTGGGCGTGCCCGTGGCCGACGGTCAAGTGCAGCGGGCGCCCGAGTTCTTTTTCTTTTTTTGCGAGCAGCCGATCGACGAGATCGCGTAGCGGAAAGTCGATGGCGCTGTGGCTATCCCCGGTGTCGTGGAGGAAGGCGCCGGTCTCACCGATCATGAGGTAGAGGAATGGTGCCTCGAAGGTGATGCACTTGTTCTGGCGGATGATGAAGTAACCCGGGTTCACCTCGAGGAGGTCGTACTTCGGTTCCCGAGAGCTCGGCTTCGAGCAGTCCGGAGCACCGTGGATCCACTGCTTGCCGGCGATCCTGCGGGACTCCTCGTCAACGGGATCAGCGAGGTCGGCGACGCCGTCGCATCCGGCGGGAAGATCACCCACGCTCAGCCGGGGCTCGCCGAGGAGACGGATCGCCGCACGCGTCTCACCCTTCTGCAGGGCCGTGCACGAGTCGCCGCAAGCAAGAACCCCACCGGTCCAGGCGGCCAGCAACGTAAGAAGTAGATGTGTCTTCACCCAAACCTCCGATTTAAATTCTACCTTCGACAAAGCCTGGCCGCTTTAAATGCTCAAAGAGGCGAAATGTGCCTAGAACTTTGACATAAAAGCTTTACCCACTCCCCTCACCGCGGATGAAATCTCTTTTAGACTTTCGGCAAATCAACTCGTTGGACGGAGAAATCTATGACTCGTTTGCTCACGTTTCTTGTGCTTAGCTTAGGCCTCGCCGACGCCTTCGCGCAGACCCGCAGAGCCGTCACCCTCCAGCTCGCGGTGGACCTTCAGCGCCAGGGGAACCTCGAAAACCTGCGCGTCTACCTCAGCCGAGGCATCGTGACGAGCTACCGCCGGAGCACCGTGGCCGACACGGATTTCTCCAATGGGGCCTACCGTCGCACGATCGAAGCAGACGTGCTCGACGAGGTCGTCGGAAGCACGATCCGCGGTAAGATCCTCCAGCTCAACTACAACTACCGCGAGAACTCTCTCTGGGTGAGCTTCGATCCCTCCTGCGAAGAAACGAGCTGCGCCTACGAGTTTCGTCACAGCGGACGCCAGGAGTACTTCCTCTACCGTGCTCCTCTGCTGCCGGGCTACGTGAAGCAGTCCGTGCTGAGCCAGGGAATGTTCGCCAAGAACCCTGAGGTCGATCTCGGACACGTGGGCCTGCAGTACCTGCCGAGCGAAGAGACCAACACGCGCCGGACGACTCGCGAGGCCCGCGGCTTCTAGCGGCTACTGCCGCTCACCGGAAAGCACGCCGAAGGCCTGCGTGAGGTTCGCAAAGCGCGGATCCGTCAGGCACCCGTTTTCTCGGCGCTGGATCTTCCCGTTTCGAAAGGCCGTGTAGCGGTAGACCCCGGCCGGGCACGAGGCCTCCGAGCGCTTCGCGACGACTCGGTAGATCTCCTTCAGCGGTGCCGGGTACTGGACGAGGCGCTCGGCCGGGAGCTGCAGCTTGTTCAGGTGGTACCCCTGTGCCGTTCGTTCGAGCGAGTAGAGTTCGCGGGTCCCCTGCTCGGTCTGCGTGACGAGCTGGTAGCGGAATTTGCTCGTGGGCTTCGCCCACACTCTCCCCACCATGAAGAACACGAGCAGGAGACTAAGGAGCGCAGTAGACAGCAGAGACTGATTCATTCGAACACCCTAGGTTACGACGGAGTTGTGGTTGCACACGGAGAAGTTGGTTCACGCGTTCGACGGCCGGCGGATGAGCGCCGCGGCCGGCGTCCTCGAGCTGCTGGAGCCCCATGCCGACCTGGTAGACTTCCGGCAGAAGCTGCGAGGCCTGCGCCTGCGCGAACTCCGGCGGAAGGCAGTTGTTTTGCTGCAGCAGCTGGAGGATCTGCGGCGCCGCGTCCGGCACGACGGTCGGGCACTCGTGAGCGAAGAACATGCCGGCGAGGTCGACGAGGGAGCTCGCGTTCGGTTCGAGCGCCATGACCTCCGCGGCGACCCAGTCGGAGAACGCTTCCTGCTGGCGCGAATGCCCCGGGAGCGCGTTGCAGCCGGCGTAGTGCTGGTAGAGCGAGGGCAGCCGCGCCTTGAACTGCTCGAGGGGCGCTGTCGCGCCTCCGCGCTCGCGCGTGAGCGCCAGTTCGCGCTCGATGATCTTCAGCGCGTCCTCCAGCTTCGCCGCGGGTGCGCGCAGAGAGTCTTCGCCCGCGAGGCAGCCGAGCACTTCGCGGAAAGGATTCTCCTCGTAACCGACGCCCTTGGCGAACACGCTGGAGGGCGCGCCCTGCAGAGCTGCGACGTCGACCATCGAATAAGAGCTCTGGAACCCCTGCGCCGACTCGTGGAGGGGACAGGCTGCGCCACAGGGATCGACCGCGTGGCCCATCTCGTGCGCGATGACCATCTTCAGCTGAGCCGTGGGCATCCCGAGCAACTGGGGACAGACCTTGAGCGTGTGAGTGAGGCCATCGTAGAAGGCGTTCGGTGACGCGCACACGGTTGCGAGTTCCATCGGATCGGTGGAAACCTCGGTGCGCACCGAGGTGATGCGCTTCTTCATCTCTTCGATCTGCGCCGCGCGCTCTGGCCGCGCCGTGGCCTGTGCCTCGAGGACCCGCAGCACGCTCTGCCGCGTCGACGCGAAAAGGTCTGACATCGCCAAGAAGCGGGCCATGTACCTTTCTTTCGCAGGTGCTGCCTCCGGACTTGGGTCACTCAGCACGGAGGGATTGTAGAAAGGGTCGAGCATCAGCTCGCGGATGCCATCGGGGACCTTCTTCCAGTCGACCCCGGTCGCCGCGCTACCGAAGCCACCCAGCGCACCCGTGTACGGGTTATCGAGCTGCACAGACACCCACTTCTCTTTGAGCTCTTGGATGCCCGCAGTGAGCTCAACGCCCGCAGCCGAGAGGGCATCGGTGAACTGTTTTTCGAACTGTTCTCGGCCCGGCAGACCCGCGCCGCCGAGCATACCCACGCCGTAGCCTCCACCGCTGAACTGTTCGTGCATCTTATCCGCCATGGCGAGGGCGACCTTGTTGAAGGCCACCTGCTCTTCCGCCGGGCGCCTCACGAGCCAGCGCTGGAAGGCCATGGGATCGTAGGCCTTGGGTGCTTCCGTCGCAACCGCGTCGGGCCTAAATCGTCCCTGGCCCAGGCCACACTGGAAGACCATCCTCCCGAGCTGCTGCATGTGCATGTTCGGTACGCGTTCGCCGTTTTCGTTTTCGTGCAGGACGAAGCTATTACGCTGCGGACTCAGCTGCGCGCAGACCTGGGAGAAGCTACACGCGGCCTTGGTCGATTTCTCCTCGGCACAGAGGATCGGCGCCTTGCCGGCGCTCCCGAGGGCCTCGAGCGCCGACTCGAGTGTCAGCATCGAACTCGGGATGGCGAAAGCGAGTTGTGTCAGAAAGATGAGTGATAACATCATGGAACTCCCCCAGCTAGCATTCTAGCTGAGGGAGAAAAGATGTTGAGCGGGTGGCAAAAACTGCAGCTGATCCATCGAGGGAGCCTGGCCGAGCATTTCGCTCGCCTGCGACCACTCTCGAAGACTTCAGTAGTTAGCGAGCTCGCGGGCCGCCACCAGAATCCGCTGCATGTCGGGGAGCGTGGCGCGCTCGAGGATGCGGTTGAAGCCCACCGGGACGAAGGGCGAGCCGACCCGGCGCACGGGCGCGTCGAGGTCCTCGAAGCAGTGCTCGTTGATGACGCCGACGAGCTCGCCGCCGAAGCCGCCGAAGACTTTATCTTCGTGCACGATGAGGGCGCGGTGAGTTTTCTTCACCGTCGCCTTGATGGCGTCGTAGTCCAGCGGATTGAGCGATCGCAGGTCGAGCACCTCCACTTCGATGCCTTCCTTCGCGAGCTCAAGAGCGGCGTCCAGCGAGAAGTGCACGGTGTTGCCGTAGGTGATGATCGAGAGGTGCTGGCCCTCGCGGCGCAGGCGCGCCTTGCCGAAGGGGACCTCGAAGTCGGCCGGCACCACGCTCATGGCGTGCTTGGCGTTGTAGAGGCACTTGGGCTCGAGGTAGACCGTGCAGCCGCGCGAGCGCATGGAGGTGCGCAAGAGGCCCGCGGCGTCGTCGGCGAAGGCCGGACACACCACGCGGATGCCCGGCAGAGTGGTGAGCGTGCCTTCGATGTTCTGCGAGTGGTAGAGGCCGCCGCCGATGTAGCCGCCGGAGGCCAGGCGCACGGTGATGTTCGGCGAGAAGGCGCCGTTCGAGCGCCAGTAGTCGTGCGAGGTCTCCACCATCTGTTCCATCGCGGGCCAGAAGTAGTCGGCGAACTCGGCGCCTTCGACGACCACGCGGATCTTCTCGTCGAAGCGCACCATGCCGTTGGCGGTGCCGAGGATGAAGTCTTCGGCGATGGGGCCGTTGAACACGCGGTGCTTGCCGAACTCCTGCTGCATGCCTTTGGTGACGTTGAAGATGCCGCCCTTCTCTTTGTTGGCGACGTCCTGGCCCCAGATGTAGGTGTCCGGGTTGTGGCGGAACTCGGCCTTGAGCGTGCCGTTGATGGCGTCGATGAACTTCATCGGCTCGCCGCTCTCACTGTGGGTGCCGTCGACGTACTTCTGCGGCACGTGGGCCTCGGGGACGACGAAGTCGTAGATCGACTCCGGCGTCGGGGCCGGCGCCTTCATCGCCTTGGCGTGGGCGTCGAGCACCTCTTCCTTCGCCTCGGCTTCGATCTTCTCGAGTTCTTTGGGAGTGAAGATCTTCGCCATCAGCAGATCGTTCTTGAACTTCGGCAGCGGATCCTGCGCCTTCGCCTCGGCGAGCTCCTTCTCGTCGCGGTACCACTCGTGCTTGTCGGAGTTGGAGTGGTTGCCGATGCGCACGCACATGGCGTGGACGATGACCGGCTCGTGGTGCTTGAGCGCGTGCTCGCGCGCGGCGACCATGGCGTTCATCGAGTCGAAGACGTCCTTGCCGTCGCAGACGATGATCTGCAGGTTCTTGAAGCCGCGGAAGTTCTCCGCGCAGATCTCGTTGGCGGTCTGGTCCGCCTTCGGGACCGAGATGCCGTAGCCGTTGTCCTGGAACACGAAGATCACCGGCAGCTTCTCGCGGGACGCGCCGTTGATGGCCTCGTAGACGTAGCCCTCGGAGACGGAAGACTCGCCCTGCGAGGAGATGGCCACGCCCTTGTGCTTGTAGGTCTTCATGGCGCGGCCCACGCCCACGGCGTGGAGCGTGTGGTTTCCGGTGCAGCTCGAGACGTTGTGGATGTTCCACGCGGGCTTGGCGAAGTGGTTCGACATGTGGCGGCCGCCGGAGGCGAGGTCCGTCGCCTTCGAGAGACCGTTCAGGATGATCTCCTCAGCGGAGATGCCGGCGGCGATGGCCGTCAGCATGTCGCGGTAGTAGGGGAAGAGGTGGTCGACCTTGCGGTCGAAGACCTGGCCGATGGCGAGCTGGATGGCGTCGTGGCCCGCGTAGGGAGCGTGGTAGGACCAGCCGAGGGCCTGCTTCAAATAGTTAGCGGCGCGCTCGTCGAGCATGCGGCCCAGCACCATGAGGTGGTACCACTTCGCGAGGGTTTTCTTGTCGGTCTTTTTCAGGTCGTGCGTCTTCTTCACTTGCATGACGAGCTCCAGCTGATGAGAATTAAAAAAGTCATTTACCCTATCACGGCGGAGCGCCCCCGACAACGAAAGGGCGCAGCGCGTCTATCGGCTGTATAATTTTTCAAAGAGACACCATGGCTAAAACTACAATCTCTCAGCGCTGGTACCGCACCTTCGTAGCTTGGGTGGCCTTGTTTACGGTCTGCGCGTGGCTGGTGCTTTGTTATGCCTTGCTTCCTTCACTGCCCTTGGCAACCGGCGTGGCCCTCGGGGGTCTGCTCCTTTTCGGACTGCCCATCGCCTGGTTTGTTTGGGACACGCGTCATCGACTTGCCGAACTTCCCAGGGAGGCCTCCTCGCCCATTACGCAGATCACGATTGCTCTCAAAACACCGGTGGCGCGGCTGCGCTCGCTGTGGCTTCCCGTGGGCCTCACCTGGCTGGGCCTGATGGTCGTGCTCAACGGTCTTTTTGCGCTTAGCTTCGATGAAGTTGATGTCACGCGCGCATTGCTTCTTTTCGACCTCGTGTGGCTCAGCATGGGAGGCCTCGTGATGTGGGTGCTAGAAGCTCCTCAGAAGAAGGCCCGGGCTCTCTCGGTGTCGCGACCACCTCTTCTGCAGATCAGCGAAGACGGCCTGCGCGTTCCCTTCGAACTCCTCACCAGGCCCGCCTACGATATTGCCCTCAAGCGCGGTGTAAGCGATCTGCAGCTGAACTGGGAAGACATCGAGGCTATCGAAGTCCACGCCGCGCGCGGACGATCGCCCCAGCAGTACGCAATGAAAACTCGCGGAGCAGCGGCCGAGTGGGGCGGTCTGCTGGGCCACTGGGGCATTATCCGCAGCGAAGAAGTCCTTGAGCAGGAAAGTCGAGTTCTGGAGGCCTTTCGAAAAAAGCTTGCTGCGGCGCTGAGAATTCATCACGGGTGAATTTTTCCTCCCTCCCATAGACGCGCTTAAGTCTGGGGTTTAAAGTCTCGAAAAGACGATTAAATTCCCATGATCTCTAGGAGCGAGCTATGAAGACGGTAGCGCAAGGTTTTTTTGAAGACCCACGAATCGCGGAGGCGAAGAAACTCATCCGCCAGGCGGTGACCGAACACCAGAAAAAAATCACCGGCGTGCGGCCGGCGGACCCGGCGCTGAAGGACAAGTACCAGGAGCTGCTGAAGAAGTTCGGCGAGCAGCGCGGCGGCCCGCTCTTCTACCAGTACCTCGGCTCGGGCATCGGCAACGGCGCGCTGGTGGAACTGGCTGACGGCTCGGTGAAGTACGACTTCATCACCGGCATCGGCGTGCACTACATGGGCCACTCGAACCCGGACGTCATCGAAGCGCAGATCGACGGCTCCATCGCCAACACGGTGATGAACGGCCACCTCCAGCAGAACACCGACTCCGCGCGCTTGGTGGACTTGCTCTCCACGCAGGCCTGCAAGTACGGCGCGAAGGTGAAGAACGTCTTCCTCTCTACCTCTGGCGCCATGGCAAACGAGAACGCCTTCAAGATGATCTACCAGAAGCGCGCCGGCGCGCAGCGCTTCTTCGCCTTCGAGAAGTGCTTCTCGGGCCGCACCCTCGGCATGGCCTGGGTGACGGACAAGGCCGCCTACCGGGCCGGCCTCCCGAAGACCATCGACGTGGACTACATCCCCTTCTACTGCGAGAGCGATCACCAGGGCTCCATCGACCTCGCCGTGCGAGCGATGCAGAAGCACCTCACCCGCTACCCAGGCCAGTACGCCGGCTTCATCATGGAGATGATCCAGGGCGAGAACGGCTCCTGGGTCGGCAACACCGAGTTCTTCGAGGCCCTCATCAAAGTCTGCAGGGACAACAACGTCTCCGTGTTCGTCGACGAGGTACAGACCTTCATGCGCACCCACGAGCTCTTCGCCTTCCAGCACTTCAAGCTCGACCAGCACGTCGACGTCGTGAGCATCGGCAAGAACTCGCAGGTCTGCGCGACGCTCTTCAGCGACGACCACAAGCCGAAGCCGGGCCTCATGTCCCAGACCTTCACCGGCGCCAGCGCGCAGATCGCCGCCGGCCACCGCATCATCTCGGAGGTCGTCAACGGCGACTACCTCGGAAAGAACGGCAAGATCGAGAATTGCCACCAGCACTTCGCGCGCAACCTCGAGAAGCTGCAGGCCAAGTACCCGGCGAAGCTCAAGGGCCCGTGGGGCATCGGCGCGATGGTCGCGATGACGGTCTTCGAGGGCGACGAGGCGAAGTCGAAGGCCTTCACCATGAAGCTCTTCGAGAACGGCGTGCTCTCCTTCATGGCCGGCGGCGGCAGCACGACGCGCGTGCGCTTCCTCATGCCGATCGTGGCCGTCACCACCCACGACATCGATAAAGTTTGCGAGCTCATCGAGAAAACCCTCGTCGAGATGGAGTAGCCGTTGTTCATCATCCGCCCGATCGAACAGAAAGACCTCGACCGCCTCATGGAGCTGCTGGAAGACTCCGGCCACGGGCTCACGACCTTGCCCAAAGATCCGGAGGTGCTCAAAAAGCGCATCGTCAACTCCGAGCGCTCCTTCGCTCACCGCGACGAGCGGCCGCGCGGCGAGGACTACCTCTTCGTCATGGAGGAGCTCTTCACCGGCAAGATCGTCGGCGTCTGCGGCATCATCTCGAAGATCGGCGGCTTCGAGCCCTACTACTTCTACCGCGTCGAGACCCACCACCACGAGTCGAAGCAGGTCGGCGTGAAGAACGACATCACGAGCCTGCACTTCCACTTCGTGCACAACGGCCCGGCGGAGATCTGCTCGCTCTACCTCCACCCGAAGTTCCGCAACGCCCAGAACGGCCGCTTCCTCTCGCTCTCGCGCTTCCTCTTCATCGCCGAGAACCGCAAGCACTTCGAGAGCGAGGTCATCGCCGAGATGCGCGGCATGGTGAACGACAAGGGCCACTCGCCCTTCTGGGACGCCGTCGGCACGAACTTCTTCAAGATCGACTTCCCCACCGCCGACTACCTCTACGTGAAGAACAAGCGCTTCATCGAAGACCTCATGCCGAAGTACCCGATCATCACCAACCTGCTGCCGGCCGACGCCCAGTTCGTCGTCGGCAAGGTGCACCCGAACACCGAGCCGGCCAAGCGCATCCTTGAGCAGGAGGGCTTCAAGTTCGCGGGCCTCGTGGGCCTCTTCGAGCCCGGGCCCGTCATGACCGCCGAGATCGACAGCGTCCGCACCGTGAAGGACAGCATCGTCGGCGAGATCACCGAGATCGCCGACAAGTCCTTCCGCTCGGAGACCTACATCATCGCGCGCACCGGGACGAAGTTCCGCGCCACCCTCGGCGGCGTCGTGAAGCTCAAAACCGGAGGCCTCAAGGTCTCGAGCGTCACCGCCGCCGCGCTCAAGCTGCGGCTGGGAGACAAGATCCGCTACGCAACCTTCCGGCCGAAGGAAAAGAAACGCGCCCAGAGCAACGTCATGAAGGTCGACAACCCGCCCGCCAAGAAGCGCAGGAAACGCTGAGATAGTGGGCAGCGAGCGGGGCCCTAAGTCCGCGAGTCACCGTAGGTGCCCGGCCCGGAGCCCTGGAAAATGGCCTCGGACCTAAAATCCATGAGATAATCTTAAAACCATGATCTTACTGCTCCTCACCTTGCTTAGCCCGATGGCGAGCGCTGCCGAGTTCCCGGAGCGCGAGGTTCGCCTCGCCGAAGTGCGACTCGGGCTCGAATCCGTCGGCGAAGAACTCGCGAAGGTCGCGGGCCGTGGAGCAGCATTCGATGCCGCCCTCGCTCTGCAGAACTGCGACGCCATTGACCGCGCCCTCACTCCTCAAATGGAAGCACGTCAGAAGGCTCGGCAGAAGGCGAAGCGCGAAGCAGAAGTGAACGTGCTAGGCTGGGAGACTCGCCTGAAGGATTCGCTCGGTCTTTCGCCCTCGGAAAAAGTCCCCCTCGCCGAAGCCCTCAGGGTCTCTGCTCGCCGGGCGAAGACCCAGCTCTCCCGCGCCCTTCCCTGTAACGATGAGCCTTCCATGGAACTCATCGACAT
>DAIPJL010000141.1:0-8119 GCA_036770305.1 Bacteriovoracaceae bacterium | reverse complement strand
GGGATATTCTTTGAGCACCGGCCGCAGCAGTATCTGCGCCATGATCGGGAAGATCGGCGCGAGCGTTTATTTTATGTGGAGAATAAATTCGGTCTGACTGCTCAGGGAGCTGTTATTCCCAGTGTGTTGCAGTGGCGTTTTGAAATCGGTGCTGCTCGCAACCGCCGTGTATTTGAAGCACGTAACTTTTCTCAGAAAAAACAATTCATGCTTGAGTTAGAAGATGCGGCCTTCGCATCGATGCAGATTACCTCTAACTTCTAAGGGTTCCAGCACACTTTTCCGGAAGCGGTGCTTCCGGAAAAGTGTGCTGGAACCTATTTAGAATTGGTATTCGAGACCGACTTCGCCCATCCGGCCCATGCCAGGGAAGATGCCTTCGGGGGCACGTGAAGCGATGTACTTTTTGTCGAGGAGGTTGCGGACGGCGGCGAAGAGGCGCACGTTTTTTTCGACCTTGTACCCGAGGTTGAGATCGAAGATGGTGAAGCTAGGGATTTTACCCACGCGACCGTTGGCCGATTCGTCATTGGTGTTTTCGAGATCCGCGTACTGCTCGGCGACGTGGCTCATGCCGACGTTGCCGTAGAACTTGTCTTTTGTGTAGAGCAGGCGGAGGTTCACCAGGTGCTCAGGCGCGTAAGTCAAACGGTTCCCGTCGCGGTTTTTCCCGCCGATGATGCGCTTGCTTGTCAGTTTCGCCGACTCGAGCCAGGTGTAGTTCCCTGCTAGGGTGAAGCCTTTGCCGAGGAATACGTCACCTCCGAGTTCAATGCCTTGGTTGAGCGTGTCGCCGGCATTGGTGGACTGGCTTCCTGCGCCGCCAGACTCCGACTGGGTGATGATCTGGTTGGTGAAGTCGAGCCGGAAGGCGGTTGCTTCGAAGTTGCCGCGCGCATGGCGACCGCGTACGCCAATTTCATAGTTTGTCGAACGCTCGGCCTTGAGATCGACGGCGTCGCCGTCGTTGGCGATGGCATCTTGCACCCGCGGAGGGGCGAAGCCCTTGTGTACTCCTGCGAAGAGCTGTACGTCTTGCGTCAGACGGTAGGTCGTGCCGATTCCGGGAACGATTTCGGTGTTTGATACCTTCGACGATTCGTTGCGCGCGAAGTTGTTAGCAGCGATTCGGAAGAGGTTGATGTCGCGTTCTTGTTTGTAGGTCTCGACACGCACGCCTGGAACCACCACAAGTTTGTCGGTGAAGTGAATTTTGTCTTCTAGAAAGAGGGCGAGTGCCTGGGCCGTGCGCTCGTCGTCTTCGCGCTTGCCGTTGATGTAGTCCGCGTTGGTGAAACCACCATCCGTACTATAGTTACGCACACCTTTCGCACGAACGCGCAAGTTTTCCATTTTTTCTTGATGGTAGCGAACGCCGAACTCGATTTCGTTCTTGAGGCCCGCGACTTCAGTGCGGTGTAGTAGGCGTGAGTCGACTCCGTAGACATCAAAACTTCTCAGGCGACCGTCGGCCGTTGTACCAAGCTGGTTTTGGCCTGTGCCGGCGTTGAAGCTATAGTTCTGGCGCCACCAATCGCGCTGAGCAGTGTTCCAGTAGGCAAGGGTTTTAAGATTCGTGCGAGCACCCAGTTCCAAGTCATGATTAAGATCAACACTTGAGCGCTTGATGAACATCTTATCATTCACTGCACGGTTAAAAGTGTGGTCATCGTCATATTCAGCAGCAGTCAGACCTTGGTAGGTGTGGCGGCCTTGCATGTCGTAGTGGGTGGCCTTGATGGAGACGAATTGTTTTTCGCCGATGGCGGTGCCGGCCTTGAGCATGGTATCGGTGAGTTCGAAGGGCATGTTCCGCCAGCCGTCACCTTCTTTGCGAAGTACGCTGAGGTTGGCAGTCTTCTCGCCCCAGGTTCCTCCGTATTCGCCGAAGAAGTTTTGGTAGTCTTGTGAGCCACTTGAAATTTGAACGCGACCACCTGGTGTGGCAGGCGCTTGGCGCGTGATGGAGTTGATGGCACCACCGATAGTGGAAGGGCCGAAACGAAGAGTGCCTGAGCCCTTGAGGACTTCAATGCTCTCCATCCGTTCAATAGGAGAAGAGTAGTAAGCCGAAGGATCGGTGTAAGGGCCAAGGGCGACCGGGGCACCGTCTTCCAAGAGTAGAACTTTGCGGCTCATGTCGGAGCCCAGACCGCGCACAGTGATACGAGGATAAAAGCCATAACCCTCAGTTTCGATGGCCTGGATACCCGGCACTTTGCGAAGGGCATCTTGCGTAGAGAGTGGAGTTGTCTCTTCCAAATTCTCTTTGGAAATTACCACCCCAGAGCCGGGGGTTTCTTGCAAAGTGTTTTTAGAATCGAAGATTTGAATGGGAGCGAGTTTGTTGGTTTCTGCATTGGCGACCGTAGCCGCAACGACGAGTAGAGAAAGGGCGGATTTGCGCATCATAAAGTGGGTCTCCTTAGATGCGCTTGAGTATGGTGACAGATGTTTTGTATGTCAAACAACTTTTTGATGAGTTAAATTAGCTTGGATTGCTGATGCTGCGTCGCCAAATTTCAGCGATGGCCGCCTCACTGCCAAGAGTGCCCGCTTGGAAGAAACGCAGCAGCTCGGCCTCTGGTGGACGATAGCTCTGCGCCACGTAGTGCTGCGGAAAACTATGGGGATATTTGTAATGACGCTTTTCTGGACCGGTGTTCTTGAGATGGCCCGGCACCGGCATCGTGGGATTTTCTCGTACGAACTCCAGCGTCTTATCGATCGCTAGGTAGGCGGAGTTCGATTTTGGGGATAGCGCCATGAACACCGTCGCGTGGGCCAGCGTGATGCGCGCCTCGGGCATGCCGATGTTCTTTGTCACATAGTGGGCGTTGGTGGCGACCTGCAAGGCCTGGGAGTTCGCAAGGCCTATGTCCTCGCTCGCGAGGATCATGAGCCGGCGCGCGATGAACTCCGGTGCCTCGCCGCCGTCGAGCATCACCGCGAGCCACAAGAGTGCGGCGTCTGGGTCCGAGCCGCGGATGCTCTTGATGAAGGCGCTGATGACGTCGTAGTGGCGTTCCTGGTCACTGTCGTAGGCACGAGCACTCTGGAGAATCCCTTTGAGGACCTGGGCGTCGGCGAGCTCCTCCACCTTGAGTTCGCTCAAGAGGGAGAGCGTGCCGAGCGCCCGGCGCGCATCGCCGTCGCAGAAGCGTGCGATCTGGGACAGGTGTGCGACGAGCTCGGGCCGCTGCAGATGCTCGAGGCCGCGCTGGAGGATCTCCAGGACCTCGGCTTCACTGAGTGCCTCGAGGGCCAGCGTGCGCACGCGGGAGAGGAGGGCCTTGTTCAGCGAGGTCTGCGGGTACTCGGTGGTGGCGCCGATGAAGAGGAATGTCCCGTCTTCGAGGTAGGGCAGCAGGGCGTCCTGCTGGGACTTGTTGAAGCGGTGGATCTCGTCGATGAAGAGCACGCAGCGCTCGCCGCTGAGCTCGCTGAGGCCCTTGATTTCGCGGATGAGGGCCTTGAGCTCGGGCACGCCGGACATGACGGCGTTGAAGCTCTTGAGCGGGAGCTTGAGTTCCTGCGCGATGATGTGCGCGAGAGTGGTCTTGCCGGTACCCGGGGGGCCCCAGAGAACGAGGTGGGGAAGCCGAGGCATCAGGCGCGCGAGTTCCTGGAGAACTCTTTTCTGGCCGACGTAATCGGCAAGGCATGCTGGGCGCAGCAGATGGGCCAGGGGCGCGTGTCCCTTTTCGGTGGTGGCGAAGAGGCCCAGTTGATCACTCATGCGTTTGACAGTCCGCAGCTAAGGGGTTAAAAATTCGTTTCCTATTTTCCAGCTGGTTTTACCAGCTTCGAGCGTTTTACGGAAGGAGGTGATTTTCATGGCAATGATCAAACTGATGATCGACGAGCGCTTCCCCGTCGACAAGGCGATCAAGAAGTTCAAGCGTCTCTGCGACGCTTACGGCATCGTGAAAGAGTATCGCGACCGCGAGGCCTACAAGAAGCCCTCGGTCATGAAAAAAGAAAAACAAGAGAATGCTGACAAACGGCGCCGCAAGACTGAAGGCCGCACGCGCCGCACGCGTGCCAAGCTCTAAGTTTGAAATTGTGATCTTTGAAAAGGGCCCTCGCGAGAGGGCTTTTTTTTATGGCACGAAGCCGACCTTGAGCACTTGGTTCCAGCGGTTTTGGATGGCCGCGAGCGGTCCGCTCATCCCTTCGGGGGTGCGCTTCAGGCGCTTCGTGAGACGCATGTTGAGCAGGTTCCAGTAGAAGTTGAGGTGTCCCTGGTTCTTCACGAGGAAAGCTCGGTTGTTGAGCTGGACGCACTGCTTGTGGAGTGGCCGAAAGAAGTTCATCCAAGCCGAGCGGAATTCTTCCTGAAGTTTTCCGGGAATGAAGTCGATGACCATGAGGTTCGCCAGGCCCTCGAGCTGGGAGGCCCGACGCCGAAGCTCCCAGATGCTCAGGCGCTCCGAGGGGCGCTGCGCCTCGAGGGCCAGCACTTCGCTCTCGAGGAGCGCGAGCAGCGCCCGTGCTTCGGTGATGAAACTGTGCCAGCGGTTCTTGCCCACCAGTACCGCCAGGCTCGCGCTCGGCGGAAAGACCGTGCGCGCCTCGGCGTTGAGCCAGACGCGGTCGAGTTCCCGCAGCGCCTTCAGGATGCCCTTGAGCTGTGGGAGGCAAGCGCGGTCGAGGGTCTTCACGCAGCTGGCCTGGGCCTCCACCGCCAAGCGACTGAGCTCATCGGTTTCCTTGAGGCTCGCAAACACGTCGGCCGGGTAGCCAGGGAAGGTGAGAAGGATCTGCTGGATGTCCTGCTGGATGCTCACGAGCTGCGGGCGGATGTGCACCTGGAAGGTGGCCTGGGAGAGCTCGCGCTCCGGAGACTGTGCGAGGGCCGCGGAGCAGATAAGGAAAAGGATGAGAGTCTTCACTCCTCTAGCATGACAGCTTTGGGGACGAGACTCAAGCCGCTCGGCGCTTCGGAGAAACGGATCTCAGGAGTTCCCAGGGCCCCTGCTCGCCGGCCACCGCCTTGACCCGTGCTTTCCGACTGGCGAGCCGGCGCTTGAGCCAGCTGAGCGGAGCTTCGTGCGCGTGGATCGTCAGCTTCGGCTGCTTGAAGCGTGCGTCTTCTTGCATCACCATGGCGACGGCGACCCCGGCCTGGTAGGCGTTGAGCTGCCAGTTGCGCTCTTTCTTAAAGGGGAGCGCGCTGAGCCACTGGGAGAGCTCGCGCGCGGCCCGCAGCCACACCTGGTGCTCGATGTTCTCGAAGCTCCAGAGCGCTTTACGCAGCTGAAGGGAGAGCCCTTTTTTTGCGACGGAAGATGCTGCCACTGGCAAGCGGTGAACGAAGAGGTGCGAGAGAGGAATTTGGTGAGGAAGGGGGAGTTCTTTCTCCCAGGTGTAGGTCTGGCCCTGGTGCTCAACTTCAACACGACAGTTCAGGTACTGCTGCCAGCTCATGGTTCCTCGCGAGGTAAGGGTGTCTGAGGATTTTAATCGGAATGCTGAAAAGGAACTTAAGCCCCTTTTCAAGAAACTGCGAAAATGACTTTAATTTTAGGGGAATGGCCCCTTAAAACTTAAGATAAGTTTTAAAAGGGGCCTAATACATAAGGGGTTTAGCTGACAACTTTCAGGGAGAGCCACAGTTTTGTGTCGAGGACGTCCTGCGCCTCCAGCTCACGGGTGCTGGCCACCTTGAGTTCGCGGGCCAGGGTCTCTTCGCTGATATGAGCGCGGTGTTTTTCTAGGACGCCGGCCAGTTGCTCGGCCTCGGGGCCTTCGAAACACAAAGTGGCCGAGATGCGATCGCTGACGTTGAGCTGGGAAGACTTGCGCGCCTGCTGAATGCGATTGACGAGCTCGCGCGCCAGACCTTCTTCGATCAGGGCCTCATCGAGGGCGCAACTTAGGTTGATGGTGATGAAGCGGTTGGTGACGGCGTCGGTGCCGGCCTTGGCCTCGCGGTAGACAAGAATTTCTTCAGGAGTGAAGCCGATGCCGTCGATGGTGACGTTTTCACCGCTCTCGACTTTTTGTAGGGTCGCGTAGTCGAGAGCCTCGATCTTGCCGCGGAACTTGCCCATGTCCTTGCCGAGTTTTTTCCCCAAGAGCGGAAGGTTGGCCTTCGCGAAGAGGCGGATGAAGTCGGCTTCGTTGGTGCGGTAGCCGATCTCTTTGACGTTCAGCTCGCCGGCCAAGTATTCCTCGAGCTTTTTGATCTCGCTCAGGAGGCGCTGGTCCTGGTGGATGACCTCCAGGAGTTTGAGCGGAGTTTTGATCTTGACGTTTTCCTGCACGCGCTTCTGGCGGCCGAGGACCACCACCTGCTGCATGCGATCGACGGCCTCTTCGAGGGTCGGGTTCATGGCGCTGGCCTCGGCTTCCGGGAAAGCCTCGAGGTGCACGCTGGCCTTGCCGGTGAGCGCACGGAAGCTGAAGTCGGCGAAGAAGGGCGCGAAGGGGGCCATCAGACGCGAGAGGTCGGTGAGCACGCGATAGAGCGTGGTGTAGGCGGCACACTTATCGCTCGAAAGGCCTTCGTCCCAGAAACGGCGACGATTGAGACGGATGTACCAATTGGTGAGATCGTCGATGAAGGAGAAGAGCGGGGTCACCACGTTGTAGAGGCGGTAGGCCTGCATCTCTTTGTTCACTTCTGCAATCAGCGTCTGCTGCTTCGAGAGGATCCAGCGGTCGAGGATATTGTCGGAGGTCTGCGCGTGAGTGCTGATCGACCAGCCGTCGGCCTGGGCGTAGGTGTCGAAGAACTTGAAGCTGTTGTACCAGGGCAGGAGCACCCGGCGGGTCATCTCCTTCACGCCGTCGTCGGTGAAGCGCAGCTCTTCGGCGCGCACCAGGCCCGAGTTGATGAGGTAGAGGCGAAGGGCGTCGGCGCCGTGGCTCTCGAGGAGCTCGTCCGGCGGCGTGTAGTTGCGCAGGCGCTTGCTCATCTTGCGGCCGTCTTTGGCGAGCACCATGCCGTTGACGATGACGTTCTTGAAGGCCGGCTTGTCGTAGAGCGCGGCGGAGAGCACGGTGAGCGTGTAGAACCAGCCGCGCGTCTGGTCGAGGCCCTCGGCGATGAACTCGGCGGGGAAGCCTTCGGCGAAGACGTCCTTGTTCTCGAAGGGGTAGTGCAGCTGCGCGTAGGGCATGGAGCCCGATTCGAACCAGCAGTCGAGGACTTCTGGAATGCGGCGGTAGACGCCTTGCTCGCCGTCTTTGGTGAAGGTCAGCACGTCGACGAACTCGCGGTGCAGGTCGGTGACCTTTGATTTCGCGAGGGCCTCCAGCTCGGCGATCGAGCCGACGCACACGGCGCTGCCGGTGACGTCGTTGACCCAGATCGGCAGCGGCGTGCCCCAGTAGCGGTTGCGCGAGATCGCCCAGTCGCGGGCGTTCTCCAGCCACTTGCCGAAGCGGCCTTCTTTGATGTGCGCCGGGACCCAGTTGATCTGCTCGTTGGCCTTGAGCATTTTCTCTTTGATCTTTTCGACGGCGAGGTACCACTGCGGCATCGCACGGTACATCAGCGGCGTGTCCGTGCGGTAGCACATCGGGTAGCTGTGCACGAGCGTGGACTGGTGGAAGAGCAGGCCCTGCTCCTTGAGGGCCTTGATGACTTCTTTGTCGGCGTCTTTGAAGGCCTGGCCCTGGAAGAGGGGAGCGTCGGCGGTGAAGCGACCGGCGGCGTCCAAGGGGGAGACCACCTCCATCAGGCCCGCGGACTTCATCACCCGCATGTCGTCCTCACCGTGCGCCGGCGCCTGGTGCACGATTCCCGTGCCGTCGGTGGTGGTGACGTACTCGTCGGTGAGCACCACAAAGTAGCCGTCCTTCGCCATCGTTTCGAAGAAAGGAAAGAGCGGCACGTAGCGCTCGCCTTTGAGCTTGGCGCCGGGGAAGGTCTCGATGACTTCTCCGGTGAGCTGCTTCTTGTAGGCCTCCACGCGGGCCTCGGCGAGGATGAGCACGCGGCCCGATCCTTCTTCCCGGAACTTCACGTAGGTCACGTCGGGGTGCACGCAGAGCCCGAGGTTCGAGGGCAGCGTCCACGGAGTGGTGGTCCACGCCAGGAAGTAGGTGTTGGCCATGGTGGTGCTCTTGAAGAGCACGGTGACCGCGGGGTCCTGGATGTCCTGGTAGT
>DAIPJL010000140.1:0-8120 GCA_036770305.1 Bacteriovoracaceae bacterium | reverse complement strand
ATGTGCAGCGAGCGCAGATAGAGGCACAGGCGCAGAGCGAGCGCGCGCGCATCGAGCAGGAGTACCAGAAGGTGGAAGAGGTGCGGCGGCAGACGCAGCAGAGACGCCAGCAGATCGAAGCCCAGCGCAGGAAGCGCGAGGAAGGAGCGCAGTAGGTCCCCCTCGACGCGAAGACCTAGGCGTGCGTGTGGCAGTCCGTCAGCGGCTTCTTGTCGATCTGGCACTCGTTCTTCTTCTCGCAGATGTCGCAGCCGCTTTCGCCCATGAGGTTGGCGATGCCGCCGCAGGAGCCCTTGATCGGTGCGCGCTTGAAGAGCACGCCGACGGACATGACTAAGATCACGCCGAGAAAAATTCCGAGGGTCATCCAAAAGACTTCCATGGGCTACTCCTGTGAGGACGCTAGAATTGCTTTCATGGCGTCGTTCATGTGCTCCCGCAATGTGCCATCGGGCAAGCCTTCTAGCAAGTAGACGGGGAGATTCTTCGATTCCAAAGCCGCTAGGCCCTGCACCATGGCGGCGGTGGCCCAGGCGTCCGCCAGGAGCGCCGTCGGCGCCACGATAGTGGCAGAGACGATGTGGTGCTGGGGGTTTTTACCAGTGCGCGGGTCAATGGTGTGCGACACGCGGCCCTTCGACGTGTCTAAGAAGTTCCGGTAGTTTCCGGACGTGGCGATGGCCTGGTTACGTAGGACGACGCTGGTCATGATGCCAGCGCTCCCCTGCTCCGGCGCCGGGCGCTCGATGCCGACGCGCCAGCCGAAGCCCTTGGCCTTCTCGCCGCGGGCCAGGAGCTCGCCGCCGACGTCCACCAGGAAGTGCTTCACGTCTCGGCGCTGGAAGATGTCGCCGATGAGGTCGGCCGCGTGGCCCGGCGCCACCGAGTTGAGGTCCACCTGGAGGAGCGGCACAGACTTTACCCAGTTCCCATCGCGCACTGAGAGCTTGTCGAGACCTACGTTCTTGAGGGCCATGCGCAGCTCGCTCTCCGAGGGCACTCGCGGCTCCTTCTTCGGGCCAAAGCCCCACAGCTTCACCAGCGGTGCGACCGTCGGGTCGAAGGCCCCGCCGCTTTCGCGGTGAACGACCTTGGCCTGTTCAATAATCTGCACACCCCAGACGGACACGGGCATGGGCGCCAGCGACTCCTGCCGGTTGAAGCGTGAAATCATCGAGTCCCCTTTCCAGAGGGAAAACTCTTCGTCGTAGGCCTTGAGCAGGGCCTCGACCTCCGCCCTCAGCGCCGCGGGCCCGGGCGTGGTAGGCCCGGAGAGGTACTTCACCTTGTAGTAGGACCCGAAGATCTTTCCCTCGAACTCGAGGGGCTTCTCAGCAGTGGGGGAAAAAAAACACCCTGCCAGAAGCAGGGTGCTGAGGAGAGCGAGGAGCTTCAATCAGCCTCCGAAGTCGTCCAGCATGATGTCCTCGCGCTCGACGCCGAGAGAGAGGAGCATGTTGATCACCGACTGGTTCATGATCGGCGGGCCACAGAGGTAGTACTCGCAGTCCTCGGGCGCCGGGTGGTTCTTAAGGTACTGCTCGAAGAGGACGTTGTGGATGAAGCCGGTGTAGCCGGTCCAGTTGTCTCCGGGCTGCGGCTCGGAGAGCGCGACGTGCCACTTGAAGTTCGGGTTCTCGCGCTGGATCATGTCGAAGTCTTCGACGTAGAACATCTCGCGAACGGAACGAGCGCCGTACCAGAAAGTAACCTTACGATCCGTCTTGATGCGCCGGAACTGATCGAAGATGTGCGAGCGCATCGGCGCCATGCCGGCACCACCGCCCACGAAGATCATCTCTTTCTTGGTGTCGCGCGCGAAGAACTCGCCGAAGGGGCCCGAGATGACCACTTCGTCGCCCACCTTGAGGTTGAAGATGTACGACGACATCTTGCCGGGAGGCGTGCCGGCCGGTGCCTTCGGGTGCGGCGTCGCGATGCGCACGTTGAGCATCACCATGCCCTCTTCGAGGGGGTAGTTCGCCATCGAGTAGGCGCGCACGGTTTCCTCGGCGACGAAGCTCTTGTACTGCCAGAGGTTGAACTTATCCCAGTCCTCGCGGTACTCGGGCTGGACGTCGAAGTTCTTGAAGTCGATGTTCAAGCCGGCCGGGCGCTCGATCTGGATGAAGCCACCGGCGCGGAAGGGCACGCTCTCGCCCTTCGGGAGCTCGAGCACCAGTTCTTTGATGAAGGTCGCCACGTTGTCGTTCGAGCGCACCTTGCACTTCCACTTCTTGATGCCGAAGACTTCTTCTGGCACGTGGATCTTCATGTCCTGCTTACAGGTCACCTGGCAGGCCAGGCGCATGCCCTCGCGGGCCTGGCGCTTGGTGATGTGCGAGAGCTCGGTGGGGAGGATGTCGCCGCCGCCGGAGTTCACGATCACCTTACACTGGCCGCAGGTGCCGCCGCCGCCGCAGGCGGAGGAGAGGAAGATCTTCTCGGCCGCGAGGGCCGTGAGGAGCTTCGCGCCGCCTTCGATCTTGATGTCTTTTTCGTCGTTGATGTTGACCGCCAGACTGCCGGTCGAAACCAGCGCGCGACGGGCGACCAGGATCACCATCACCAAGAGGAGGATGATCCCTGTGAACATGCTAACTGAGAGGATGATTTCCATAGCCGCCTCTTAGAGTTGGATGCCCGCGAAGGCCATGAACACGATGGCCATGAGTCCCGCGGTGATAAAGGTAATACCGAGGCCCTTGAGGCCGGCCGGCACGTCTGAGTAGTTGAGCTTTTCCCGAATCCCCGCGAGCGCCACAATCGCCAGCGCCCAGCCCGTCCCCGAGCCGATACCGTAGACCACGGACTGCGTGAAGTTGTAGTCGCGCTCGACCATGAAAAGCGAGCCGCCCATGATGGCGCAGTTCACGGTGATCAGCGGCAGGAAGATCCCCAGCGCGTTGTAGAGCGCCGGGACGAACTTATCCAGCACCATCTCGAGGATCTGAACCATGGCCGCGACGACGCCGATGTAGGAGATCAGGCCCAGGAAGGACAGGTCTACGTCCGGGAAGCCGGCCCAGGTCAGGGCGCCCTCGCGCAGCAGGTAGTTGTACACCAGGTTATTGGCCGGGACGGTGATCGCCTGGACGACGATGACCGCGATGCCCAGGCCCAGCGCCGTGTCGACTTTCTTCGAGACCGCGAGGAAGGTACACATGCCCAGGAGGAAGGAGAGAGCGAGGTTTTCGACGAAAACCGACGCCACAAAAATACTGAGGAGTTCTTCTAACATAACTTACCCCTATTCCTTTTCCTGCTGCTCGGGGCGCAGGGTGCGGATGATCCAGATGAAGCTACCGATGATAAAGAAGGAGCAGGCCGGCAGGAGCAGCAGGCCATTCGACTGGTACCATCCCCCCTCAGTCGTAAGTGGAAGGATGGAGATGCCGAAGAGCTTGCCGGAGCCGAAGAGTTCGCGGATCACCGCCACGCTCATCAGGATCGCACCGTAACCGAGGCCGTTGCCGATGCCGTCGAGGAACGACGCCCACGGGCCATTCTTCATGGCGAAGCCTTCGGTGCGGCCCATGACGATGCAGTTCGTGATGATGAGGCCCACGAACACCGACATCTGCTTGGCGACGTCGTAGACGAAAGCCTTGAGGATCTGGTCCGTCACGATCACGGCCGAGGCGATGATCGTCATCTGGACGATGATGCGGATCGAGTTCGGGATGAAGTTGCGGATCAGCGAGACCACCATGGAGGAGACGGCCACGACCATGGTCACGGCGATGCTCATGATGAGCGCCTGCTTCATCTGCGAGGTCACCGCGAGAGCCGAGCAGATCCCGAGGACCTGCAGCGCGATCGGGTTATTTTTCACGACCGGGTTTAAGAGGAGTTCTTTCGTTTTCATTGGATTCTCCCTTCGCGCAGGTTACCGAGGAACGACTTGTAGCCACTGTCCGAGAGCCAGAAGCGGAAGGTGCCTTCGACGCCGTTGGAGGTCAGCGTGGCCCCCGAGAGGCCGTCGATCGAGTAAGCCGCGTTCGGGTCCTGCGGGTTGACCTGGCCCTTCACGACCTTGGTCTTCGGGCGGTACTCGCCGCTGTCGTCGTAGAGCTTCTTGCCCTTCCACTGCGCGATCCACTGCGGGTTCTCGATCTCGCCGCCGAGGCCCGGAGTTTCGCCGTGGGCGTAGTAGTTGAAGCCGCGGATGGTGGTGCCGTCCTTGTCGACCGAGAGGAAGGCCTTCATGGTGGACCACAGGCCCTTGCCGTAGACGTGCAGGACGACCTGGTCGATGGCGCCGTCCTTCTTCACGAGGTAGACCTTCTGGAGTTTGGCGCGGCGGCGGATGCTCGCCACGTCGATGCTCTTCTCGAGCTCTTCGACGTAGGCCGGGTCTTTGTCGGCCTTGTCTTGGTTGAACTTCGCCGGGTCGATGGTCGTCACGACCTCACCCGTGGCGAGGTCGATGACCGCCGGAGTGACGTACTGGTTGTAGACGCGGTCGATGGTTTCCTGCGACTCGAAGAGCCCCGCGGACATGAGGATGTTCTTCTTCGCGTCGAGGTCCTGGTTCACGAGTTGGCGCGGCTTGAGCACGACGACCGCGCCGGCCACGAGGACCGAACAGACGCCACACAGGACCGCTGCGACGGTGAGGGTTTTACCAGCTGAATCAGACATGGCGGGCCTTCCTTCTTTGGATATTAGCTTTGATGACGAAGTAGTCGATGGTGGGCGCGAAGGCGTTCATGAAGAGAATCGCCAGCATCCAGCCCTCGGGGTACGCCGGGTTCACCACGCGCACCAGGACGCCGATGACGCCGATGAGGATCCCGTAGATCCAGCGGCCCGTGTCCGTCATGGCCGCCGAGACGGGGTCCGTTGCCATGAACACCGTGGCGAAGGCGAAGGAGCCCATCACGAAGTGCATGTCCGGCGTGACCGCGAACATCGGGTTCGTCGCCGAGCCGATCGAGTTGAAGACCAGGCTCATGCCGACCATGCCGAGCACGCAGGCGAGCATGATGCGCCAGGAGCCAATGCCCGACATGATGAGGTAGGCTGCACCGAGCAGACACGCGAGCGTCGACGTCTCGCCGAGAGAGCCCGGCACGGTGCCGAGGAAGAGCTCCATCCACGAGTACTGAATGCCTTCCATGCCGCCGGCCGCGGCCTGCGAGAGCGCCGTCGCGCCGGTGTAACCGTCGACCGCCGTCCAGACCGCGTCGCCCGAAATCTGGGCGGGGTATGCGAAGAAGAGGAAGGCGCGGGACATCAGGGCAGGATTAAAAATGTTCTTGCCGGTGCCGCCGAAGACTTCCTTGGCGAAGACCACGCCGAAGGAGGTACCGATGGCCACCTGCCAGAGGGGGATGGTGGGTGAAAGCGTCAGCGGGAGCAGCCAGCCGGTGACGAGGAAGCCCTCGTTCACTTCGTGCTTGCGGACCGTCGCGAAGAGCACTTCCCAGAAGCCGCCGGCGATGTTGCACACCAGCCAGATCGGGATGAAGAAGAGTGCGCCGTAGACGACGTTCGCGATCAGGCTCGACGGATCGTGGGCGAGGCCCAGCGAGCTAAAGATCTCGTGGCGCCAGCCCAGCGCCTGGAACTTCCCCGAGGCGAGCACGAGGTTCGCCTGGTAGCCGGTGTTCCACATCGCCATGAAGATACAGGGCAGGAGGGCAACGACCACCGTGATCATCGTGCGCTTCAGGTCGAGGCCGTCGCGGACGTGAGCGTCGGAGCGGGTCACGTCGGCCGGCGAAAACGCGAAAGTGTCGATGGCCTCGTAGAGTGGATAGAACTTCTCGAGCTTTCCGCCCTTGTCGAAGAGCGGCTTCTGCTTCTCAAAAAAATGTTCCAAGAACTTCATGTTATCCTTCCTTCTCGATCAGATTGAGGTTCGCACGCAGCATCGGGCCGTACTCGTTCTTGCAGGGGTCGACGAAGGTACAGAGGGCCAGGTCCTCTTCGTCCAGCTCGAGGGCGCCGAGCTCCACGGAGCGATCGGTGTTCTTCGACATGAGGAAGCGCAGCAGCTGCGTCGGGAGGAAGTCCCCGGGCATCACCGCTTCGAAAGACCCGATGGGAACGATCGAGCGCAGCGAGCCGTTGGTCGTCGTGGTGAAGCCGAAGCGCTTCTTCGGCAGGAGCTTCGAGACGAAGACGTTCTTGAGCGAAAACTTGTTGAGGCCTGGGCGGTGCCAGCCGAGGAACTCGCGCGCACGACCTTCCTTGAGCAGCGTGACCTGCAGGTGGAAGCGGCCGAGGTAGGCCCCGACGCCCTGGGCGGTGCGACCGCCGAGCACGGAACCCGACACGGTCCGGTGTTCGGCGCCGTCGTAGAACTCGCCGCTCGTGAGCTGGGAGAGAGAGGCGCCGACGAGCGTCTTCACCAGACGAGGCTTGCGCGCCGCGGGGCCCGCGAGAGCGATCACGCGCTCGGAGTGCAGCTCGCCGGTGAGGAAGAGTTTCCCGACGGCGATGCAGTCCTGGTAGTTCAGGTGCCAGGCGACGCGGTTCGCGCTCACCGGGGCGAGGTAGTGGATGTGCGTGCCGACGTTGCCGGCCGGGTGTGGCCCGGAGAATGTTTCGTGCGTGACCTGGAGGCCCGCGAGGTCGAGGGTCGTCGTCGGTGCGCTCACCACGAAGGTCTTCGGCGCGAGCTTCGCGAGGGCCTCGACGCCTTTCTTGAAGGCTTCCATCTCCGCGGAGAGCACGAGGTTCACGTCCACCGCGAGCGGGTTCGTGTCCATGGCGTTGATGAAGAGCGCGTGGGGCTTGCTATCCACGGCCGGAGTCTTTGAGAAGGGACGCGTCCGCAGAGCGGTCCACAGGCCCGACTCAATCAACGTGGCGCGGACGGCGCTCTCACTGCTCATGTCAGTCGAGAACTTCACCTGCTCGTCACCGCCGACACTCAGCACGAGTGACTGGAACACGCGACGCTCACCACGGTTGATGGCCTTGACGGTGCCCGCTGCCGGAGCAGTGAAAAACACTCCCGGTGTTTTTTTATCTTCGAGAAGTTTCTGGCCCTTCTTGACCTTGTCTCCCTCTTGCACCAAGACCGTCGGTTTCATGCCGACGTAGTCCTCGCCGACGATCGCGACTTCCGTCACGCCTGTCGCGGGATAAACTTTCTGCTCGGGAGCTCCCGTAATGGGGAGATCGAGACCCTTTGTGATCTTAATCATGCGAAGCCCTCTGAAATGAGTAATTATGGTGGCTTAGAGAACAAATTTTTCCACGTTTTATAACATTTGAGGGAAGATAATGACAATGAAGATTCAATGTCTAAGACGGACAGTCTTAGCGTAAACTTTTGTTAAACTCTTATCCGGATGGGCCATGAAGGAAACGCTAGAGAAACTCTTCGAGGGTACCTACCAGTACTTCCAGAACGGGCAAAACTACTCCCAAGAAAACTTCCATGTTTCTCAAATCGAAGAGTCGCATGACTACGTTTTCGAGTCTGAAATACTGAGCCGCGTCGAGACAGGCGAGTTCTTCAAAATGAGTGTGCGCTATCAACTTAGCCAATTCTACGTGCCGCACAAAATTGAAATTAACAAGTCTCTCGGAAGCAAAATTGCTAAAGAAAATTTTGACATTGACCAGCAGCGACAAATTTTAACTTATACTTTTAAATCGAACACCGGCTCTCAGAGCGTCGAAAGGCCTTTTAGCTCGAAGCACTACATCACGGCCCCCTGTTTCGTCACCGCCGCACTCTTTACGCTCACAAAGAAAATTGACACCACCGCACGCACTCCGGTGACCTTCATCACGGCGGCGAACGAATGGGAATTCACGGGGCCACCGGTGGATAAGATACTTTGGGTCGAGATGAAGGCGCACGACACCGAAGAACTGCTCGTTGCCGGCGCGCCGCTTACGGCGAGTAAGTTCGAACTGCACGAAGAGGACGCCCTCACCGGTGACGCGCGCCCGGCCGCCGAGCTCTGGGTTTCGAAGCACTTCGGTGTTCCCTACCAGCTGCAAGAAAGGGACGGGGCCAAGGTCGTGGTGCGCAAGCTCAAGAAGCTCAAGCAAGACCTGGAGCGGATTTTCTAGAAGGTGCCTGAACTGCCCCCTTATATTGGTGTTGGAAATCAATTCGCCTGTCTCATTCTGGCGCACGGGACTTTTATAGT
>DAIPJL010000139.1:0-8135 GCA_036770305.1 Bacteriovoracaceae bacterium | reverse complement strand
GGTGTAACCTTCTTCTCTTGTTCTTCCTCTCTCCCGCTTGGGCGATGCGCTTCGAAACCGAAGAGGCCCAAGCGACACTCCAGAGCATCAATTTTCGCGAGCACTTCACAACGGCAAGTTCCTACGCCCAGCTCTGCGGAGGCTCCGCGTTCGCCAGCGGTGCGCTCTCCCGCGCCCGCTACGAAGAAATCTGCGGTCTGATGCTGGCGACCCAGTCCTGCCAAAATGTTGAAGCCGCACAACGAATCCGCTGTGGCCATCCGGAGGACAACGCCATCGACGTGCTCTCCTGGAGCTTCCTCAAAAGCTGCGGGCTTGGGCTCTTCGAGTCCCTCGTCGACTTCATCAAGTTCATCAAAGACGTCGTTGTCTGGACCCTCGAAAACGTCGACGGGCAGACGCGCGACGCGCGCCTCGACGCCGCGGGCGCTTTCTATCACTCGCTCCAGAACTACATCATGATCGAGTACCACAAGGCACTTGTCGACGCAAAGGACGAGCGACTCCCGCGCGTCGCCGCCGGTCAGGCCGTCTTCGGACAGGTCCTCGCCCTAGCGGTCACGAAGATCACCGAAGCCATCGAGTCGAGCTACGTACAGCTCGGGTGCTACCGGCCGGCGGTGCGAGCGGAGAAGGTGTGCAAGGCCTTCGGAGACCTGATTATGCCGCCGGCGATTGCGGTCACGGTTATGATGAAAGGCCCTGCGCTCATGCGCAAGGGACTGCGACGATTTTCTCCTGAGGGGAGGAGGCAGATCCGAGGTTTGAGTGACGCAGATTTGTCCCAGTTGCTCGTCGCGGGGAGAGCCCCGGGGCAGAAATTCCTCAGCCTTGGACAGCGCCTACGAAATTCGAACATCGACCCAATAAAGACGCACGTTCCCGAGTTCGCCGAGGAGATCAGCCCGCACGTCGCATATTACCGCGAGGCTCTGCTGGCACAAAAGCTTGAACCAGAGCGGCTCAAAATCCTCGATGAGCTTCAAGCGGAGGCTGCGCTGCGAACCTCTCAAAACCGCGTGACCTACGAGTGGTGGATCTCGTTTAATCATCGGCTCAGTCTTCTGGCAACCCCTCGCGCGAAGCGCACCGCCCTCGCGGGTGGATCCGAGAATCCCTTCGACAGAGAGCTCCTCAAAAATCCCAGGCTCTTCGACTATAAGGAGTACTCCCGGGTGCGGGCCAGGGTGGCCCAGGAAATCAAGGAAAGCGGAATCGATCGCTTCTCCGCCGCCACGGCTGCGGAGAAGTTTCCTCGTCTCGTACTCCTACCGACGATCCAGAGTGGGGGAGAGCTGCCCCTTAGCTTGTTAAATGAAGTTCAGGGTCATGGAGTCTTCCCAGTGGGGATGGCAACGAGCAGAGGTGTCGTCGACGGTCGTGAGATGTACCCGGATCACTTTTTCCGCCACGATCTGGTGCACGCGGGGAACGACGACTTTGTTGTGCGTCGGCTCGACCTTACACGTGAGGACATGGTGCGGCTGTCGGACAAGTACAAAGCCTACCGTGAAACGGTTCCCTTCGAACAGGACCGGCGCGCGGCGCTTGAGTTCGGATACTTCTACTCTACCCACGAGGTGGGACTGGAGGCCGATAGTATCCTCCGGGGCCGGCCCGTGAACCTCAGCCGCAGAAAGGATCTCGTCGACAGCATCCTTGATCCGACCTGGTTTAGGAATGAAGAAGTAATCCCGGCGTGGGCGCGGCAGAATCGGCGCGGTGCTGAGCGCTTTGTTAAGCTCATGGATGAGGAACTGACGAAGCTGGGCCGCGAGCTCAACGGAAACTAGTTCAACTTAGTCGGCCCGCGGGAGCTCCATCACGAAAGTCGTTTCACTCACGTGCGGGAGGAGGTAGAGCCTCCCGCCGTGCTGTTCGACGATGGCCCGAGCGATCGGCAGTCCCAGGCCCGTGCCCTTGCCGGCTTCCTTGGTGGTGAAGAAGGGCTGCATGATGCGCGCGGCGAGCTCTTCGGAGATCGCGGGCCCGGAGTTTCGCACCATCAGCCGCACCCGCAGTCCCTCGGTCTCCAGGAGCACACGCACGCTCCGGGGCGGAGCACCCTTCAGCGTCGCATCGAAGGCGTTGTTAAGGAGATTGAGTAGCGCCTGGCTCAGCTGCGACTTGATGCCCACGAGCTTGAGCGTGTGGGGGATCTCGCCGACTTCCAGGGCCACGTGGTTGAACTGGAAACGCGCCTCGCAGAACACCAGCGTCTGCTTGATGAGGTCCAGCGCCAGAAGGGGCTCGTAGGGATCGTTCGCGCCGTCGCGCGAGAAGTCGCGCAGGCCCTGGACGATGAGGGCGATGCGTTCGATGGTCCCTTCCTGGGCGAGCATGAACTCCTGGGCCTCCGGCAGGTAGAGGTCGCGCTGGTCGAGCCGCAACCCCAGGACGCTCAGCTGGCCCTTGAGGATCGCCAGCGGGTTGTTGATCTCGTGGGCGATCGCACTCGCCATTTCACCGAGCGCGGTCATCTTCGCGTTCTGCACGAAGATGCTGCGCTGGCGTTCGATCTCATCCTCGAGGCTCTTCTTTTCCCGGAGGTCCGTTGCGACGATGGCGTAGGCGAGGATCTTCCCCTTGTCGTTCTTGAGCTGGAAGCAGCGCTTGTAAACCGGGAACTCCGCTCCCGTCTGATGGTCGACGAGCGCGGCTTCTCCGGCCCAGCGGCCCTCACTGTCGAACACAGGCCTGCTTTCGTCGCCGCACAGACGCCGGTACTCCTCCGAGTAGCCGGCGAGGCTGTTGTCGCCGAGTTTCCAGCCGAGGTTCCGGGCCGCAGCGTTGAGGTAGATGATCCGGTGGTCGGTGTTGGCGATGGCGATGATCTCCGGCGACACGTCGGTGAGGCGCTCGAAGAGGCGCAGGCGCTCGGCGTTGTTGAGTTCGTGGGTGACGTCGTAGTTCCAGCCCTCGAAGTGGGTGACGTTGCCCTGCGGGTCGCGCACGGCGATGGCGTTTCCGCGCAGGTACTTGAGGCCGCTCTTCGTCTGGATGCGGAAGACGTGGTCGAAGATGTCGTTGGTTTCGAGGGCCCGCTGGATCTTCTCGCGGATCCCGTCGCGGTCCTCCGGCAGCACGAAGCGCTCGAAGTGCGCGAAGCTGTTCTCGAAGGTGCCGACGGGGATCTCGAAGAGGTGGTACATCTGCTCGTCCCACTCGACGTGGTTCGTGGCGTAGGTCCAGGTCCACACGCCGATGTGGAAGGAGTTGAGGAGCTCGTCGAGGCGCAGCTTCGACTTCTTGCGCTGGTCGCGCAGCTGCACGAGCTCGGTGACGTCGGAGTGGACGCCCATCACGCGCACGGGCGCTCCCTTTTCGTCGCGGACCGTGTTGGCGCGCACGAGGATGGTGCGCCAGCTCCCGTCCTTGTGCCGGAAGCGCGAGGTGTGGCGGTAGGGGAGCCCGTGCTCCCAGTGGCGCTTGAGAACCTCGTCGGCGCGCTGGAAGTCCTCCGGGTGCATGAGCTTCTTACAGGTGTCGAAGCCGTCCGGCAGTTCGTCGGGGGCGAAGCCCAGCATCTCCTTCCAGCGGTCAGTGTAGTGGACGTCGTTCGTCAGCACGTTCCAGTCCCAGAAGCCGTCGTCGGTCGCACGCTGCTGGAGCTGGAGGGTTTCGAAGATCTTCTGGTTCTCGAGCTCCGCGCGCTTGAGCTCGTCGACGTCCTGGAAGGTCCCGTAGCAGCGGATCGGCTCGTGGCCCTTGAACTCCACGCGGCCCAGGGTGCGGATCCAGATCACCTTGCCGTCGGTGCGCTGGATCTGGAAGAACTCGTCGTAGTTTTTCCCCTGGGAGAGGAGCCGCTGGAAGCACTCGGCGATGCGCTCGCGGTGGTGCCCGACGTAGAATGAGATCGCGCCCTCCGGACTCGGGATGTAGCTCTCCGGGTCGGTCCCGTGGATGTGGTGCGTTTGTTCGCTCCAGATCAGCCGTTTGTCGGGGTAGGTGATCTCCCAGCCCCCGATCTTCGCCACACGGTTGGTCTGCTTGAGGAAGTGCTCGCTGCGCTGGAGCCGTTCGCGCAGATCATCGCTGCGTCGGATGGAGGCGCGTTGTTCAAAGAGCGAGGCGAGGTAGCTCTGCAGCGCCGTCAGTAAGCTCGTTGCGGGGCGCTCGGCGGCGGGGAACTCGAACTGGCCCAGGACGCGGCCCGAGCTCGTCACGTCGACGACGGCCTGCGGGCCAAGCACGGGGATCACGCTCTCCCGCACGTCGCATTCGCTCAGCTTGAGGAGCCGGCCTACCAGGCCCGCGCTTTGGCTGAGGAGCTCCGGGCCCATGGGGCCGAGGCGATCGCGCAGCCGAGCGAGCTCTTCGACGAGCTTGAGGGAGAGTTTTTCTTCCACCAGGTCGTGGATGTCCAAGAGGCTCAGGTGCACCAGGCCCGAGTTCGCGATCTGCAGTCGCAGGCGCATCCAGCGCGCGGGACGAGTGGGGTGGGTGAGCTCGAGGTCGACGCTCTCCGCTCGCCGCAGCAGGGCGGTTCGCAGCAGCTGCTGCGACTCGAGGGAAAGGTAGTGGTGCAGATCCACGGAGGGCGCGGCTTCGCCGCACCAGCTGTTCCAACCCCGCGAGGCGGTGTGGGTCACGAGCTCCGGAGAGACGACGAGCCAGAGGAAGTCGCTGGCGGTGAGGGAAAACTGATCGGCATTTAACATGCCAACAGTTTATCCCTCACCCGAATAGGTTGCAACGACTAGTGAAGTGCGAGGCCCGAGAGCTCCTGGATGAGGGTCTGAGAGCGTGCCACGAAGGCCTCCTTGTTCTCCGCCGCGAGGCCCTCGCTGGAAAGCGTCGCGAGGTCCTGCACGTGGGCCACGAGTTTCTTCGCGAGGTCCTTGTGCTCGCCGCCCCACATCTTCCAGGCGTTCTGCACCAGCGGGTGCGTCGGGTTGATCACCAGCGTCTTCTTGATGGGGAAGGCGCCCATGCCCTGGCCCATGGACTTGGCCATCTGCTGGAAGCGCTTCATGCTCTCGTCGATCTTGAAGTAAGCCGCGGTGCTGGCGTTCTTGAGGGCCTTCACTTCCACGTCGAGGGTCTCGGGCTTGGCCTCGAGGACCTCGGCGAAGAAGTCTTTGATCTTGATGTCGTCCGCACCGACGGGCAAGGTCTCGAGGAGGTTCTCGAGCTCGGTCTCCACCGCCACGAACTTCACCGCCGTCTCGCCTTGCTTGTGCATCTCCGCGTGCTGGGTGAAGTGCGGGTCGATCATCTGGTCGAGGCCGATCGCCTCAACGCCCAGGGCATGCAGCTGCTTGCGGAGCGCTTCGTTGCCGGTGGCGAGGTCGTGGGTGATCACCTTCTCCTTGAGCTTCTCTTGGAAGGCTTCGGGGATGGCGGCGGCGTACTCGCCGAGGGTGACGAGCTTCTCGGAGGTGTTCTTGAAGAGCACGAAGGGCCGGGCGAGTTCGTCGAACTTCGGATCAGACACGCAGCCGTACTTCACGAAGAGGCCGATGTCCTCCCACACTTTCTCGAAGCGCTCGCGCTCCGTGTTGGCGAGCTTCTTGATGCCCTCGGCGACTTTCTTGATGACGTAGTTCGCGATCTTCTTGACGTTCGGGTCGCCCTGCAGCGCCGAGCGCGAAACGTTCAGCGGGATGTCCGTAGAGTCCATGGCGCCTTTGAGGAGCGTGAGGAAGTCGGGGAGTACGTTCTTCACCGAGTCGGAGACGAAGACCTGCTTGCAGTAGAGCTTGATGCCTTGCTCTTGCAGGGGCTTTTGGAGATTCACTTTCGGGAAGTAGAGGATCCCTTGGAGCGTGAAAGGATGGTCGACGTTGAGGTGCAGCCAGAAGAGCGGCTCGGCGTCGTAGGGGAAGAGTTTCTTGTAGAACTCTTTGTACTGCTCGTCGGTGATCTCCTTCGGGTCTTTCTTCCAGAGCGGCTCGCGGTCGTTGATGGTCTCCGCCCTGGCCTCTTTGTCTTCCTCATCAACGAGCGTCACGTCCCAGGGCATGAAGTCACAGTAGCGCTTCAGGGTCTCCGCCACTTTCCAGCGGTTCAGGAAGTCTTCCGAGTCCTTATTGATCTTCAGCGTGATGGTGGTGCCGGCTTCGCTGCGGGTGCCGTCGTCGAAGGTGTAGTCCACGTCACCTTGGCAGGTCCACTTGGTGGCCTTGGCGCCGGGGCGGTAGGAGAGGGAGTCGACGACGACCTCGTCGGCCACCATGAAGGCGGAGTAGAAGCCCAGGCCGAACTTTCCGATCACGTCGGCGGTCTGGCCCTGGGCCTTCATTTTCTCGACGAACTCGGCGGCGCCGGAGAAGGCGAGCTGCGCGAGGTATTTTTCAACTTCTGCTTCGTCCATTCCCAGGCCGTTGTCGGAGATCGTGAGGGTTCCAGCAGTTTTATTGAGTTTTACTTCAACCAGGCCCTGCGGGGCTTCGAGGTTTTCGTTGCGCGCCAGCGCGTGGCGCTTGGTGATGGCGTCGCAGGCGTTGGACACCAGCTCGCGCAGGAAGATGTCGTGTTCGGAGTAGAGCCACTTTTTGATGATGGGGAAAATGTCCTGAGTTTTTACTGAAATGCTACCGGTGCGGGCCATGGAGTCCTCCCAAACAATGTGCTAAGTTTGATGCATCAACACTATGGGGCCGCCAGCACCAGCGTCAAGGGCGAGTGAGGCGGAAAATTTATGGCGCTCAACGACATTAGGCCTCTGACCATCCTGACCACCGGCGGAACCATCGAGAAAATCTACGATGAGAATGAGGGTGTGCTGCAGAACCGAGACACCATTATCAGAAATAAAATTCTGCAGAAGCTCCGGCTGCCCTACACTGAAATTCGCGTCAAATCCTTGATGGCGAAGGACTCGCTCTACATGGACGAAGCCGACCGCGCGCTCATCACGGAAGCGATCAAAGAGCACGAGAAGCTGGGTTTTCCCATTGTGGTTTTGCACGGCACGGACACCATGGACGTGACGGCGAGCTACTGCCTGGACCATCACGCAACCCCCGCGGTGCCGGTGGTTTTCACCGGCGCCATGAAGCCCATGGGCTTCGATGATTCCGATGCCACTCAGAACGTGGTGGAGGCCATTTTTGCGGCCCGTTTGGTGGCGCCGGGGTACTGGGTCACTTTTCACGGTCAGCTCTACGAGGTCCCTCGCTTTCGCAAGAATCGCCAGAAGGGCACCTTCGAAGCCATCAGCTGAGTGAAATAGTAGGCGCTTTTCGCTGGCCTGCCCACGAAGAATCGACAGCTTAGCCCCGCGACTCGGGCAAATTCTGACCCTCGCGTAAAATAAAGCTAAGTCTAAAAGTCTCCGGAGCTTAAGACGATAAGTTCTCCGAGGAGTTATGCGCCAATGAAGGCACCGACGAAAGCCACATACCTCGCACAGGCCCTGGGCCTCTGCCTGCTCAGCTGGGGCTGCATGCCCGAGCAGGTTCCTAGCCGGCAGCTGCCTGGCAACGCGGTTAATCCCGGTGGCACGACCGCCGGTTCGTCTGGCGGCGTTGGCGCGGGCAGCACCTCCGGCGCCGGCGGCGGCGCGATGATCGTGTCCCCGAAAGTGGAAATCCGCAACCTCGTTGAGCCGAAGATTACCACTGGTGATTACCCGAGCTACTTCACGGGCACGGGTCTTTCGGGCGCGGGGACCTACGTGCGCAAGCTCACGCTGCCGAAGAACTACCAGGGCCTCTTGTACCTCGGGGGCCTCAACATCAACTCGCTTTCTGGGCGCTTCGTAAAAGTGCGCTTCACCTTCGGCGTGTCGCGCGAGCAGGTGACCGTCCCGGCCACGGTGGCGCGCGCACCGGGCATCACACCGAACACCGAGATCGACGTCCTGGTGATGGATCTGCGCAACAAACCCTTCGAGAGCCAGCGCCTGATCTACGACATGTACGACTACCGCGACTACACCCCCGCGGTGGCCGGCGACCCGAGTACCATCGCGGAACCGGTGGAGACCAACCGCGACCCGCACCTCTACTGCCGCGCTCTGCGCCTGGTGGACGACCCGACCTTCAATGGCCAGGGCGCCTGTGACGGGAAGTACGCCAACGGCACGGCTTACCCCGAGGAGCGCTGCCTCTACACCTACGCCAAGGTCGTCGACCTTGGCCTCAACCGCGTGAGCGGCTCGACGGTGAACCTCACGTACCCCACGC
>DAIPJL010000138.1:0-8244 GCA_036770305.1 Bacteriovoracaceae bacterium | reverse complement strand
CGTCCGTCGCTGCGCTCAAGTTCGAACTCCCGGCGATGAAGTAGAGGGACGCCATCCCGAGTTTCCCGAAGGAATCCTTCTGATCCTCTGGGTAGCGGAGGTCGTCGACTGCTTTTTCTTCCTTGAGTGGATCAAGCCGAACCCAGTCGCCGATCTGAATCTTCGACTCGCTCCGGTAAACCTTCACGAGACCCAGCGCCTGCGTGTCATCGACGGAGAAAATTTTTCCGCTCGCGAGCTGTCGCGAGTCCCAGTCGACCACTTTCTTTAGCAGCGGGTGCCGCTTGATCTCTTTTAGACGCCGGACCGTGTAGTCCTGCCCAATTTTTATTCGATGGCTGCGCCCGACGTCGACGGTAATCTGGTCTCCGAGAACGCCGATCACTTTCCCGTCGTAGGGAATGGTCCGGCCGTACATCTCCAGCCAGTTCCGCGCCGTCGCCACCGTCAGTTCGACGTCGTCGCGCTTGAGCAGCGTCCGCTCCGTGAAGTAGAGGTCGGTTCCGTTCGCACCCATGACCTCGAGCTGAAGGTCCAGGCCGTCGATCTCTTTGGCGATGTTCAGGCGAATGAGCGATCCGGCCTTGAGTTTGTCCGCCACCACGCGCAGCACCTCCGGCGTCCGAAGGTGCGCCGGAAGGTTCTCGCGGTACCGCGAGAACACGCCGAGCAGCTCGGAGTTCGACTGGTAACTGCACCAGTCCGAGTCGCGGAGGTAGGATTCCAGCTCTGCATAGACTTTCGTCGCAATCGCACCCCCAACCCCGTCCGTGATCGGCAGCAGGACGCAGCGTCGCATGGTGTGCCCATCCTGCGCGAAGGACCCCGGGAGCCAAAGCATTGCCAGCAGGGGAAGCAGGAGACGGATCATGACCGTAGCTCGGTTGCGAGAGATGGGTTTTCCTCATAGAGCCGGATGAGCATCTTCGATTCCTCCAGCTCCTCCCGGAGTCTTCGATTCTCCTGGTTTAGTCGCTGGACCTCGAAGCGCAGCGACACCACTTCGGACTCTTTCCTCAGGTCAATCGCCTGAGCGTCGCTCGGCGTCCAGATGAGGTACTTCCCGTCGACTTCCTTCGACTTAAGAACCTTGGCTTTTATGTGCCGACGAATCGTCGAGATCGACACTTTCTTGTAATGAGAATAGTCAAGAATTGATAGCCAGGTGCCTTCCGTGTTGGCCATGCGTGCTCCGATTTTCTATACTCCATTCTAGGGAAGACGACGAAAGGTGTAAATTTTTTCAATGAAGTCCATAAACCTCGACGAGTTCAAGCACAAGAAGATCGCCCTCGTTCTCTCCGGCGGCGTCGTGAAGGCCGCCGCCTGGCACCTCGGCGTCGCCCACGCCCTCGAAGAGCTTGGCTTCCATCTAAAAGGAAACAAGAACACTCGGGAATCCGTGCTCAAGCAGCACCCTCTCGAGATCGGAACCTACGTCGGCTCCTCTGCCGGTGCGATGACGTGCATCTACCTCGCCACGGGGTTCACGCCCCAGGACGTGATCCAGTCCACGCTGGGCTACAAGAACTCCCGCCTGCGCGCGATTAACTACCGAGACATGTTCCACGTGAAGCGGCATCGGATTCGACCTACGAAGAGTGACCTCTGGCACCCCTTCGAAGAGTTTCCCCTCCTGTTCCGGAACATTCTCCAGCCTTTTTCCGGGTTCTCTGGATTCTTCACGACGGAGGGCGTCCGCCAGTACCTCCTGAAGCACGTCCTCGAGGTCGACGCCTTCGAGAACTTCGCGGCCGATCTCTTCATCGTGGCAACCCAACTTGACCACTCGCGGAAGGTGATCTTCTCGAAGTACAACTATCCGAACCCCCACCACGACACGACCTCCCAGTACTACACCGGAACCTCCGTCTCGACAGCGGCAGCGGCGAGCATGTCCGTGCCACCCTTCTTCGTGCCCTATCCGATCAAGAACGAGATCACGGGCCAGATCGACTACTACATCGACGGCGAGATCCGCGAGACGCTCTCGACCCACGTCGCCGAGGACAACGGCTGCGAGGGCATTATCAGCTCCTGGACCCACACGCCCTACCACTACCACGACGAGATCGGCAGCCTCGTGAACTACGGCCTCCCCTCGATCGCCATCCAGTCCATCTACCTCATGATCCAGAAGAAGATCGTCGCTCACCGCGCTGAGCGCGCGAAGGCGATCGACATCCTCGATACGGTCAACGCCTGGATGAAGGCGGAGAAGCTGCCAGAGTCGCAGCGGCGAAACCTCATGGCGATCCTCCAGCGCAAGCTCAACACGAACCCGCGCGTGCGCCTCATCGACATCGCCCCCGACCACACCGACTACAAGCTTTTCTTCGGGAACCACTTCACGCTCAATCCGAAGTCCGCTGGCCACGCTGTCGAAGCCGGTTACAAGAAGACCATGCAGGTCTTGAGTCAGCTCGAACGATGAAGAAGCCTATCCCCTACCTGGTCCTGTGCCTCCTGCTCCTGACGGTGCTTTATTTTTCATACCGAATGACGCGCACTCCTCTTCCGGCAAGCGATTTCTCGGCCCCCGAGGCCGAGGCTCTCGTTTCGCTTCCTCTCACGGAGGAAATCCTCTCCGACCACCTGCTCCGGGTGCAGGAGGAGTTTAAGGTTCCTCCGGGCTTCTACGCGCTCGTGAAGTTCTGGTTCGGCGTCTACTCGCGCTACACCAGCGACCACATCATCGTCCACGACAGCGAGAGCCCGGGGCTCGTCTACGCAGTGCTCGACTTCTCGCGGCTCGGAGACGCGAACCTTCATCGCTTCGCGCGTTCTGCCATCGTCCAGCGGATCAGCCAGGAGAAACGCGAAGAATACGTCGCCGTGCTGCGGGGCCTCGCGGACGGCAAGACGGACTCGCGGCTCGCCCTCGGTGTACTCCAGGCGGTCGAGCGCGCGGGCGTGGTGATGCCGAAGGATGAGCTCGAGCGGCGAAAGTTCTTTCTAGCGAAAGCCGAGACCCTCCGGACTCAGACCGGTCAGCGCAACCTCATCGAGCAGGGCCTCGAGAAGAGCGAGGCGTACTATTCGTTCTTCAAGGACATGTTCCAGGCCTTCCGACTCCCCGACGAACTTTTTGCGATCCCCTTCCTCGAGTCGAGCTTCAACACCCAAGCCGAATCGAAGGTCGGTGCCAAGGGCATCTGGCAACTCATGCCTTCCATCGGTCGTCTCCTGCTTCCGGCGAGTAACCTGCAGATCGACTACCGCCTAAACCCCTTCATCTCCACGGTGGCGGCGCTGCACTTGCTTCGTGAGAACAAGCTCGTCCTGCGCTCCTGGGACATGGCCGTGGCCGCATACAACTCCGGCACGAAGCACCTCCAGCTCGCCCGGAAGCAGCACGGAGCCCGGAGCCTGGTCG
Organism: Bacteriovoracaceae bacterium; assembly: GCA_036770305.1. Lineage (GTDB taxonomy): Bacteria > Bdellovibrionota > Bacteriovoracia > Bacteriovoracales > Bacteriovoracaceae > UBA6144. The sequence continues at coordinate 4,868 of DAIPJL010000138.1, read as the reverse complement.
AAGTCTTTGAGCGCTATCGCCATCCGCACCTCGGGTTTGCCTCGAAGAACTTCTTTGCGGAGTTTCTGGCCCTGGTGCACGTCATGGCATACCAGGACGAGATCTTTTCGCGCCCCGTGTTCACCTACACCGCACCTTCCTCGGTGCGTTTCCTCGTTTCGAAGTGCGACTTCACGCCTCGTTCTCTCTTCGGCAAATTGATCACGGAGGAGAACTTTGTGCGCCTCAATCCGCATCTACTTTTGCCCACGCGAAAGTACCCACGCGGGACACTCCTCGTGGACCAGGGCGAGCTTTCGCCAAAACAATTTTTAGCCGTGACGAAGAAGGATCTGGTAAAGCTCAAGCCCGCCGACTGGCCGAAGCGTCTGCTGGCGAATCAAAGCTGCTCGACGAGGTAGGTGTTCGGAGAGCAGAAGGTTGCGATGCTTCGCTTTGTCCCGTCTTGGTACTCGAGCCGGATGTTTACCTTGGCGTTGTCGGCAGCGCGATCACCGCCTTGGTTTTCCGACATAACAAAGAGTTTCCGTGTCTTCTCGCCCATGGTTTCGAAGAACTGACCCGTGTCATCCAGCGCAAGGCCATAGCTGACGTGCGACTGGAGATGCGACTCCGGTAGCACTTCGAAGGACTTAACGGGTGCATCGAGGTTAAGCTGGATGATGCAAGCCGACGCGTTTCCGTCGATGTTGAACTGCTTGATGACCTCGCGAGCAAAGGACTCAGAAGGCACCTCGACACGCCCCACTCCGGATGTTCCTACGAAGATTTCCTCAGCACTGTGGCCAAGGGTGAGGTACTGGCGGCCTCCCAGGCTCACTCCCCCCGAGCGGATCTTGTGGATGTTCGTCGCGAGCTTCTGTGACTTCACGCCGGTGAAAGTGTGCGAGAGCTGGTCCGCGGCGACGACCAGCTCTGTCGCCGTTGCCGCCAGGAGCTTTTCCTCGAAGAGCGCCAGCTCAACGTCCCTGGAAGGGCCATAGAGGTTCGGGTCAAAGCTAAGTTCCTGCTCGTGAACGTGGATGATCTTGTGCACCAGTTTGCCGTTTGCCTTCTTAAAGCTCAGCAGACGATTGCCGACTTCCACACCCGCAAAGAACACGTATCGGTGCGTTCCGTCGTTTACTTCTCGAAGATCCGTGTCCAGGAAGTGCTGCAGAGTCTTGGCTCCGTCCAAGCTCGCGTCTTCCGTCTCGTCGTCGAGTTCGACGAGGACGTATCCGGTTGGGGTCTTGCGATCATCTCGCTTGTACCTTTGAAGGCTCTCCACGGTGATCGCAGGTATCGCAAGCTCTAACTGGCCAGCGACGAAGGGCACATCGACGTGCGTAGGAAGGTGATTCTTGTGAAGGAGGACGAAGCTACGTTCGCTCGAACCGCCATTGAGATTTTCACTCATTTCCACAATTCCTCGGCCCTTATCCTCGAAGACCTCTACGGCGTGGTCTTTGGCGCGAAGCTCATAGTTTTTGAGGTCTCGGACCCCGGAACCAAGCGATACACTTAGAGCAGATAACTTCACCATGGCCCGGGTGTGATTACTCACTTTCATTGCCGAAGCTTCCTGAGTAGTCACCGGCGCCGCCTTGGGTTGAGTACCCGGAGCTTTTTTCTTCGCCGGCACACTCGCCTGGGCGAGCGTCGGACCTTTAGGCGTAGACTTTCTTTCTTCTGCGATCTGGTTAATCACGAAAGCCTGGATCTCTTCTTCGTTGGTCGCTTCTGCCTGAGTAGTCACCTCTTCGTGTCCTGGCCCTGCAGTCGGCCGAGTATTCACGACCGCTTCGGCTTTACCCTCCGCCGCCAGAGCACTTACTTCCTGCACCGGATTTTCATACTCAAAGAACTCGGGTTCGGCATCCGCCGCCTGCGCAAGCTGAACACTCACCGCGTCCTGAACGTGTGCCATTTGCTTTGCTTCAGCCGGTGCCTCTTGGGCCGCCTCGGCAAAGCGCTCAGGCGCCGTTGTCGGAATGTTGCTCTGAGCAATAGCCAGATCGGAAAAAGCCCTTTCTGCGAGCGCAAGGAATGCAGTCATTTCCAGCCGACTTTCGGTCACTGCTGAAACACGAATCTCCGGATCCATCTTGATTTCGATTGAACCGCGAACTTCGCGCCAGTGCTGACCATCTTCCGAGTCTCCTCCGAGCCGCGTGGGCGCCAAGGCTTCGTCCAGGATATTGATCGTCTTGTGCACTCGCTTGAAGCTTGGAAGCGCCTGGGGCCTGCGGCTCGGGCCCTGCGTGGCCACCAAAGGTGTAAGCTCGGGAAGAGCATAGGCTTCGTAACGACTGACGAGGTCTACAGTGTCCCGAGAGACATCGTCCGTCTCAAGTTGTGGCAGGTGGAAGCTCGGGATCGAAGACCAGCTAACGAGAGATGTCTCGGTGGTCCACGAATGAACGCGCAGGACGAGTGCTGCCAGGGCAAGCAGGGTTCCAAGAGAGAGAGCTGTCAGCATCCGTGTGACAAGTGTTCGCATTCGTCTCTTCAGTTTATCGAAAGACAGAACCAGCCGGTAGCTCGGCAAGCCATATTCGGCTGCATTTTGAATAACCAAGCCTCATTTTGTGCCTAGTCAGGGGATGAGTATTCAGGTGGAAAACATGAGAAAAAAAAGGGGCAGCCGAAGCTGCCCCCATAGGACCACTATTTCAGATTCGCGGCTCTCAGCCGCAGTTCGGCGCGCTCGAGTTTCCTGCGGAACTTGATCAAATCAACGTCTGACAGACTCGTTTCGCCAGCGAGGCGCGAAGTCGCCTTGGCCTTCGCTGCTTTCGCGCGCTCGACATCGATGTCCTGCGGTCGCTCCGAGGTGAAAGAAAGAATCGTCACCGCGCCCTCCATTACCCGACAAAGTCCGGCGGTTACCGTGAAGTGGCGCGTGCCACCGTCAGCGGTTTTCGCCGTAAGAATGCCGGTACCCAGCTCCGTGAGGATGTGGGTGTGGTCCGGGAGGATGTTGATCTCACCGCGCACGGTGGGCACCGTGATGTCGCCACATGCGAGGTCGCGAATCACTGTGCCCTTTGGCGTGTAAAGGTTGAGCTTAAAGCCGGCCATGATTACTTCCCTTCAGAGAGCTTTTTGGCTTTCTCGAATACCATGTCAAGTCCGCCAACGAGGTAGAACGCCTGCTCGGGCAGGTGGTCGACTTCACCGGCGAGGATCGCCTTGAAGGCCTTGATGGTGTCTTCGATCTTCACGAACTGACCGGGGATACCAGTGAACTGCTCGGCCACGAAGAAGGGCTGAGACAGGAACTTCTGGACCTTACGGGCACGCGCAACGAGCTGCTTATCTTCTTCCGACAGTTCGTCCATACCAAGGATGGCGATGATGTCCTGGAGTTCCTTGTAGCGCTGGAGCACTGACTGAACCTGACGAGCAACCGTGTAGTGCTCCTTACCCATAACTTCTTCCGTGAGAATCGTTGAAGAAGATGAGAGAGGATCAACCGCGGGGTAGATACCGAGCTCGGCGATTTGACGGCTCAGTTCGGTGGTCGCGTCGAGGTGAGCGAAGGTCGTTGCTGGTGCCGGATCGGTGTAGTCGTCCGCCGGAACGTAAACCGCCTGGATCGACGTGATCGAACCGTCTTTCGTCGAGGTAATTCGCTCCTGCATAGCGCCCATCTCTGTGCTCAGAGTCGGCTGGTAACCCACCGCTGAAGGAATACGGCCAAGGAGCGCCGAAACTTCCGAGCCCGCCTGCGTGAAGCGGAAGATGTTATCAACGAAGAAGAGAACGTCTTGTTTCTCTTCGTCGCGGAAGTATTCTGCAACGGAGAGACCGGTGAGGGCGACGCGCGCACGGGCACCTGGTGGTTCGTTCATCTGGCCGAACACAAGGGCCGTCTTGTCGATAACGCCCGAGTCTTTCATCTCGTGGTACAGGTCGTTACCTTCACGGGTCCGCTCGCCGACTCCGGCGAACACGGAGAAGCCACCGTGCTGAGTGGCGATGTTGTTGATGAGCTCCATGATCAGAACGGTCTTACCGACGCCGGCTCCACCGAAGAGACCGATCTTGCCACCCTTGAGGTAGGGCGCGAGAAGGTCGATGACCTTGATACCGGTGAAGAAGGGCTCTTTCTTCGTGGAGAGGTTCGAGAACTTCGGCGCCGGACGGTGGATGCCGTAGGACTTCTTCGACTGCACCGGACCAGCTTCGTCGATCGGCTCGCCGATGACGTTGATGATGCGGCCGAGCGTCTCGCGGCCTACGGGGGCCTGGATCTGCGCGCCGGTATCTTTCACCTGCTGGCCGCGGGCGAGACCTTCGGTCGCGTCCATAGCGATACAGCGGACAGTGTTGTTACCCAAGTGCTGGGCAACCTCAATGACCAAGTTTCCTTCCCCGCCCGGGAGGCTTTTATTTGTGAGGCGGAGGGCATTGTAGAGAGCCGGGAGCTTGCCGTTGGCAAACTCCACGTCCACAACTGGCCCCATCACTTGTCGGATCACACCTGTGTTTTCCATCGAAGGGCTCCTTAACCGTTCAGCGATTCGGCACCGGACACAACCTCTGCGAGTTCGGTTGTGATCTTGGCCTGGCGCAGTTTGTTCATCTTGAGAGACAGTTTACGAATCATTTCTTTGCAGTTTTTCGAAGCGTTTTCCATCGCACTCATGCGCGCACCGTGCTCGGAGGCGACGGCGTCGAGGAGCGCCGTGTACACCGAGGTCACGAAGACTTCCGGCACGAGCGTATCGAGGATACTCGCCGCGGAGGGCTCGTACTTGTAGTCGTACGGGAACTTCGCCGCGAGCTTTTCTTTCTCTTCGTCAGTGACGACCAGTGGAAGGAGCTGCTTGAGCTTCGTTTCAAAGGCGATCGCCGACTGGAACGAATTGTAGAGCACGTAC
>DAIPJL010000137.1:0-8262 GCA_036770305.1 Bacteriovoracaceae bacterium | reverse complement strand
CACCTTCTCGGCCTTCGCGACTTCCACCAGTCGCCGGGCCTGGGCCTCGCGCGCCTGCTGGTCGAAGGCCTCGAGGTGCAGGTTAAGCACTTTGAGGTGCCGGTCTTCGACTTCGATGGTGACGCGCTGAAAGTAGCGGTAGAGGTAAAAGAGGTTGTACCACCAGGCCTTGCTCGTCGGCTTCGCGAGGAGCTCGACGCGGTTTTTCGTGATGGGCCAGCGCGAGAGCACCGCCCCGCCGGAGTCCATCTTCCCGAAGTGATGCCCCAGGGGCGCGAAGGGGAAAGGGATGTAGTTCGCCACCCAGGAGCGCGCCCGGGCGTAGTGGCCCAGGCCCGTCAGCGCCGCGAGCTCAGCGAGCTGGTCGATGCGATGGGAGCGAGCGGCGCCGAAGTCGATCTCCTGGAGAAACACCAGGTCGGCTTCGGAGGCGCGAATGACCTGAGCGATCCTCGTGAGGTTCTGGCGGAAGTGCGCTTCGTCCTTGGGCACGTAGTCGCTGCCCCCCTCGCTCCCGATCCCGTAGGCGTAGGCCATGTTCCAGCTCACGACGGTGAGCGTGCTCGGCACGGTGTCCGGAACCTGTGCCCCGGGGATCACCCCGATCTCGTCGTCGACGGCGTAGCTCGAGAGGCGCCAGGGGAAACTTGCCCACAGGAAAAAGAGCGTGAAGAGCGCAGCCGGCACCAGCGGCAGCAAGAGAAACTTCATCGCACCACCTTCCCCGCTAGAAATACCTTTTCGACTTTCCCCGGGAAGCGGACTCCCACGAAGGGATTGTGGCCCACCTTGGTCCCCAGCATCTCGCGCGTCAGCGTCGTCGGCGCGTTCAGGCGCAGCACGGTGAACTGCGCGGCGAAGCCGGGCCTGAGGAACCCCGCGCCCAGGCCCAAGCGCTGGTACTCGGGCCTTAGCCCCTTGAGCGTCGGCAGGAACTGGTTCAGGAACGCACCGGGGTTCTCCGCGGCGACGCGGGCGACGAGTGTGGCCGGAACTTTCTTTTCCACCAAAAGCCAGGTGACGAAGGCGCCGTAGCTGTCGAGGCCCGTGAGGCCGGAGGTGCCTTTCTCCTTCTCCTCCGCGGTGTGGGGCGCGTGGTCGGTGGCGAGGAAGTCGATCTCGCCTTGCAGCAGTGCTGCCAGCAGGAGCTCGTTGTCGCGCCGGCCGCGGATCGGCGGGTTCATCTGGAAGCGCACGCGCTCGTGGTCGGCCAGCTCTTCCTGCGAGAAATAGAGGTGCTGGGGCGTCACTTCGATGCTCACGTCGACGCCGCGGTGGCGCGCCTGGCGGATCGCCTCGAGGCCATCGCCGGCGCTGTAGTGGCAGAGCTTACCGCGCAGGCGGTACTTCTCGATCAGCCGCAGGGCCGTGGCGGTGGCGAGCAGCTCGGCGCGCACGGACCGGCGCAGGTGGTGCTGGGCCTCGTGCTTGTGGGCCTCGAGCTCCACCGGGTCTTCGCAGTGGAAGCTCACCCACTGCCCTTGGTAGCGGGCCAGCGCCCGGTCGAGCTCGTCGTCGTTGCGGAAGAAGAGCTCCCCCACCGAAGGCCCCATGTAGGCCTTGTAGGGCACCGCGAAGCTCAGCGCACTGGTGCCCGGCCCGATGCCGGCGTAGAGCAGGAAGTTGATCGGCGCCTGGGCCGCCAGCGCCAGCTTGCCTTGGTAGCTCGCGTCGTCGATGGGCGGCACGGGGTTGTTGGGCATGTCGGCGACGTGGGTGACACCGCCGTTGAGCGCCGCCTGACTGGCGGAGTGGAAATCCTCTTTGTAGCAGTGCTGGCCCGAGACGTCCTCGCGGGCATGAATGTGCACGTCGCCGAAGCCCGCGAAGGCCAGGCAGTCGTCGTCGAAGCTCCAGTCCGCCCGCGGCGCCAGTCGATCCCCGACGTCGACGATGAGTCCCGTCGCCTCGTCGAAGCGCACCTGGCGGCGGCGCACCTCACTGCTATCCGCGAAACGAGCTTCGATGATTTTCAAACTCATGGCCGTCTCCTCACGGTGACCGGCGACCCCTGGTCCGTCGGCATCGTGGTGATCTCGTCGATGCAGACGTGGCGCGGCTGCTGCAGCATGAAGAGGATCTGGCGCGCGACGTCCAGGCCCGTGAGCGGTGTCATGCCCTGGTAGACACCTTTCGCCGCCGCCGCCTCGCCGCGGAAGCGCACCACGGAAAACTCCGTCTCGACCATGCCCGGCGAGATCTGCATGATGCGCACGTTGTGGCCGCAGGTTTCTTCGCGCAGTACTTTCGTGAAGGCCCAGACGGCGTGCTTCGAAGCGCAGTACACGGCGCCGCCCGGGTAAGTGGTGTGGCCTGCGATCGAGCACACGTTGACCACGTCCCCCAGGCCCCGCTGGACCATGCCGGGGACGATCGCCCGCGTGAGCCGCAGCAGCGCGTGCACGTTGACGTTCATCATCTGCTCCCACTCGAGAGGATCCGATGTGATCACCGGATCGCGCCCGAGGGCAAGGCCCGCGTTGTTGATCAGCACGTCGAAATCGACTCCCGCAGATTTTTCCAAATGCTCAAGGAACGCCCGATCGGCCACGTCGGCCACCACCGGCCTTGCTCCAAGCTCCTGGCACAGGGCCTCGAGCCGTTCTCGGCGACGGGCCACAAGCACCAAATCATGGCCCTCACGTGCCAGCAGACGCGCCGTCGCTTCACCGATTCCAGAGCTCGCTCCGGTCAATAAAATCTTCATGTTAAAAGCCTACCCAGCTTTCACCGTCGTGTCCGGCCTTCTTTGCCTTAAAAATCTGTCGGTCTCGTGAGGGCCTTTCGATCCTAACCCCCAGGAGTTGGGAGGGCCGCTCGTTGTCTAGCTAAGGTCTTGGCCCAAGAGCTTAAAATACCGATAGGTGCCACACTGGAGTTCCTATGAAAACCCTCGCCCGCTTCCTGGCGCTCGTCTTTGCGCTGCAGACCCTACCGCTGACCAAACTCGCCAGCGCGCAAGCGAATAGCTGCGCCGCCGGGCTGGTGTTTTCCTCCATCGTGAACCGCTGCCTGAGCTCCGAAGCGGCTTCCCGCGTGAAGCAGAGCGAAGCCTACTGCATGTCGAAGGAAGGCAGCGAGCGCAACCAGTGCTTCCAGAACGCGGCCAACGGTGAGGTCGAAAAGAAAGAGGCCGCCGGAGAAATCGAGAAGAACGTCGGCAAAGGAAAGTTCGCCGGTAACAAGACCTGGTCCCTGGTGCTCAACGCCCTCGCGCTCACCGCCGCGGTGGTGGTGCTGATGAGCTCAAAAGAATCCGGCGACTGCTCCCAGGCCTACTCGCTCTACGCCCTCGGCGCCGGTGCCGTCATCGCCATCGTCGGTGAGATCTGGACCGGCTTTCAGTACAAAGGAGCGGTAGAAAAACTTGGCAAAAAACTCTCGACGCTCGAAGAGGACGCCGAGAAAGGCAGCGACGGCAAGGCCTCGGCCACCAACATCCAGGCCCAGGCCTTCCAGGCCATGGCCGACCAGCAGGCGATGATCGCCAAGATCGCCAAGGCCAAGAAGGGCTGGTACAACGCGGCCTTCATGGCCTACACCGCTTCGGCGGCGCTCTCGGCCTTCGAGATCGCCTCGAGCGCCATGGGCTCGAGCGCCTTCACGACCTGCAAGAACCTCTACGGCGCCAACTCCTCTCCGTCGGCGGACAGCGCCGTCGCCCAGACCGCGCTCGACGTCTACCTGCGAGAGCACGCCCAGCACCGGCTCGACTTCAAGAGCTGGCAGGCGCGCGAGGAGAAGCTCACCAGCTATCACTTCCATCCCACCGATGGCCGCACGCTGCTCTTCCAGCTCTTCGTGGAAACCCAGGCCAAGAGCCGCGAGGTTCAAGCGCTGGACGTCGACGCCTTCGAGCGCTTCCAGGAACGTCGTGCGGAGATGGACAAGGTCTCTAGCATCTTCTTGCAGCTCGAGTTACTCGCCGACCAGCTGCTGATCCCCAAGGCCTTCGCGCAGAAAGAGGCGGCCTGGGAAAATCGCAAGAAAGGACGCTCAGCGGAGGCCTGCAAATGTGAACAGGCCGGTCAGACTGCTCAGCAGATGAAGATGAACTTCCGCGACTGCGACTTCAAGCAAGAGGACCTCAACGCGTGCATGGGTGCCGGAGCCGGAGTGCAGAAGATCGCCGGGAGGTCCTTCATCGGCTCGAAAGATATGCTCAAGAGTCAGGATGCGAAGGTTCGTGCGCGCACCGAAAAAAGTCGCGAGGAGTGCTCGAAGTACCTCTCCGATAACAAGTGCACCGCTCAGGTGGTGAAAGAAGAAGGTGTGAAGATCCTCGAACAATCACTGCCGCAGCCGGCGCAGCAGCTCTCCGCTCCAATTCAAAACGACCTTACGCCGGTTGCCCAGGAAACACAGAAGCTTCCTGAATCGCCGGCCCTGGCCGATCCCGTTTCCGCTCCCCCTCCTCCCCCGTCACCGGCGCGCGAGATCGCCGCCGCAAGTTACGGTGGTATCATTCCGCTGCTGGCGAACTCCTGGACCCGTCTCGCGATCGCCGGGGCCATGGCGCTCTACTCGCGCGCGACGGTGAACCACTACCAGAAAGAGGCCGAGGTCGCCGAGGGCCGCAAGGTGGCGATGCTGCAGCTGAAGTCCCAGGTGAGCGCGGCCGGCACCGCCTTCGGCTGCGCCGGTGGTCGCAACGATCAGACCAATCCGAACTGTTACTGCTACACCGAGAGCGGAGACTTCAACCCGGCGCGCGCCAAGCAGAGCGTGTGTAAGTCCGCCTACGAGTCCCAGATCTTTTCGACCTCGCTGCTCAATGGCCTCGGCAACGCCGGGAAAGTCTGCGTCGGGGCAAAGGCCATGGACGTCGGCTGCAGCTGCCAGGCGAAAGGCACCTGCATGAAGACGGGCCTGCGGGCCGCCAACCTACCCAAGAACCTCGCGCAGAACATCTCGCCGATGACCTCGGTCACCGAGGGCCTGATGAACGGCACGCTGGACGCCGCACGGGTCGGGAACTTCGACGCCGGCACCTTCGCACGCGGCATGAGCAAGATGGAGGCGCAGCTGCTGGCGAAGGTCCCGGACGCGGCCAAGAAGAAGGCCCAGGCCGAGAAGGCCCTGCGCAACGCCGACGAGAAGCTCGACCGCGCGCTGCGGGCCGCCAGCGGCGGTGCCGTCGGAACCAGCTCCTTCCCGAGCGGCGTGGGCCTCGGGGGCTTCGGCGCCCAGGCGCCGCGCATGGACCAGTTGGCGAACTCCAAGGATGCCAGTGAACTCCTGAAGAGCGCCACGGAGAACCTCTACTCCACGGCGCCGATGCCCGTGGCCGCCAAGGGCAGCGGCCGCGACGACTTCGAGCTGGCCATGGGCACAGGCCCGAGCGAATCCGTGCGCGTCGAAGACGAAGCCGGCTACACCATGAGTGACTTCAAGGAAGGCAACGCGGACATCAACACGGATGCCTCGGCCGGGCTCTTCGAGATCATCTCGAACCGCTACCAGCGCTCGGGCCTCAAGCGCCTGTTCGCCCCTTGAGGAAGGCGATGCCTTTCTCCACGGCGCTCTGGCCGAAGAGGAAGGCGCGGATGTGGCCGCCCCACTTCAAGAGGTGCAGCTCCGCGTGAACGCCGTGCCGGCGCAGCAGATTCTGCATGTGCGTCGACTGGACGGCTTCGACGAGTCGGTCGCGCTCGGCGTGGTAGAGGAACATCGGCGGTGCCCAGGGACCGACGTGGTTGACCGGGGAGGCCTGCTGGTAGTCGGCGAGGCGCTGGTCGCGGAAGCCGTCGAGCAGGTGCGTGATGATCGGGGAAAAGGGGTACCAGGAGAGATCGAAGGGCGTGCCACCGGCGACGATCCCGTTGAACACCGGACGCCCCGCGCGCTTGCTCTCGAGCAGGGCCCACTGCGTGATGAGGTGCCCACCGGCCGAGTAGCCCCAGCCGCAGGTGCGCTCCAGGTCAACCTGCCAGTCGCCAGCGTGCGCACGCAGATAGTGGATCGCTCGGTGCAGGTCCTCGAGCTGGGCCGGGTAGCGAAAGCGCGGAGCAAAGCGGTAGCTCACGTTGAGCACCACGAAGCCCTGCGAGGCAATGAGCCGCGCCGTCTGGCGCATGTCGGCCAGCGAGCGGCCCCCCCAGGAGCCTCCGTGCACCAGCACCACGCTGGGGAGAATGCGCTCGTCGCGCGGGCGCGTGAGCTCGGCCCACAGGGGAACCCCGTCGTGGATGGAGTACACCACCCGCTGGTGCCGCAGCGACAGAGGCGAGAAAGCTGAAGGCCCGAGTCGGGCCTTCAGCGGAGCGAACGTGAATCGGTGGACGAGCTCGACGGCACTCACGCGTTGAGTTTTCTCAGCACGTAGTGCAGGATCCCCGAGTTCTTGTAGTACTCGAGTTCGTTCGCGGTGTCGATGCGCGAGAGGAACTGGGTCTTGACCACTTCCCCGTTGGCGCGCTTGATCTCGGCGTGGATCATGGCCTTCGGCCCCATGGTCGCGATGCCCGAGAGGCTCACGGTCTCGCTGCCGTCGAGGTTGAGGGACTTGCGCGTCTCTCCGTTGGCGAAGACCAGCGGGATCACACCCATGCCGATGAGGTTCGAGCGGTGGATGCGCTCGAAGCTCTCGGCGATGACCGCCTTGATGCCGAGCAGGCGCGTGCCCTTGGCCGCCCAGTCACGCGAGGAGCCCGTGCCGTACTCTTTGCCGGCGAAGACCACCAGGCCCGTGTGCGCCTTCTTGTACTCCTGCGCGGCTTCGTAGATGGTGGTCTCTTTGCCGTTGAGAGTGGTGAAGCCCCCTTCCTTGCCGCCGACCATCTCGTTCTTGAGACGGATGTTGGCGAAGGTTCCGCGGGTCATGACTTCGTCGTGGCCGCGGCGGGCGCCGTACTGGTTGAAGTCGGCCGGCTTCACGCCGCGCTCGACGAGGTACTTGCCGGCCGGCGTGTCGGGCTTGAACGAGCCCGCCGGAGAGATGTGGTCCGTGGTGATCGAGTCACCCAAGAGCGCCAGCACCTTCGCGCCGCTGATGTCGGTGATGGCGGCCGGCTGCTTCGTCATGCCGACGAAGTAGGGCGGGTTGTTGATGTAGGTGGACTCCTTGTCCCAGGCAAAGGTCTCCCCTTCCGGCGTCTGAATCTTCTGCCAGTTGGCGTCGCCCTTGAAGACGTCCGCGTAGCGCGACTTGAACATCGCCGGCGTGATCGCCTTCGCCATCGCCTCGGCGACCTCCGCCGAGGAGGGCCAGATGTCCTTGAGGTACACGTCCTTGCCCTGCTTGTCTTTGCCGATGGGGTCCTTGGTGAGGTTGAGCTTGGTGTTGCCGGCGAGGGCGTAGGCCACGACCAGCGGTGGGGAGGCGAGGTAGTTCGCCTTGGTGTCCGGCGACACGCGGCCCTCGAAGTTGCGGTTGCCCGAGATCACCGAGGAGGCGCAGATGTTGCCCTCTTTGATCGCCTTGGAGAACTGCGGCTTCAGGGGGCCCGAGTTGCCGATACAGCTGGTGCAGCCGTAGCCCACCAGGCCAAAGCCGACGGCGTCGAGCTCGCGCTGCAGGCCCGAGGCTTCGAGGTAGTCGGTGACCACCTGGGAGCCCGGCGCCAGCGAGGTCTTCACCCAGGGCTTCACCTTAAGGCCCAGGGCGTTCGCCTTCTTGGCCACCAGGCCCGCGCCGATCATCACGGAGGGGTTCGAGGTGTTGGTGCAGGACGTGATGGCCGCGATCATCACGTCGCCGTGGGTGATGGTGAAGCTCTCGCCGTCCACCGCCTGCGTCTTATTCAGCTCGTCGGCGTTGACCTTGAAGTCGTTGATGGCCGCTTTCACGAAGCCGTCGGCCAGGTCCGTCAGGGCCACGCGGTCCTGCGGGCGCTTGGGGCCCGCGAGGCTCGGGACAACGGTCGAGAGGTCGAGCTCGAGGGTGTCGGTGAACACCGGGTCCTTGCTGTCGTTGCGCCACAGGCCCTGTTCTTTCGCGTAGGCCTCGACGAGCTGCACGCGGGCCTCGTCGCGGCCGGTGAAGCGCAGGAACTCGATGGTCTTCTCGTCGACCGGGAAGAAGCCGCAGGTCGCGCCGTACTCTGGCGCCATGTTAGCGATGGTGGCGCGGTCAGCGAGCGAGAGGTCCTTGAGGCCCGGGCCATAGAACTCGACGAACTTGTCGACGACGCCCTTCTTGCGCAGCATCTGGGTGACGGTGAGGACCACGTCGGTGGCGGTGACGCCTTCCTTGGTCTTGCCGGTGAGCTTGAAGCCGACGACCTCAGGGATGAGCATGGTTACGGCCTGGCCCAACATAGC
>DAIPJL010000136.1:0-8289 GCA_036770305.1 Bacteriovoracaceae bacterium | reverse complement strand
GTACATGAGTGAGGACTACTGGCAGCGGCAGGGTGTGCGCGGGGACATCGAGGTCGTCTTCGCCAGCCATGGCCCGCGCATCTTCGGCGTGGAGAAGTACAAGCTCGCGCTCGAGAAGGTCGTGGCGCGCAAGAAAATCGTCACCGCCTACGAGCACGATCTTATCGAAGTGCGGCCTGAAACGCGGGAAGCGGTCTTCGAGAGACCGGACAAAACTCACGTCGTCATGCCCTACGATCTGCTGCACGTAGTGCCTCCGCAAAGTGCTCCGGACTTCATCAAACAATCTCCGCTGGTAGATAAAGACGGCTGGGTGGAGGTGGATAAGTTTACACTGCAGCATCCGCGCTTCCCGGAGATCTTCTCGCTAGGTGATGCAAGTAGTCTGCCGACCTCGCGCACGGGCGCTGCCATCCGCAAGGAGGCCCCCGTGCTGGTGGCAAATCTCCTCGCTCATTTGGCCGGAAAACCTTTGACCGCGAAGTACAACGGCTACACGTCGTGCCCGCTGGTTACCGGGGCGGGAACTGCCATCATCGCCGAGTTCGACTACGACGGAAATCCTGTGGAAACTTTCCCCTTCGATCAGGCCAAAGAGCGCTGGAGCATGTGGCTCCTTAAGGCCTATTTGCTTCCGAAAATGTACTGGTATGGCATGTTGAAAGGGCGCGCGTGACATCACTGATATTGAGACTGGTTCTACTGATGCTCCTCGTGAGCTGTGCGGTGACACCTGCCAAAGAACATTCCGCGGAATGGAGCTACTCCGGCGACTCTGCTCCCTATCATTGGGGAGAGGTCAAAAGTGACTTTAAGGCCTGTGCTGAGGGAAAGTTTCAGTCGCCTGTTAACCTGCAGCGCATGAAGAGCACTGTGCTGAAGCATCCGATCCACTTTAGCTACTCTGACATCTCCGGAAGTGTGCACAACAACGGCCACGCCTTAGTGGTGAGTTTTGACGACAAGGCCTACGTTGAGCTCGAGGGCATCCGTTTCTACCTGCGGCAGCTGCACTTTCACGTCAAGAGCGAGCACGCTTTGGAGGGGCTCTTCTACCCGGCGGAGCTGCACGTGGTCCACGAAGACCAAAACCGGCAACTCTTGGTGCTAGGGTTCTTATTGGAGATTAACGACGAAGACTTCGATCGCTACGGATTCTTCGCGGCCCTGCCGGAGGTCGGGGAGACGGTCCACGGTGCCAAGATCGCTCTCGAAAAACTCGTGCGGATCAACGGTGGGCACTTCTACTACCGCGGCTCCCTCACCACTCCTCCCTGCACGGAGGGGGTGCGCTGGGTGATCTTTGACAAGCACATTCGCTTGAGTAGCGAGCAGCTTTCTCGCCTCGAAGCTCTTTATCCTAACAACTATCGGCCGCTGCGGCCTCTCAACGGAAGGCCACTTTATCATGCGGAATAACTTTCTCCTCGTTCTGTCTTTCTTCATCTCTCCGGAGCTGCTCCTCGCTCAGACAGCGGATAGCTTCCCGCAGCGGGCGGCTGAGCTCGCAGGCCGCCTCAAGCAAAATCTTACTAAAAGTCTGACACAAAAAATTTCGCAAGACGGCGTGGCCCAGGCCATCGGATTCTGCCACGAGCAGGTGATGCCGATCGCCAAGACTGCCGCCGGCGAGGACATCGCGCGTTTCGAGTTTGGCCGGACTTCTCATCGCGTGCGGCAGGCGAAGAATCTTCCGCAAGATTGGATGAAACCCTACCTAAGCGAGTTCCAAGAGAGCACGCTGCAGAAACCCGCAACCGCGAAAGTGCACGAATTCGCAGATGGCAAGCGCGCCTACCTCGAGCCTCTTTATATTCAACCTCTCTGCTTGAGCTGCCACGGCAGCCCCCTTAGTGGGGAAGTCAGCGCTGAGGTGCGGCGGCTCTACCCTCAGGACCAGGCCACGGGATTCAAGCTAGGAGAGTTTCGCGGAATGATCTGGGTGAAAGAGAAATGAAGTTACGTCGCATCCTTCCTCTGGCGCTCATGCTCCTTGTGCTCGTCCTGAAGCTTCCGGTGGCGCTGGATAATTTCCGGGCCCAGGGCACCGTGCAGGAGAGTTCGCAGCGCGAGCTGGTGAACTCCCCCGAACGCGTCAGCTACCCACCTGCGGGCCCGGCGCTGACGCTCTTCTGGTCGACCCGCTGTGCTCCCTGCAAGCTCGAGATGGAGCGGCTGCGAAACTCGGTCGAGAGTGGCCGCATCCCGGCCGATCGGATCTTCTTGATCTCGCTCTCCGACTCGGACAAGAAGATCGCTAAGTTCCTCGCCGCGACTCCCTACCCCTTCGTGTTCCTGCGCGCCCGGCCCGTGGACCGCGGGATCCCGGTGGCGGCCACGCCCACTCTTGTGCTGTGGGATCAGGGCCGGGTAATCTCCGTCAGCACAGGGCCAAGTCTCCTGGCCATCTGGCGCGGCGAGTGGATGTTTTAGGTAGTTTTACTTTACAAATTCGCTTCGGGCCGTTGCCATAGGTGCATGACCCTCGAACTCATCGGCATCATCTTGTACGTTGGCCTCATGGTGGTCACCGGCACCGTACTCGCGCGGCGGATCAAGAGTGACGAAGATTATTTTCTCGCCGGCCGAAGCCTCGGGCCCTGGCTGGCCACCTTCTCCATTTTCGCGACCTGGTTCGGCGCCGAATCCTGCCTGGGCACATCGGGAAAGATCTATCGCATGGGGCTCTCGGGGATGTACGCCGACCCTTTGGGGTACTCCCTGTGCATCCTGCTCCTCGGGCTGGTCTTCGCCCGCACCGTCTGGCAAAAAAAAATCACTACGGTGGCCGATCTCTTCGGTGAGCGCTTCGGCGAGCGCGCGCGCTTCTGCGTCGCTCTCGTGCTGATCCCCTCGAGCCTGGTGTGGGCCGGCGCGCAGGTGCGCGCCTTTGGCCAGATCCTTCACTCGGCGGCGGAGGTGAGCGTGGTGGTGGCCATCCTGCTCGCGTCCGTGGTGGTCATGGTCTACACCATGAGCGGCGGTCTCTTGGCGGACGCGTACACCGATCTGGTGCAGGGGACGGCGCTGATCGTCGGGCTCATCGTCATCGCCGTGGCGATCTGGCTCAACCACGACGTGAGCACGCAGCTGAGTTCTCTCGAGCCCTGGAAGTTCGACCTCTTCGCCAACCCCGAGAAACTTTCGCCGCTCGAGCGCGCCGAACTCTGGCTGGTGCCGATCCTCGGATCGCTGGTGAGCCAGGAGCTCGTGGGCCGCGTGTGTGCCTCGCGCTCGGCCGAGGTGGCCCGTGCCTCTGCCCTGCGGGCCGCGGCGATGTACCTCTCGCTCGGGCTCTTGCCGGTGTTCGTGGGCCTCCTCGGGAGCGCGCAGTTTCAGCTCGGCGACAACAGTGATGCGATTCTTCCGGTGATCGCCAAGCAGTACCTGAATTCGTTTTTCTACGTGATCTTCATCGGGGCCCTGGTTTCGGCCATCCTCTCCACCGTGGACTCAACGCTCTTAGCGATCTCCGCGCTGGTGACTCATAATTTGATCTACCCCTACAGGCCTCGGATGGATGAAAAGCACAAGGTTCGTCTGGCGCGCGGCCTCGTGCTGGCGTCGGGGGTGATCGCCATGGGCATCGCACTGAGTTCGGAGTCCATCACGGAGCTGGTTGAGTTGGCGTCGGGGCTGGGCGGGCCCACGGTTCTCGTCCTGGTGAGCTTCGGTCTCTTCACCCGCTGGGGAGGGGAGTCGGAGCTGCTTTTCGCTCTCTTCGTGTCGGTGTTCGGTTGGGCGGTGCTGCACGCCCTCGCTTTCCCTGCGCCGGTGGTTGGCACTGTCTTGCTCACCGCCCTGAGTTTCGTGCTATCCTGCTTTGTGACGCGTTGGCGCGTTCAACCCGGGCGAGGATGAGGATGACGAAAGACCTTGATGCTCAGCTGAAGGAGAGATTCTGTGCCAAGCCCTTCGAGTTCGCGGCCTTGAGTCCGGAGGGCATCGGCTCCATGCAGTGCTGCTGGCTGACCCAATCCATGGGGCAGGTCAACGAGCGCGTTCCGCTGCAGCAGGTCTGGAACTCTCCGGCGGCACAGCAGGTGCGGGCGAGCATTCTTGACGGGAGCTACCGCTACTGTAGAAAGGATCTGTGCCCGCATATGCACAACGGCGACCTTCCGCTGAGAAGCACCGTCACCGATCCTCGCCTTCGCCGGATCATCGACCACCGGCTCACGCACCTCGACGAGGGGCCCAGCGTGTACCAGCTCAATCATGACCGTAGCTGTAACCTCGCCTGCCCCTCCTGCCGGTCGGAGCTGATCCTCGAAACCTCGGGGCCGGCCTACGACCGGATGATGAAGACCCTCGAGCTTTCGCTGACGCACCAGGAGCTGCTGGCCACGCGCGAGATCAGCATCACCGGCAGCGGCGATCCCTTCGCGAGCAAGGTCTACCGTGACTTTCTACTCAACCTCGACGGCGCGCTCTACCCACACCTGCAGATCAATCTTTTCACCAACGGCGTCCTCTTCGACGAGGAGATGTGGGGCAAGCTCGAGCGCATTCAGCGCAACATCGGCCATGTGCGAATCTCCATGGATGGGATCAGCGAAGAGGTGTACCGCAAAACGCGCCTGCGCGGAAACCTCGAGCGCGTGAAAGCGAACGTCAAGTTCTTGGCCGGGCTGCGGCGGCAGGGGTTCTTCAAAGACCTCACACTCTGCTTCGTCGTGCAGGCGCTCAACTTCCGCGACATGATTCCTTTCGTCGCCTTCGCGCGCAACTTCCCCTTGGTCGCAGTGCACTTCCAGAAGATCTACAACTGGGGAACCTACCCGGCCGAGCACTTCCACCTCCAGGATGTGTGCGACGAGAGAAGTCCGGATCACCATGCCTTCTTGGAGCTCTTGCGGGACCCGGCCTTCGATCTTCCGGGAGTTGACCTCGGGAACCTCACGCCCTACCGGGAGCGCGCTCTAGCGAAGAGGCCCTGAACGTACAAAGGCCACCGGAGTGGCCTTTGCTGAGGGAGGAAAAAGGGTCAAGACGCACTCGAGAGTGCTGCGAGCGAACTAGGCGAGAGTTGTGGGGGCGACGAAGTCGCGGTCCATGACGGTCTTGCGTTTGTCGGCCTTGGCGTTCTCGATGGCCTTCATGCAGATGGTCTGGATGCGGACGGTGAGCTGTTCGATGGCCTGCGAGGAGGTCGAGAGGCCGGCTTCGTCTTTGATGAGTTTTTTTACTTTGCTCGTCACCACGAGGGCTTCGTCAACGCCCTTGCCTTCGACATAGAGGTTGAAGTCTTTTCCCATCACCGTCTTGCGGCCAAGTTTCTGGGCGTGGTTCACCGCTTCACGGCAGCTCTTGACGACGTCCTCGTTGAGCGGCGCAAAGAAGCCAGTGGAGGTGTTGAAGTCGGCCTTCTCTTTGATGAATTTTTTAACTTTTGAGATAACGATCAAATTTTCCATGGGAAATGTCCCTTTTTTGGTGCTCTACGTTTCACGAGTTAGTTTCCAAATACAGCGCCTCAATCATAGCGTGAGCATTTCATTTGTGTGTAATGTCATTTCGTGCAGGTAAAACAATTGTTTTCTAGACGGAAGTATGAGTCGCAAGGTAATTATTTTCCTGCTTTAGGTAGAAAGGGATCTGTATGGCGCAGCGCCAAAGAATCGTTATAACAGGTATTGGGCTCACAGCGCCTAATGGCAACAGTTTAGAAAGTTTTCGAAAGGCGCTGCTGGAAGGCGTTTCCGGACTTCGTCATTGCGAAATTCGTTACATGGGCAAACAGGTGGCCGGCCTGTGTGACTTTGATGAGTTCAAGTACCAGTCAAAAAAAATGCGTCGTCGCGGTACGCGGGCCGGGAGTATTTCTATCTGGTGTGCCAATGAAGCTTTGCAGCACGCGAAGCTTGACTGGAGCTCTATCGATAAGTCGCGAGTGGGAGTGTTCCTTGGTATCACCGAGCACGGCAACGTCGAGACGGAGAACGAAATCTTCGAGCTGCACGAAAATAAGCTCGACTGGAAACTCTGGTCGCCGCACCACAATCCCCGCACGGTGGCCAATAACCCGGCCGGCGAGGTGACTCTCAACTTGGGTATCACCGGGCCCCACTACACTCTGGGAGCCGCCTGCGCTGGCGGCAACGTCGGCATCATCGCGGGTGCGCAGCAGCTGATGCTCGGAGAAGTCGACGTCGCTTTCGCCGGTGGTGTTTCCGAATCACCCCAGACCTTTGGCATCTACGCGGCTTTTGCGGCCCAGGGGGCCCTGGCCAACCACGAAGATCCTACGAAGTCCTCGCGGCCCCTGTGTAAAACGCGCAATGGGATCGCCATCTCTGAGGGTGGCTGCGTCTACGTGCTGGAGCGCCTAGAGGACGCCCAGAAGCGCGGCGCCGACATCATCTGTGAGATCGCCGGCTGGGCAGTGAATTCAGATGCCACCGACTTCGTGAACCCTAATCCCGAGCGCCAGGTGCAGTGCATGCACCAGGCCCTGAAGCGCGCGGAACTCATGCCGCAAGATATCGATGTGCTCAATATGCATGCCACGGGCACCGGCGCCGGTGACATCTCCGAATCCCAGGCGGTGCGGATGGCGCTGCAGGAGTCCCCGGGCACCAGTGTGAACTTCACCAAGGGCCACATCGGGCACTGCATGGGGGCGGCCGGTTCACTAGAACTCGCCGGGAACATCCCCTCGCTGTGGGACGGCAAAGTGCACCCCGGTGTGAACGTGGTGGAACTGGACCCGGACTGCGCGATCCCCGGTTTGGTCCTCGATCGGCCCCTGGCGCGTGATGTGAAAGTGATTTTGAATAATTCATTTGGGATGCTGGGTATCAACTCGGCGCTCATCGTAAAAAAGTTTGTTCCTTAAGGAGATGGCCCCATGACCGCACAAGAAGTACGCCAAGTCGTTCTCGACATCATCAGTGACATCGCTCCGGACGAGAGCCTTGAGACCATCAAGGACGAAGTCTCTCTGCGCGAGCAGCTGGATCTCGACTCGATGGACTTCCTCGACATCGTCATGGAGCTGCGCAAGCGCCACAAGGTCGAAGTGCCGGCCGAGGACTACCCGCAGCTCGCCACCATGGCATCCTGCGTGAGCTACCTGACGCCCAAAATGCAGATGCAGTAAGAGGGCCCATGTCCTCCTACGACGCCATCGTCATCGGCGCTGGCATGTCGGGCCTGGCGGCCGCCATTCGACTGCAGATGTTCGGCAAGAAGGTCGTTCTACTGGAAAAGCATGCCATCGCCGGGGGGCTCAACTCCTATTACCAGCGACGGAACCTCGAGCTCGGTGGCGTGCGGCCCTTCGATGTGGGGCTTCACGCCCTCACCAATTTCATCAAGAAAGGCGAGCGCGGTAAGCCTTTCTCGAAGCTCCTCAAGCAGCTGCGTCTGTCGTGGGATGAGTTTAAGCTCAACCCCCAGACCTACTCGGTGATTCGATTCGCTGACACCGAGCTGCGCTTCTCCAACGACTTCGCGCTCCTCGAGCAAGAGGTGTGTGAGAAGTTCCCCCGCCAGCGCGAGGCCTTCGCTCTCCTGGTGCAAGAGGTGCGCGCGTTCAACGAGCTCGACCTCTCTCTCGGACACACTTCGGCGCGCGCCAAGCTCGCCTCGCTCATCAGCGATCCACTCTTGCTGGAGATGCTCCTGTGCCCACTCTTGATCTACGGCTCGGCGTGGGAAGACGACATGGACTTCGCCCAGTTCGTGGTGATGTTCAAGTCGCTCTACTTCGAAGGCTTCTCAAGGCCCGAAGGCGGCGTGCGCACCATCATCGAACTTCTGCTCAAGCGCTACCGCGATCTCGGTGGCGAGCTGCGCTTCAAGGCCGGGGTTGAAAAAATCCTCACGCACCGGGGGAGCTGCGTCGGCGTGCTGCTCCAGAGCGGGGAGGAGCTGCGGGCGGAGAAAATTTTCTCCAGCATGGGACTGCCAGAAACTTACGCGCGCCTTGATCAGGCGAGCAGCGCCTGTGTGGCCAAAGTCGGCGAGATGAGTTTTCTGGAGTCGATCTTCGTCTATGACCGTAAGCCGGCCATGGAAGAAACTATCGTGTTCTATAATCAAGGCCCGCGCTATCATTACAGCAAGGCCCAGGAGCTTTTCGACCCGCGCTCTGCGGTGATCTGTTTTCCGGATAACTACCACCGACACGAAACTTCAGGCGAGGGCACCATCCGCGTCACCTCGATCGCGAACTACGAGCGCTGGAAGGCCCTGCCCCGCGAGGAATACCTGGCGCAAAAAGAAGTGGTGGCCCAGCACGCCCGCTCGCTGATCGCGCAGCAGTACCCGGACTTCGAGGCCCAG
>DAIPJL010000135.1:0-8334 GCA_036770305.1 Bacteriovoracaceae bacterium | reverse complement strand
ATGCACGAGCTGCGCTGGCTGAGACCCTTCCACCACGACCACCACCGCTCGCAGCCGCCGACGCCCTTCGCCGCTTACTCGTTCCACCCCGTTGAAGCGGTGATCCATGGCCTGTTCTGGTACCTCGTCGCCTTCCTCATCCCGATCCACGTCTTCTGGTTGTTTGCCTTCTACGCGTTCATGTCCTACATCAACATGTGGGGGCACACGGGCTACGAGTTCTGGCACAAGGATCTCCTGGAGAAACCCATCCAGCGTATCCTGAACACGCCGACGCATCACAACCTGCACCACAAGTACCACAACAAGAATTTCGGGATATACTACAACTTCTGGGACACCCTCTGCGGCACGAACCATCACAAGTACGCCGAGGAATACCGCGCGATCAAAGCCACCACCGAGCGGCACAAGACCTCTCGCATCCTCAAGGCCCTAGGACTCTAAGATGCTCAAGCCCAACGTCGACCTCCTTCCTGCGGTGAAGATGACTCCCTGGCGGAAGATCTCCGTCGGTTCCTGGAAACCGGTCGGTGATTCGCAGGTGTACTGCGAGCTCGACCTCAACGCCGAGCCCGCGCTCGCGGCCATCGAGGCCCACAACCGGAGTTCGGCGCAGAAGATAACCATGACCCACTTCGCCGGCAAGGTCCTGGGCCAAGTTCTCAAGGAGGCGCCGGAGCTCAACAGCATCGTGCGCTTCGGGAAGATCTACCCGCGCCGCAACGTCGACGTGTTCTTCCACGTCGTCCAGGCCGATAAGGACCTCTCGGGCCACGTGGTGCGCTCGATCGATCAGAAAACGCTGACGGAGATCTCCGTAGAGCTCCAGCAGGGCGCCGGCGCGATCCGCACCGGCAACGACAAGAACTTCAAGAAGATCAAGAACAACTGGAAGCGGATCCCGTCCTTCGCCGCAGGCCTCGTGCTCGACCTCATCGGCTTCGTTTTCTACTCCTGCAACCTCCACGTCAAAGGCCTCGGCGTCCCCCGGGATGCGTTCGGCTCGATGATGCTCACGAACATCGGGTCCCTGGGCTTCGAATCCGCTTTCGTCCCCCTTCCACCCTACTCAAAAGTTCCCTTCGTCGTCGCGCTCGGGAAGGTCGTCGACCGCGTCTGCGCGGAGAACGGCCAGGCGGTGGTGCGCCGGCGCATCAGCCTGTGCTGCACCTTCGACCACCGGATCATCGACGGCGCCCACGGCGCCATCATGGCAGAGAAGATCCGCCACTACTTCGCTAACCCCTCAGAACTTCTAAAGTAGCTCAAGTTTTCGTGTAGTTGACCGACACGCTCCAAGATGTACGTGTTTCTCCTCTCTTCTCTACTGTTCATCCCGGTGGCGCAAGCGCAGGACGTTTGGGATCTCTACCAATCGATGTTCTCGATGGGCGAAGCCCAGCTCTCACAGCAGGTCCAGCAACAGGCGCCGGCACGGACCTCCTTCCCACAACCACAGGTGGTGGTCCAGGCCCAGTACGCTGACGCCGACGTCCAACAGGCCGTGCGCACTCTCGATGGCGAACCCGACGTCATCGCCGGCTGCCTGAGTTGCGTCCCGGATGTACTCTCGCAAAGCGTGCGTGACCTCATGGCCGACATGCAGAAAATTGTCGATGACGATGCCATGAGACGAGTCAATGCTCCTCAGGGAGTGGTGAACCAAGCACTGGCGAAGTCAAAAGAACTGGTTTGTGCGGAAGTTGAAATGTTCGCGCGCGCTCACAAACTCAACGTGGATGTCGGCTGCCATCGTGTCCCCCAGCACATTCCTCCGATGCACTTTCAGGTCATCAAGTTTCCTGGCCTCGCGCAAAAAAAGCGTGACCTCGAAAATGAGATCGAATCCTACCGACAGCGCCTGCGCAGCAACCCTCAGGACTTCAGCGCGGACAGCCTGATCCGGCGCAAGAGCCGAGAGCTGCAGTGTCTCTACGAGCCCGATGAAACCTACCTGTGCCACGAGGTGCACGCGAGCGCCGGACAAACCGTCGTTCAAATTGAAATCCAAGACCGCAACGGTCAGTGGTACGAGTTCAAGCAGATGCCGGTGGCCTACTTCAGCGGATTGCCAGGACCCAAAACTCGCCAGGGCGACTACCAGGTTCCCGAAGCACGTTTCAACCTCACCGACGTGAACCCCGGGAGTAAGTACTTCGTGAACGTGCACGTGGACTACGAAAACTGGAGCGACCGCGCCTCCCTCCTCGGTGACCTCAACAGGCCCGTTTCCAACCGCGGGGGCGATATCAAAATTCATGGCAATGGCGGGAGCGTCGGTTGCCTAGACATGGGCAACAGAGCCGCTCCGTGGATTGCCGCAGCGGTGGACCTGAACCTCAAGCGTGGCCGGACGCCGAAGATCGACATCTACCCCACCGACATGGAGAACGGCGACCTCGAGGAAGTCGCGAGCTGGCCCGCCTACCGGAGGTACGAGCGCTTCTGGGGCGAGCTCAAGGACCGCTACTGGAGTCGGCACTCGGTGAACGTCCGCCGGGACCTGCAGCGCGTGGACCAGATGATCGCGGGCGACTAGCCCTCCTTGTCGACCTTGGTGTTCTTCGGAATTTCGAAAACGAATTTCTCTGCCGAGAGTTCCACACCCGGTGAAAAACGCAAGAGCTTCATGCGCACGGGCTTCGCGTTCGGGCGCTGGAGGATGAGTTCGTTGAAGTCCGCGAGGGTCAGCGCCTTCGTCGCGTCTCCCGAGCGCGCGACCAGCTCCAGTCGATCGAGGTCGAATTCCTTCTTACCGGTCTCGGTGAAATTCAGGACCATCAGAGCCTTCTCGAAGCTCACGGCGTAGGTCTTGTTCGATTCGCGGCCCTTCGCTAGGACATCAATGAAGCGCAGCTGCTGGATCACTTCCGAGCGCCGAACCTTCACCTCACCCGGCTCGCCTTCGACGAAGGGAGGAGTGTACTGCCAGCAGGTCTTCGGATTCGCGACGAAGGTCGACTGTCGATCGGCGGAGACGATCTCGTAGCGCACGTGGCGCGGGAACTTGTAATCCAGCTTACCGAAGCTCTTGATCTCCTTGCCGTTGCGCACGCTGACGACGGTCTCCTCGAAGTCCGCGCTGAAGGTCTTCGGAAGAAAATCACTCGCGCAGGCAGAGGATTGAAGAAGTATGCCGAGGAGGAAGCTAAGCATCGTGCGCCCTTTGAAAATGAGAGGGGCCGGAATTCGTCCTGAACCCGACCCCTCACCAACCATCAGTGGAGTTGAACAGAAACAGCTTTCGAGACTCCAGGCTCTTGCATCGTCACGCCGTAAAGCGTGTCGTTAAGCTCCATCGTTTTCTTGTTGTGGGTGATCAGAATGAACTGCGTCTCCGAACTCATCTCGCGGAGGAGTTCGTTGAACCGGCCCACGTTCGCGTCGTCCAGCGGGGCATCGACCTCGTCGAGGAGACAGAAGGGCGACGGCTTCACGAGGAAGATCGAGAAGATAAGAGACACGGCCGTCATCGCCTTCTCGCCGCCAGACATCAGGGTGATCGACTGCATCTTCTTGCCCGGAGGCTGCGCGATGATGTCCACGCCCGCTTCCGGCGAATCGATGTCACCAGTGATCTCGAGCTTCGCCGAGCCGCCGCCGAAGATGATCGGGAAGACTTTGGAGAAGCGCTCGTTCACCTCGTGGAAGGCTTCCTTGAAGCGCTCGCGCGACTTGTCGTCAATGTGCTGAATGGCCAGTAGCAGATCGCCGAGGCTCTTCTTAAGTTCTTCCTCCTGCGCCTTCAGGAAATCGTAGCGCAGTTTCTGGCGATCGTAGTCCTCGATCGCCTGCCAGTTGATTTCGCCGAGGCGATTGAACTCGGTCCGGCACTCCTTGAGTTTCTCGCGGTAGTCGCGGAGCTCGGCCGGGAAGCGCTTCTGGAACTCGTAGGCTTCCGCCTCGATGCTCACCGGGCCCTCTTCGCCTTCCATCGTGTACATGGCCGAGAGATCCGCCAGGCCCTCGAGGTTTTCGCTTGAAAGCTGGAGGTGGACCATGATCGTCTGGCGCAGGTCGATGCGGTGCTTGTCGAAGCAGTTGCGCACCAGCATTTCTTCTTCACCGAGGATCTGCTGCTGGCGAACTTCCAGCTCCACGTTTTCTTTCTCGAGCTTGTTGAGGCGAGCCGTGGCTTCTTTGAGCTCGGTCTCTTTATCCTGCATGCCGAGGAGGATCTGCGAGAGCTGGTCCTTCAGGAGAGAGAGAAAGTGTTCCTTGTCGGCGAGCTGTTCGGCGAGCGTACGGTTCTCGTCCTCGGACTGGGCGATCTCGTCTTCAGCCTGTTGCATCTCGCCCTCGGCGACCTCGAGCTGGAGCAGGTTCGCTTCGCTCTTCTGGCGCAGGCGCTCGAGCTGGCCCTCGGTGTCGGCGATCTGCGAGCGCAGCGACTTCAGCTGCTGCTCGTAGGACTGAGCCTTGACCTTGAGTTCGAGGAGCTCGTCGCGCTCGTTCTCGAAACTGATCTTGAGGTCGATGTGGCGGTCTTCGATCTCCTGTGTCTGGGCGGCGCCGTTCTGACTGAGCTCTTCTGCCTGCCGCCGATCTTTGGCGATCTTTTCTTCGGACTCCAAGAGTTCGAGGCGCAGGCGCGAAGTCTCGGCCTTGCGTGTCTGGAGGATCTCGAGGCGCGACGAACTCGTGCCGAAAGTCTTTTCTTTGTGGTCGAGGCTGGCCTTCACGGCTGCGAAGTTCGCCGCCGCTTCCTGGTACTGAGAGTTGATCGCCTCGACCTCGCTCCGGAGCTCGGTGAGCTGAGTCTCTTTCGACGCCAGTTCCGCTTCGAGCTCGTTGAAACGCGTCTTCTTCTCGGCGATTTCGAGGGTCATTTTTTCGATGATGCCGTTGCGCTCGACGACGCCCATCACCTGCTCGCTCTCTGGAGTGCGGCGCAGGCCGTAGACAACAGTGTTCTGCTGCTTGCGCACCAGCGTCTTGCCGTCGGCGGCAACGATACCCTTGAACCCGATGGCCACGTTCAGCTGTGCGGCGGTCTCGTCGGTCAGGCTACCCGCGAGGTAGTACCCGTTGAGGACTTTCTGGAGTGTCGGCGCGAAAGTTTCGTCGGCGCACTTCACGACCTCCGCGAGCGGACGAACATCCGGCAGCGTCAGGCGCAGGCGCTCGAGCGTTTCCGCCGAAGGCGCGTCGTCGAGGGGGAAGAGGACGTCAGCTGCTTGCGCGAAGTTCGTGCCGAGTTTCGCAATAACATCTTTCCCATCGCGCAGGAGGACTGCGTCCAACGCTTCATCAAGAAGTTCTTCCACCGCCGAGGCGAAGCCTTCCTCACACTGAATCAAGCGACCGAGAACCTCTAGGCCCTGGCCTTCGTGGCGCTTCACCAACTCCTGGGCGCCAAGCTTTTTACCTTCCGCCTGCTGGTTCATTTCGATGAGCGAATCGCGCTTGCTTTCGAGCTGGATGAGTTCGCGCTGGAGGCCCCGAACTTGACCATCGATGCTCTTCACTTCACCGGCGAGACTCTCCAATCGCTCTTTAGCTGTCGGTTGCTTGGCCTGGAGTTCCTCGAAGCGCTGTCGCGCCGTTTGAAAGCGCTCGCGCTCACGCACCAATTCATCCCGAGAGCTCGAGTCTTGCTTTTCGAGGACTTCGATCTCGCCGGCGATGTCCTGCAGGAGGCGTGCGTACTCTTCGAGTTTCGAGGTGTTCTTGAACTGCTGCTGGTCGAGGCGCGCGAGCTCGTCCTTCGCCGAGGCGGCGCTCTTGCGGGCTTCCTGCAGCTCTTCTTCGAGGTCCGCCAGCTGGCCCTTCAGGAGCTCCACGCGCTCTTCGCGCTCGGAGAAGTCCATGGCGCCGTAGTCCGTGCCCTCGAGCTCGCCGAGCTGGCTCTGCAGCTCCTCGAGACGGCGGGACCGGTTCTCCGTGTCGACCGCCAGCTCCTCGTTTTCGCGCGTGCGGGTCTCGATCATCTTCTGCTTCTCGGCGATGGCCTTACGCAGGTGCTTCATGCGCTCTTCGGCGGCCGCGAGCTGGCGCGAGTGCGTGTTGTAGTCTTCTTGAGCGTCGTTGATCTTGTCCATGGCGTCAGCCTTCTGAACGCGCTCGTCCTCCAGCAGGAGGTCGAGCTGCTGACGGCGCATGGAGAGCTCTTCCATCTCAAGCTTCCGGGCGCTGAGAATCTTCTCCGCGTTCACCCAGTCCTGGAGGAATTCAAATTCCTTGTGGGAATCGGAGATGAGCTCGTAGCGCTTGATGCGTTCCCGCAGGCTGCGCGCCTTCTCCGCCTTCTCGGCCTGCTTCTCGAGAGCCTTGAGGTTCTTGTAGATCTCCTGCTGCAGGTCTTCCAGCCGCGCGAGGTTCTGCTGGGTGGCTTCGATCTTCTTCAGAGAGTCGCGCTTGCGGAGCTTGAACTTCGTGATGCCGGCGACCTCTTCGATCATCGTCCGGCGCTCTTCGGGCTTCGCCTGCACGAGCTTGTTGATCTCGCCCTGGGCGATGATCGAGTAGGACTTCGCGCCGGCGCCGGTGTCCATGAAGACTTCGTGGATGTCCTTGAGACGCGCGGGCTCGCCGTTGATGCGGTACTCGGTCTCACCGTTACGGTAGAGCTTGCGCGTGAGCTGGATCTCCGCCGGCCGCGCGACCGCGCCGTTGATGTGGATGTGCTTACCGTTGGTGTTTTCTAGGACGAGCGTCACCTCGGCGAAGCTGCCGGGAGAATACTTCGACGACCCCGCGAAGATGAGGTCCTTCATGTTCGTGCCGCGCAGGTGCTTGGCGGACTGCTCGCCCATGACCCAGAAGAGCGCGTCGACGATGTTGGACTTCCCGCAGCCGTTAGGACCAACGATCCCCGTGATGCCGTCGTCGAACTCGATGGTGGTTCGATCCTTGAACGACTTGAAGCCCTGGATGTGCAAACGAATGAGTTTCATGAACTGTTCCTCTCGATGATCGGTGTGTCTCGCATGTCTCTACCGGCGTCCTACTTTCAATCGATGCGATAGAAGTAGTCTGGCAGAGGCCATTTCGAGTTGTCTACTTTTTCATCGGGGCAACAGAATCCAAGCGACACAACTCGGCGCACCCTCGAGTGAAAGAGTGTCAAAACACCTGCGCACCAATAGCACCACATCGCACACAACAAGCTCGCAACACCTTGATTTGTTAATAAAATAATTCCATGCATTATTATTATATTAGTAATTTATGCATTTTTATCTTATTTAATTAGATTATATGTGATCTAAATTTAATTAAATGGATTCTACCGATCTCGCCATTGTGGCGGAACTGATGCAAAAAGGACGACTCAGCTGGGCCGAGCTCGCAGCTCGCGTGGGTCTGTCCTCGCCAGGTCTGATCGACCGCATCCGGCGGCTCGAGGAAAAAGGTGTAATCCGCGGCTACTCGGCACTCATCGCCCCCGAAGCCCTCGGGCTGGACCTCACCGCCTTTCTCCTCGTTGCGATCGAGAAACCCGTCCAGCGCGGGGGCTTCCTTAAGCGCATCCGTTCGCTCAGCGAAGTCCAGGAGTGCCACCAGGTGACCGGGGAGTTCGACTACCTCTTGAAACTCCGCGCCCGCGACACGAGACACCTCGACCAGCTGATCAACGGGGAGCTCAAGGGCATGGCGGGCATCCGGCGGGTGCAGGTGACGGTCGCCCTCAGTACGGAAAAAGAAACTCCGGTGCTGCCGCTGCCGATGCTCCCTGAGTCCGAGAGCGCCTGAGTTATTTCAGGCGCTGGTCGAGGAACTTCACCACCAGATCGAAGTCGATGGTGGCGAGGCGAATGAGGCCATCGATGTGGGTGCCGGGCGAGAAGAGGTGGTACTCCGGCGAGCCGAAGGCCCTGTAGGTCTGCAGTTGGTACTCGAAAGGAACGCTGCGATCCCATGCGGCCATCACAAAATACAGGTTCTCTGTTCGAACCCGCTGCGCGAAGAAGAGCGGATCGAAGCGCACGTGCTTCTGCAGCTCCTTCTCGTAGGACTTCGAGGAGATGTCTTTCAGCGCCAGGAAGCGGCGCCAGCGCAGGAGTGCGACGCGCGGGTAGACGCTGTCCGTGAGGATGCCGGGCATGTTGCCGCCGCCGACCGCGACGACGATGGCCTTCAGGCGAACTGGTTCCACGCCAGCCAGCACCGACGCCGTGATTCCCCCGAGGCTGTGCCCGAAGAGGCCGATCTTCGTCCGCAGAAAGCGCGCATCGGTCTGAGCCCAGTCGAGGATGGTGCGCACGGTGTGGATGGTGCGCTTGAGGACGACGTCCTCGTGGCCCCAGGCCGGCAGCTCGTCGGGCTGAGAGTTGTCGTTCGCGTCGACGAGGAGGGCTCCGTAGCCCGCGCTGCAGAGCTGGTAAATGA
>DAIPJL010000134.1:0-8386 GCA_036770305.1 Bacteriovoracaceae bacterium | reverse complement strand
TCAGTATAACCTCGCCAACTTAACATCCTGCTTCCAAGGAAATGAGATGAATGTCGATGGCTGGAAAATCGAAGAGTCGTTCCGTAATACCTTTGCCATGGGCTTTAAAGTCAACGCCCACCTCCATTCGGAGCGCTCGGAGTACCAGCAGATCGACGTGGTAGACACAGATGCGGTCGGCCGGCTCTTGCTTCTCGATGGTAAGACGATGGTTTCGGACAAGGACGAGTTCGTGTACCACGAAGTGGTCTCGCACATCCCCTACATGGTCTCGCGGCAGTGCAAGAACGTGCTCATCATCGGAGGCGGCGACGGCGGCGTGGTGCGCGAGTTCGTGAAACACAAAGACATCCAGCGCATCGACCTCGTGGAGATCGACGAGCGCGTGATCGAAGTGTCGAAGACGTACTTCCCGGGCTGCACCTCCGGTCTCTCTGACCCGCGCGTGCGCGTGCTGTGCCAGGACGGCTTCGCGTTCATCAAGAAGGCGAAGAAAGAGTACGACGTCATCGTCATCGACTCCACCGATCCGGTGGACTTCGCCACCGCGCTCTTCACCGACGCCTTCTACGCGGACGTCTACAACGCGCTCACCGATGACGGCATCATGCTGAACCAGACGGAGAACCCCTTCCTCGACGAGTGGGGCGTGAAAGACATCTACCAGAACATGCGCAAGGTCTTCCCCATCGTGCGCTCCTTCACGGCGCCGATGCTGGTGTACCCGGGCGTCTTCTGGACCTGGGGCTTCTCGTCGAAGAAGTATCTACCCACTGATCTCAATCAAGAGCGCGTGAGTGCCATGACGGCGATCGAAAAAGACCTCAAGTGGTACAACATGGACTGGCACCGCGCGGCCTTTAGCCTTTCGAACTTCCACAAGAAGACCATCGGTCAGGAGTAAGCATGGAACAGAAACTCATCCGCGAGATCGAAGGCCTCGAGACGGCGCGCCCCTTCATCGGCACGCAGTACGCCCAGGCGATCTTCTCCAACACCACGCACCTGGTGGGCTTTTGCTTCGACGGCACCACGAGCTTCCGTCCCGGCGCGCGCTTCGGTCCACCGGCCCTGCGGGAAGCGAGCTACGGCCTTGAGGACTACTCGCCCTACCTCGACAAGGACACCCAGGACTACAACTTCGTCACCATGGGAGACTTACCGATCTTTCCATCGAAGTGGCACAAGTCCAACGACTTCTGGATGGAGATGACCGAGGGCCTCGACTTCAAGAAGGACAACATCAAGTTCATCGTCCTGGGCGGCGAGCACTCGATCTCCTACGGGCCCATCGTGCGTCACTTAGAACAGTACCCGGACCTCGTGCTCCTGCACCTCGACGCTCACGCGGATCTTCGCGACGGCTACCTCGAGGAGAAGTACTCCCACGCGGCCATCATCCGCCGCGTGCTCGACCACTTCACGCCGAAGAACACGCTCATCCAGTACGGCATCCGCTCGAGCCCGCGCGAGGAGTTCAAGTGGATGAAAGAGAACGGCACACTGATGCAATCTCTCAAGGAGTGCTGCGAGAAGCTCGAGGCGATCCCCGATGATCGGCCCATCTACCTCACGCTGGACCTCGACTTCTTCGACCCGGCCTACATGCCCGGCACCGGAACCCCCGAGGCCGGCGGCGAAGACTTCCACGGCTTCATGAAGATCCTCAAGATCCTCAACCGGAAGAACTTCGTCGGTGCGGACATCAACGAGCTCGCGCCGATGCTGGACACATCGAACAACTCGGCGTGCATGGCCGCGAAGGTGTGCCGCGAGGTCATGCTCGCGCTGCAGAAGTAGCTAGCGCTGAGTGTGCGACTTGAGGAAGAGGTCGACGAGCCCGACGTTGGCCCGGCGGTAATTCTTGAGCCGCCGGTGCTCTTCGGTTTCCGGGCAGCTCCTCAGCATCCCCGGGCGCTCAGGGTCCCAGCAGAAGCTCTCCTGGTCGATGACCGCTCCCGACTCGCTGACCGCCAACTTGGCCGTGTTGAGCGCGGCCGTCTTCTCGGAGAAGAGATCCTCGCCGAAGGCCCAGTACTCCACATCCGAAAGGACACGTTCATAGATGGTGGGAAGGATGTCCTCGTGGGATCCCCACGCCTTCGGGTTCCAGCTTTGGGGCCTCAGCGACTCGGGGAGGTAGAGGTAGAAGGGCACGGCGTACTTGCGCGCGAGGCCCGCCTTACCCTCGTCGTGGCCAACCCAGAAGGAGTGGTCTCCCGTAACCGCTACGACCACGTTCTGCGCCAGCGTCGGGTTGGCCTTCACTCGCGTCAGGAATTCCCCGAGTTTCTGGTTGGCGTACTGGAGCGTGCGGAAGCGCCGGAGCACTTCGTCTTCGCTCTTGCTAAACATGGGGCGCAGCTCCTGCGGGATCGAATCCAGGCCCTGCGGCGAGTAGCTCTGCGGGACCTCGAAGGGAGGGTGGTTCGTCGTCGTGAGCACGAGGAAAAACTGCGGCTTGGTGCTGTCCAGGAGCTCGCGCTCGAGGTGCGTGAAGAGGTGCTCGTCGAAGATGCCCCACTCGTTCCCGATGTCCTCGCTGCGGCGGTGCTCGAGTCCGAGCTTCGGAACGACCTGCTCGGCGCCCTCGAGCAGGTCCCAGCCCTGCGTCTGGAGGTACTGGCCCAGCTGACGCCAGCCGAGCTTGCCGCCGTAGAGGTAGCGCGTGGTGTAGCCCTGGTGCTTGAAGGGCAGATGGGCGCCGATGGAGAGCGGAGTCTTCATGAACTCGCCTTCCGAGAGGTAGCGCGCACCGGGCCTGGTCGGTAGGCCCGTTGCCAGCACCACCATGCTTCCGATGGTACCGTTGTCGCCGGAGAGGAAATTCAGGAAAAGGTAATCTGCCGCGAGGTGCTCGCCGAAGCTGCCCAGAAATGGCAGCGCCGCGCGCTGCTCCCACCACATGCTCCCGAGGCTCTCCATCGCCACCACGATGACGTGGGGAGGCTTCCCCTCCGGATAGACCTTTTCGCTGGTCCGCCGTTTGAGGGATCTGAGCTCCGGGAAAAAGGGGTGCGCCGTCTGCCGGTAGGCATGAAAATCCGCCAGCGCCCGTGCCGGCGAGGAGTAGCCCTGCTGCTTCATGAAATCCGCTGTCCCCTGCCCGTGCGCCCGGCGAATGCGCAGCGCTCGGTTCATGGCGACGAGGCCATTCACGCTGAGCTTGTTGATCGCCTCGTTGGAGCTGATGAAGGAGTCTTCGATGGAGAGCGGTAGGCGCGTGAAATTCCCGCGGGCGAGAAAGGCGATGGCCACGAGTCCGGCCACGAAGCTCACGCCCTGTCTGCGCCAGTCAGGCGCGAGTTCGAGCGACAGACCGAAGAAGTGCGGCGAGCGGTGCCAGACTCCCAGCAGCCACCAGGCGGCGTAGCTCAGCGCCGTGAGCAGGAGCGTCCACCAGATCACGGGGTAGTTCTTCCAGATGGTCACCACCAGCGCCCGCGTGTCGTCTTCCCAGAGGCCGAAGAAGAGGACGTTGATGTGGTCCTGGAAATAGGAGTAAAAGCCGAGGTCACAGACCGCCAGCGAAAGGAGCAAGAGGAACCCGACGAAGAAGTACGCGCGCTGGATGCGCAGCAGTCGCTCGAGCCCTGGCTCTCCGACAAAAGGAGAGGCCGCCCAGGCGACGAGGTAGGCCGGGGCGACGAGGTAGGCCCAGCCGATGAGGTCGAAGCGCAGGCCCAGGAAGAGCGCCCGCCACAGTTCGGGGCCCTTTCCCGTGAAGGCCGCGCGGCCGGTCAGCCCGAGGCCGAAGACGAGCCTCGTGAGCAGGCCGAGCAGAATCACAAGGATGGCGAACTTAACCTGCGCCCAGAGGAGGAGCTTGAATCTTTGCCGGCGGTGAGACATGTGAACCTCGTAGCTTAGAGCTCCTATCTTAGGCTTCGTCCCAAGACTTGTCTGTAATTTCTTCCCGCCTGCGCCGCACCCCTCGGCGCATCTCTTAAGCTTTTGCCATCAGGAGAACCGACATGAAAAAGACCCTCGTTGTGGCCATCGCCTTGGTGCTCAATTTCCTCGCTCCGGCGGCGAGCGCCGATCCGCTCTTCGTTTCGCGGGACGTCCATCTTTCGACCCGGGACCACGTGCCCCTCTACAACTGCGACATCATTGCCGACATGAGCGACCGCCACGACTGCCGGGTCCTTCAGAATGGCCGGCACCAGTGGGAGAACGGCGGCTACGCCGTCAACTGCCGGGAGTTCAACCGCCACCACTACGACCGCTGCCGAACCCTCGCCCATCGCCTTGTCTACGACCGCTACGCCTTCGACTGCCGCCGCGAACGCTCGCACCTCGAGCGCGACCGCTGCGAGGTGGTGTCCCGGGCCTACGCCGAGGGCTTCTTCCCGCGCACGCGCATGAGTCGTCCCGAGGTCATCATCCACCGGGATCCGCCTCCCGTCGTGATCGTCGAAACGAATCGCTGCGACGGTTCCTACTACGACCGCGCTTACCAGAACTGGCTCAATGAGAAAGAGGAGCAGCGTCGCCGGGGCCAGACCCGCACCGCAGTGGGCGTCGGCGCGGTGATCATCGGCGCGATCCTCGGCGGGTCTGACAGCTCGACGACCCGAGCGATCGGTCAGGGCCTTGTGATCGGCGGAGCCTTCATGACGACCTGGGGCCTGGTCGAGCTGGCAGATTCGAATAGCTCGTACGCACCCCATATGATGCCCGCTTGCCGCAACGCTTTCCGCGCCGAGCGCAAGCGAGTGATCGTCGAGCAGCGCCACTGCGAAAGCACGCGCTACACCGAGCACGGCTGGGGCTCGTCGCGCACCTACTACGAAGTTCGCTGCGAGAACCGCAGCTACGTTACCTACGAACGCTTCAGCCCCTGGGAAGAAAGTCGTACCTACATCCGCTGAGCCTCGCTGGGCCCCTTCCGGGGCCCTTTTCTTTTGGGAGAATCAAGGACTTGGCCTCGGTGTCGCAAAACTTTTTTTTCAACTTAGGGCCGGAAAACAAATCCTTAGGAAACTGACGTTCGTCAGTTTTTTCTAAAATGACAGCATGATAAGATCGAGTTAACCGGGAGCCAAAAAAGTGAAAGCTCAAAAACTCGATTGCGATCAGTGTGCCCACAAAGACAAGAGTATCTTCTGCCAGCTCGAGCACGAGTCGCTGAATGAAGTGTCGCGCAACAAAGTGATGAACGTCTACAAGCGCGGTCAGGTACTCTTCCACCAGGGTAACCCGGCCTTCGGCGTCTACTGCGTCTCGTCCGGAAAGATCAAGCTCACGAAGATCTCCGAGGCGGGCCGTGAGAACGTCATCACGATCGTCGGCCCGGGAGACCTCATCGGCTACCAGCACGGCAACGGCCAGAACGTGAACGACGTCACCGCCACGGCCATCGAAGACACCAAGGTGTGCTTCATCGACCGCGCCTTCCTCCAGAAGATGATCCATGACAAGAACAGCTGTGCCATGGAACTCATCGGCCACCTCTCGCGCGACATGAGCGAGATGCAGGAGCGCATGGGCCAGCTCCAGTCGAAGAACGTCAAGGAGCGCGTCGAGTTCCTCCTCGACGACCTCGCGCGCCGCTACGGCGTGCGCAGCGGAAACGGCGTGCGCATCGGCGTGCAGCTCTCCCGGGAGGAGATGGCGAGCATGATCGGCGTGGCCACCGAGACGCTGATCCGCGAGCTGTCCATTCTGAAAGACGAGAACGTCCTCGCGCAAGATGGCAAGACTCTCATCTTGTTGAAAAGCAGCACCGTCGCGGCGATCGAGAGTTAAAGATCACCAAAAAAGCTGATGGCTGTCATTTTGCCCTCCTCCGTGAGGTCTTAAGATGGGTGTATGCAGGTCTTAAGCCCAAGGCACATTTACGAAACACTGCGCGCGTCGGCGCAGCCGCAGGTGCTTCGCACGGACCTAGTGCTCTGCTACCCGCGGCAGTTCCTCCCCTTCGCGCTCTGGCTCGAGGCCGGCACCATCGTGACCCACTTCGACAAGGCCCAGCGCCAGGAGTACAGCGAACCGGGCCTCTATCTAGCCGACGAATTCCTGCGCGAGAAACCCCTCTCCTTCGGCATCCTCATCCTCAAGGGCTCGCGGATCTATTCGCTGAGCCGCGCGCAGCTGGAGAAGGCCAGCGTCAGCGCCTAGGCTCCCGGCTCGATCTCGGGGAGGTGCTTGCGTCGCAGGTACGGGTGGACGATGAGGTAGACGGCGACGACGCCGAGCTCGTAGAGCGCGACCATCGGGATCCAGATGGCCATCATGCTGATGACGTCGGCCGGCGTGATGAGCGCCGCGAACACGGCGAAGGCCACGTACAGGTAGCGCCGCCAGGCCTGCAGGCTAGGCCCGGTGGCCACCTCCATGAAGCCGAGGATCAGCAGCACGTTCGGCAGCTGGAAGAGGAAGCCGAGGAAGACGAGCACTTTCGACGCCAGGAGCAGGTACTCTTTCACGTCGAGCATCGCCTCGACGTCCTGCACTCCCATTCCCAGGAGCGTCGAGAAGGTGAAGGGGAAGAGCACGTAGTAACCGAAGGCCACGCCGCAGGCGAAGAGCAAGAACCCCACCACGACGAAGGGTTTCACGGCGCGCGCCTCGTGGTCATGGAGGCCCGGACGGATGAAGAGCCAAGCCTCGCGGAAGAGCAGCGGCGAGGCCAGTACGAGGCTGCTCCAGAAGGCGATCTGGAACTCGGCCAGCACCTTGTCCAAGAGGCCCGTGAAGATCACTTTTCCGGAGGAACCGAGCACTTCGCGCAGTGGCTTGAGGAGGAAGTCCGCGATCACCGCACCCTGCGAGTAGCAGGCGGCGAAGGCCACGGCGACGATAATAACCATGCGGATTAGACGGGTACGAAGTTCTTCGAGGTGCTCCACCAGACTCATTTCTTTCATGGAGCTATTTTGACATGGGCCCCTCGTGTTAGACTAGGGTCATGCGACGACTTCTCTTTCTTGTCTTCTTCGCCCTACCGACGCTCGTCCCGGCGCAGGCGCCCGGCTCTCGGCTGATGAAGTGCCTCGCCATGCAGGAGGCGCAGTTCCATCGTCGCAAGGCCGCCGGGGCTTTCTTCGAACTCAACCAGCGCTTGATCGCCGAGCTCGTACAGGTCTCCGGCGTGGAGGCGGCGCCGGCGCTGCTGAGCACCGTGTGCCGCTCACGGGACCAGGGTGCGCTCCATCTGCTCGAGGCCCTGCTGCTCGATCCGAAGGGCTGGTTCGTGATGAAAGCGCAGACGAGCGCCCTCGGCGCCCCCCTCGCGCGCGAGCTCGTCCGCGAGCTCAACGCCACGGCGCCGGAGATTCTGCTCACCTTCCTCTCTCAGTTGCAGATGCAGGCGCCGACGCCGGACTGCCTGGAGCGCCACGTCCCGGGCCTCGCGCAGCTCTACCAGAACGTGAAGTGGCTGCAGGAGGAAGTCGACCTAGAAAAGATCACCAACAAGCAACGGCAGCTCGCCGCGCTCTTCGCGAAGATCCACACCGTCGACGAAATCTACCAGCGCTGCGCTCAGGAGAAGGCGAAGAACACGGCCACCGGCGCGGCGAAGCCCTCGGCCCAGTAGCTCTCGAGCTTCTGCGTCAGCTCCCACTCCTCGTCGGCCGAGAGGCGGCGCTCGCTCGCGAGCTTGACGGCACCGTGTTCGAAGCTCTTCACCTTCAGGCGAGGGAGCTCGGGGTAGCGCTGGTGCCAGGGAGCGAGCGAATCCTCCAAGAGCAGCACCCACTCGGAGTGCGAGCGGCCCTGCCAGCGGCGACTCTGGGGGCGCAGCTCTTCGAGGAGACGAGTCACCTCGGGCCGACAGCTCCCGCAGGCCGTCGACGCCGGAGAGAGGGATCGCAGCTCGTCGAGGGTCGTGACGCCTTCGCGCTTGATGAGGCCGGCGAGATCGTGGCGTTCGATCTTGTGGCAGCGGCACAGCACCAGGCCCTGCACCTGGACCTTGCGGTGGAGCTGGTAGTGGGCCTCGCGCAGGAGCTCGTCGACCAGCTGCGCTTCCTTGAGGCCCCAGCGCGGGTAGCGCTGCGCGATGTGCTCGGGAGCGCGCACGCGTGCGACTTCCATGCTCTTGCCGGGGAGGAAGTCTTCGAGCGCCGCGAGGACGTCCCGCAGTCCCTCCGGGCCCGCGCTCTTCACCGAGAGAATCTTCGTCTCGTCGTCGAGTTCGAGGGAGAGGGAGACATCGCCGCCGTCGGCGACCAGGAGCACGTTGATCATATCTGGTTGTCGGACTCGGCCCAGGCGCCGTCAGGAACGACGGTGAGCACCTCGTGGCCATCTTCGGTGATGAGGATGGTGTGCTCGAACTGCGCCGACCACGATTTGTCTTTCGTCACCACCGTCCAGCCGTCATCCAGCAAGCGGCAGTGGCGCTTGCCGAAGTTGATCATCGGCTCCACCGTGAAGG
>DAIPJL010000133.1:501-8524 GCA_036770305.1 Bacteriovoracaceae bacterium | reverse complement strand
GGCGTGGGCCTCGGACAGACCTTCTTGCTCGGAAACTACGCTGACCATGGCGACGATAAGATCACCATGGACCTGCTCTACGCCTACGCTGCGAGCTACTCCTTTGATCTCCTCGTGAATGCCCATTGGAGCGAACACAAGGATAACAAAGAACGGATGCGCGTGATGGGGCTGACGACTTCAATTAAGAGCCGCCTCTTTGAGTTCGATAATTTCTCCCCCTACGTTCTTGGAGGGCTCGGGTTCTACGCTCCTCGCGCGAAGCGCGTTGAGGGTGGCGAGCTGAAGCGCAGTCAGGAAAAGCTGACCTTCGGTGCGAACTTCGGAGGCGGCGTGGACCTGCGCTTAAACCAAGAATGGACGGTGGGGGCGATGGGACAGCTTCACTGGCCTTTCCGCGTCAGCCAGAGCGGCCAGTCGGACCTCAAGGGCTACTACTTCAAGCTCCTGCTCACCCTCGCCTATTCATTCTAAGGGGGCGCACCATGCAAGCCCCCAAGCGCCTCTACATTTTCACCGGCAAGGGCGGGGTGGGTAAGAGTCTCATCTCCCTCGCCTTCGCGCGCTGGCTGAAAGAACGGGGGCATAAGACCCTCCATGTTTCACTCTCCCAGCAGGTCCTCGGCGACGATGT
Source organism: Bacteriovoracaceae bacterium (assembly GCA_036770305.1). Lineage (GTDB taxonomy): Bacteria > Bdellovibrionota > Bacteriovoracia > Bacteriovoracales > Bacteriovoracaceae > UBA6144. Next base: position 7,890 of record DAIPJL010000133.1, on the reverse strand, counting down.
GCGCGCTTCGGTCACGAGCGCTCCCGGTGGCGGATGGGCAGAGCAGCGGCACCTAGAGCTTGAGACCTCCGCCCGCGACTACATCACCAAAAAACTCGGCTCGGCGATGATTGCCAATTGGATCGTTGGCTCTGCGTATTTTAGGGCGCTGGTGAATATGCTTCCCGGCTTCGGCTACGTCATCTCCCTGGGTCACATCCTCGAGATGATTCACACTGATCCGCAGCTCACCGTGGTGCTCGACGCGCCGGCGTCGGGACACGCGCTCACGATGATGGAGGCCACGCAGAATTTCCGGGAGATCTTCCAGAGCGGTGCCGTCTTCGAGGACACCGAGAAGATGCTGTCCAAGCTCTACGACCGGAGCCACACCGCCATTCGTATTCTTACATTGCCGACGGAGCTCGCGCTCGCGGAAGCCGAGGAACTCCGGGCCTCGCTCCAGCAACTCGCGGAGTTCGACAGCAAGATCGTCCTCAATCATAGCCTCCAGCCTTGGAGACAGGAAATCGCGACGGCTCCGGATGCGTTGCTGCGCAAGCTCGCTCTAGAAGACGAGCTCCTGAGCAAGCACGCGACACAGATTTCGGCGAAGATTCCCTACTGCGCCACCACGGGCCGAGACGCTCTCTACAACGACCTGCAACCAACGCTTGAAGGTTTGCTATGACGAGCAGGCTGCGCTACGAGTTATTCTTCGGGACCGGAGGCGTCGGCAAAACGACGCTGGCGGCGGCGCGGGCCATCGCTCGTGCCCAGGCCGGGGAGCGCATCCTCCTCGTGACGATTGACCCCGCTCGCCGGCTCAAAGACCTGATGGGGCTCCGGGAGGAGGACGCGGGGGAAGTGAAGCTGGTCGCCGATCTCCCCGAGGTCGGGCCACTCCGGACCCCGCTCGCTGTGATTCTCATGAATCCGCACAAGACGATCGCGCGTATGGGCCAGCTAGCAGGGGTGCGAGAACTCGCAGAGAATCGCATCGTCAAAGTGCTCGCCAAGCCACATGGGGGCATGAACGAGATCCTGGCCCTCATCGAGCTCCAGCTGCGCATCGAGGAGCAGGACTACGACGGGGTCATTCTAGACACCCCGCCGGGGACGCACTTCCTGGACTTCCTCGAGGGGATCGAAAAGATTCGGCGCTTTTTCGACCAGCGCTTCGTCGAAATCTTCACTTCCCTGGGCCGACGGCTGATAGATAATGAGCACAAAGGCATCGTTGGTCGGTTGATGGACAGAGTCGTCAACGCCGGAGTCAACAAGCTCCTTGGGTATCTCGAGAAAGTCACCGGCGAGCACTTCGTCGAAGACTTTCTCCGCGCGCTTGAGGTGATCTACCGGTCGCGCTCCGTGTTCACCAAGGGCCTCAAGCTCGAGGAGACTCTCGCCTCCCCGAAGCTCGCGAACTGGTACCTCGTCACATCCGTGGAACAGGGAAAAATGCACGAGGCCCTTGAAATCCAGCGCCTCGTCACCAGATTACGTCAAAGAGAAATGTTTCTGATCCTCAACAAGACTCTGGCCGACTCCCTGGCATCCTGGCCCGCCCAGGGCCGGGCACGCGCGCTGAAGGAATCGATCGTGGCGAAAGAAGCGGAGATCCGCGCCGACGCCGCGGGCCTCTTCGCGGCGACGCTGGAGTTCCCGGAGATCATGGAAGCATCGCCTCTCAAACATCTAAGCGCGCTCGCGGAGCGCTGGGGAACACATGACCATCAGGACTAAAGAAGAGCTCGAAAACTTCGTCAGCAAGAACTGGGAAGCCATCAACAAACAGCTCGACAGCTGGCAGAGCGAGCGGCAGCAGCCGATCTACTCGAGCGTCGACATCCGCGAGAGCGCCACGAAGTACGCTCCGGTGGATCACAATCTCTACCCCGCGGGCTTTAACAACATCTGCAAGAAAGACCTCACCCGAGCAGCGGATCTTTTCAAGGCGGGGATCCGAAAACTAAACCCCGCGGCAAAGCGGGTGGGACTCTTGCCCGAGTCTCATACCAAAAACCGTTGGTACCTTGATAACGTCTACCACCTCAAAACGACCCTGGAAGATGCGGGCTTCGAAGTCGACCTCTTGAGCCCCGACGCTTCGCTTTTTTCCGAAAGTGATAAGCTAGAACTTGTCTCCCAGTCCGAGCACCAGCTCACGCTCCATCAGATGCAAGTGAGTGCGGGGAAGGTTTCTCGCGTGAACGCTCCGGGCCGAGGTTACGATGTCATCATCCTCAACCACGACCAGTCGACGCCGTTGAACGTCGAGTGGAAGCAGGTCGAGATTCCCGTCATCCCCTCGCCCTTCGCCGGCTGGACCCGGCGGCAGAAGAACCACCACTTCACGCACTACAGGCGCGTGGCCGATGAGTTCTGTAGGATCTTCGACATCGACCCGAACCTCATCCAGGCCCGCTACCGGGCGGTGGAGAACGTGGATTTTGAAACGAAGGACGGGATCGAAAACCTTGCGACTGCGGTCGACGGACTTCTGCGCGAAATCGGCGAAGGCGCCAAGGTCTTCGCCAAGGCTTCGCAGGGCACCTACGGCATGGGCATCAGTGTCTTTGAGAGCAAAGACGAGGTCCTCGCCATGAACCGTAAGACGCGAAACAAGATGGACATCGGCAAAAACAATATCAAGTTCACCAGTGTCCTGGTGCAGGAAGGCGTCGAAACGATCGTGAAGGTCGAGGACGCTCCGGCCGAGATCACCATGTACCTCGTCAACGGCAAGAGCATGGGCGGATTCATGCGCTACAATCCTCAGCGTGGCACCAACGCCAACTTGAACTCGCAAGGGATGCTCTACAAGAAATTCTGCATCAGCGACATCTGCCAGGGCACGGACACCTACAACAAAGAAGCCGTCTACTGTCTGATCGGTCGGCTCTCAGTGCTCGCGGCTTCCTACGAACTCGAAGAACTCCAAGCCTAAGGGAAAAAAATATGAAAAAGACGACGACTGCTAGCTTTGCGACTCGGGCCATCCACGTCGGAGGCGAACCTGACCCGACCACGGGTGCCATCATGCCACCGATCTTTCAAACCTCAACCTATGTGCAGAGCTCCCCGGGCGAGCACAAGGGCTACGAGTACTCACGCACTCATAATCCCACTCGTGATCGGCTCCAAGAGTGTCTCGCGTCTCTCGAGGAAGCGAAGCACTGCCTGGTCACGGCCTCGGGTCTTGCGGCCACATCCCTCATCATGCACGCGCTCCCTCACGGCTCGAAGATCCTCTGCGGTGACGACGTCTACGGCGGAACCTATCGTATGTTCTCCAAGGTCTTCCACGAAACGCACGAGTTCGAGTTCGTCGACACGACTGATCTCAAAAAGCTCGGCGAGCGTATCCAGAAAGTGAAGCCCGCTCTCATCTGGCTCGAGACGCCCACCAACCCGATGCTGAAGATCTCCGACATCGCTGCGGTGGCGAAGCTCGCGAAGAAAGTGAAAGCGCTGGTTGTGGTGGACAACACGTTCATGAGTCCCTACTTCCAACGCCCACTCACGCTTGGGGCGGACATCGTGATCCACTCCATGACAAAATACATCAATGGCCACTCCGACGTGGTCGGTGGCGCGCTCATGCTGAACGACGACGCTTTCTTCGAAAAACTCAAATTTCTGCAGAATGCCGTCGGTCCGTGCTTGGCGCCCTTCGACTCCTGGCTCGTGCTTCGCGGGATCAAGACACTGGCCGTCCGAATGGAAGCTACGCAAAAGAACGCCATCGAGATCGCGAAGTACCTCGAGAAACATCCGAAGGTCCAGTCGGTCATTTACCCCGGACTCAAGTCGCACGCGCAGCACGCCATTGCGAAGAAGCAAGCCAGTGGCTTCGGGGGCATGATCACTTTCTTCCTCAAAGGGGGCATGAAAGAATCCCGCCGCTTCCTCGAGAACGTGAGGCTCTTCGCCCTGGCCGAGAGCCTGGGCGGCGTCGAAAGCCTCATCGAGCATCCGGCCATCATGACCCACGCCTCGATCCCCGCGGCGATCCGCCAGCAACTCGGCATCCACGACAACCTGATCCGTCTCAGCGTCGGGATCGAGGGCATCGAGGATCTCAAGGCTGACCTAGAAGCCGCGTTCAAAAAGGTCTAGTTCGTCTTCTCGCTCACCGGAGCCTCGGCGGCCGCCGAGGCTTTCTCCTCAACGGACTGGGGCGCCTCACTCGCGACACCCTTCTTTTCGAAGATGTTGGCGGTGTCCGTGTAGCGGCTGAAGAGGATGTTATCTGTCAGGTAGCGCTCGAGGAGCAGGTACGTGCAGTAGGTGCGGCCGTGGGGCGTGGAGAGCGAATCCCGATCCCCCTCGGCGAAGATCAAGCCGTCGTCCTGGATCTTGTCCACGAGGTCGAAGTACTGGCCACAGAAGTCGGAGGTGTTCCGACTCTTGTCGGGCTTGAGACACTCTTCGACCTTCTTCGCCACGTCGGTACCGGTGGCGGACGCGACCTTGATGTGCACCGGCTCACGGCACACGTCGACGGTCCACTCTTTCGGGAGGTAGCGGCGGTAGGAGATCTTCAGTAGGCAGTTCTTCTTCTCGATGACGAGCTCGTGTGGCAGAAGGCCGAAGAGCGGTCCGCGGTGAGCGATCTTCGTAGTGTAGTTCGCGTCGAGGCAGGCCTTCGGAGAAAAGCGCTGGAGCGCCTGGGCCGGCAGCGCCAGGAGCACCGAAACGAAGAAGAAACTAAACTTGCTCAATCGCATGGCGCTGAACCTCCATCAACACGGCCACGGCGTCCTTGGCCAGAAACTCACTCTTCACATCTTTCTTCAACTGGTAGAAGAGCTCGACCAGGAGTTCGGCCGGTGCATCCTCGGCGTGCTGGCGCAAGAATTCCGCACGCGTTAGCGGAGAAACCGTCTCATTCCAATTAAATATGAAGCCCGGAGAGAAAACAATGACTTTCTCCCCCTTCGCGAGCCGAAGCGCAAAGCGCGCCTCCTCTGCTCGCGCGAGGCTGAACTCTTTCAGCCGCGGCAGCTCGTAGGCCCCTCCATCCTGAGCAAAGAGCTCAAACATTCCAAAGCTGTGCCCCGTGCATTGTAAAGAGTGGGTCTCGATCTTCAGCAGCAGGAGCTCGACGTGAACCTGCTTTTTCTTATTCACGTTGATGGATTTGAGCTCGAGGTCCACTTCCTGGAGGAAGAGCTGTGGGTCGAGGCCCTGCACCGCTCCCTTGTACTTATTGAGGATTCCCATGATGCAGCTCGAGGCGAGGTAGGAGCTCGTATGCACGAAGAGCAAGAAATTGTGGCCGGCGCCCCGGATGACGTCGAAGTACTCACTTCCTCCACTCTCGCCGACTGCGTATTTCGTGGAAAGCTGGATTCCTTTCAGGTCCTCCATGCGACGCGGGACGATGCCTTCGTGAATCCTCTTCGCCTTCTGCATCTCCTGCTGCGCGGCCAGGATGAGGTCGTCCATCTCCTGACTGAAGCGCACCATCTGCTCCTTGAAGCGCTGGCGCTCGACCCGCTGCCGCCAGAGCAGGTGCAGTTGATTCCGCAGCACGGCCACGGACTTGGTCGCGAGGGGGAGCTCGTAATCCGCGACGACCTTATCGGAGAGACGCAGGAGCTGATCTCGCCAGTCGAGCCAGTCCTTCTGGGCGGGTGACGGGAGGAAGAGCACCACCGCCTCGTGAGTGTTCAAAAGTGACAGGAGCTGATCGCTCACCGGAACGCCGGCGAGCGTTGGCACGTCAACCAGAAGGACCTCGTTGCGCCCCTCCAGAGGCGTCGCTAAGAAGTCACGCTTGGAGGTAGTTTGGATCCCATCGAAGAAGCTCTCGAATTCGAGCCCCTGGGCCCGCAGCGCCTCAAGGAGGCGCCCCGTATCATCAATAAGTTTCATGCCGAACCTATCGTCGGCCGGTGGAATTTCCTGAGCTTTTTCAATTGGTTACTTATTTGCCTCAATTTTTACCCTTGGCCGCCGACAAGAATACCTATAGCGGGACGCTAGTCCCTGCGTGGGGTCTTGTTGCAGTGAGATTGCGGTGAATGAAAAAAAATAACGTCTTCCAGATTCCGAGCTTTACCACGGCGCAAGCGCTGCTCGCCCTTGCCGTCGAGAGCGAACGTCTGAAGATGGAGAACCTGCGCATGGGCGAGATGATGGCGAAGACCATTCTCAAAGCGCTCGACTGCAAGGATCACTACACCTTTGGCCACAGTATGCGCGTAGCCTACTTCTCACTCGTCACGGGCCGCGAGCTCGGTCTCAGCGAGTTCGAACTTCGTGAACTCGAACTCTCAGCGATCTTCCATGACGTCGGAAAGATCGGAACGCCCGACAACGTGCTGAACAAGCCGAGCCGGCTCACCGAAGAAGAGTTCCTGGTGATGAAGAAGCACCCGGAGCTCTCCTACGAGATCCTCAAGGAATACCCGGGACTCGAAAAGATTGCCGAGAACGCTCGGCTCCACCACGAACGCTTCGACGGCCGAGGCTATCCCCTGGGCCTCAAGGGCGACGAGATCCCCTTATACGCTCGGATCATTCTCATCGCTGACACTTTCGACGCGATGACCTCCACTCGTCCCTACCGGAAGGGCCTCGACTACAGCGTAGCTTACGACGAGCTCAACCAGTTCTCCGGAAGCCAGTTCGATCCCCAGTGCGTGAAGGCCTTCATCAGCGGAATGGCGAAGGAAGCCCAGAAGGGCGAAGACGAGTTTCACATCCCTCTCATGGATCAGAAGTTTTCTAAGAACGCAGCCTAGCGACAGAAGTCCGTTTTCGCGTTCGACGAAATGCGCTTCTTCTGGACCCAAGCGCAGCCCTGCTCGCTGTCGTAGACACTGTCCGGGTAGCACTCTTTTGCCTTGCTCTGGCCCTTCAGAGCACTGTAGTTTTGTCGGCAGAGCTTGAAGCTTGCGCCGTCGACGCACGCCCAGTGCTTGCCGAGGCAGTTGTAGACGAGCCCACGGCCCGCGTCGCTGTAGTCCGGCGGCGCTACGTAGGGAGCTCCGGACTCCGGGACGTCTTCTTTCTTCTCGGCGATCTGCTTCTCGAGGTCACGCAGAATCTGATCCGTCATGTCCGGCGTCTCCTCGGCACCCACTCCCTCCGAGATCAGGTCCTGTGACGTCTCCGTACCGATCGTAGGCGCAGTCGGCTCATCGGGCAGAGCAGCCGTATCCGGTGCCTCACTCGGCAGCTCGGGCTTCTCATCGGGAGCCGTGGCGGTGATCGAGTCAAAGTCATCGCTCGAATCACTTCCCTCGAATCCAAGGTCTAAGTCATTACCACTCATGCTGCCATCAGCAGGCGGCGCTGCCTCGACCGGCGGTGCTGCCTCGACCGGCGGTGCTGCCTCGACCGGCGGCGCTGCCTCGACCGGCGGTGCTGCCTCGACCGGCGGTGCTGCCTCGACCG
>DAIPJL010000133.1:0-401 GCA_036770305.1 Bacteriovoracaceae bacterium | reverse complement strand
GCGGCGCTGCTTCTGTTGGTTTTTCTCGCTTACGTTTTGGCTTCGGCGCCGCAACGGGTGTCTCCTCCGGTGTCGGCTCGTCTTCGAGCATCGGTGCGAGCACTTGATCGTAGGCGGCGTAAGCAACCACGATGCCGATCACCAGCCGGATGACTTTCTTCCGCTGTGCCTCCTTGTCCGGAACTTTCTGGTCAACAGCGGTTTTGTCTCTGTCCGCGACGGCTTTGCTCTTCGCAGCGGGCGCAGCACCGCTTGAGACGGGAAGCTTGTCGAGCAGCTTGGCCAGGATTGGTAGTTGCTGCTTGAGAACGGTCTTCCATTTCGGCTCAACGACTTCGACTGCGTTGTCGCTGTCTTCATCACCCTCACTGTGCGTCGCCGGATCGAGATCGGCCTGGGTC
>DAIPJL010000132.1:0-8541 GCA_036770305.1 Bacteriovoracaceae bacterium | reverse complement strand
GCTCTAAGCTTGGATAAACCTGTAAAGGAGCTTCCATGCGTCATCTTCTCCTCGCCTCGCTGGTGTCTTTGAGTTTCAGTGCCCAGGCCTTCATCAAGCCTGTTCACAAATACATTCACACTCCGACGGGAAGAGTCATCGACGCTTCGGAGTACAACTTCCACGGCGACGAGGTAGAGTTCTTCGACTACGCCGAAAGCAAGAAGAAGCGCGTGAAGGCCGCCGACCTCTCGAAGGCCACGCGGGCGCGCCTGGCGGGCGTCAAGGCCGGCGAGTTCATCCTCGTCCCCTTCCCCGAGGGCCCGCGGGCATGCGAAGTCTGGGTCCTCTTTGAAAATGCCATGGCCCAGATCGGCTGCCAGACGGGCGAGGTGATGCGACAGATCGGCCCGAGCCGCCCGGCCATCGGGACCTACATCCTCTCCCACGCGGAGCGGGCCATCGGCGAGGTCGCGGAGCTCGACGGCCGCAAGAAAAAAGACCACGTGGTGCTGAGCGAGGCGCAGGGGAAACTCAAGGCCGGGGAAAGCGTGCGCATCGAAGCGATCTTCGCCAACGGCCAGGTCCTCGTGCAGCGGGCGGGCCTTGCGCTCCTCGACACCTCATCGCCCTTGCACAAGTTCAACACGACCCTAGTGAACCTCAGCGATCTGAAGTGAGCATCACGCGCTCGCCGGTGCGGCCTTGGTACACGGGGTAGATGCTGGCGACGCCGGGGCGCTTGAAGCGCACGCAGCCTTTTGAAGCGCGGGCGTTAGAGACCTGCACGACGGAAGCGGCGCTGCTGAACCAGTGGGCCTCTTGGGTAAGGTCGACGCGCTGGCCGTTTTCGTAGAGGCCCAGCGCACGGTAGCAGAGGTCGAAACCGGGGCCGACCTGCTGGAGCGTACCTTCGACCACCTCGATGCCAAGCAGCTGAAGCGCACGGACCGTGAGCGTGAGCGCGAAGACCTTCCCCTGGTAGCTGGTGCTCAGAGTGGCGACACCGGGAAGGCCTGTGACCAGACGCAGTTGGCCATCCACACTGAGTTCGACGTAGGCCACCAGCGGAGAAGACGAGGTCCAGGTCAGAGGGACCGTGAAGTCACTGACGCTGCCGTCCGCTCGCTGCGCCTGGAGCGCGAAGGGCAGCTGCGACTGCGCCGGAAGACCGCCGGCGGCGACGAGGCCCAGGCCTTCGACGGGCGCGGTGATGATGGTGAGGGAGAGGCGGTGGGTGAGTCCGTCGAGTTCCCCGGAGATCTCCACCGCTCCCGCGGCGTGAGCGACGAGCTTTCCTTGAGCGTCGATGGAGGCCCGGGCGGCGTCGGAGCTACTCCACTTGACCAGCGAGGTGACGTCGACTTTCTGGTTCAGCTCGGTGGTCGCCCAGGCAGAGAGGTCGCGCTCCTCGCCGGCGTTGAGGACGGTTGGCGGAAGAAAGATCGTCAGGTCTTTGAGCTGCGGCGTGCGCAGCGAAAGCACCATCGACATGAGCTGATCGTGGTAGCGGCCGGTGAGGACGACGCTGCCGGCCCGCAGCACCTCCAGCACTCCTGCGCCGTTGACGTGGACCACGCTCTCGTCCGAGCTCGTCCACACCACCTCCTGGCACTCCACCGTCGACCCATCGGAGAGGCCCGCGAGGAGTTTGAGCTGGTGCTGGCTTCCCACGAGGAGGTCCGACTGGACGCCCACGATCTCGAGTCCCTTGATCAGGGGAGCTGCGGCGACGATGACCTTGGTGACGCTCAGGCCCAGGGCCCGGAGCGTGAGGTGGACTTCGCCCGTCGAGAGCACGGCGAACTCCTGGGTGTGCGGATTGATCACGGCGCGGGCGCCGTCGAAGCTCGCGAGCTCCCATTTCATTTCCTGCGGCGCGAGCTCTCGCCGCGTGCCGTCGCCGAAGAGCACGTGGGCCCTGAGCGTGAAGGGAAGGCCCAGCGGGAGCTCGTTCGGCAGGGAGTTCAAAAGCAGCGCCTGCGGGCGCGCTGCGGTGGCCTCAACTATCACTTGTGACGAATGTCCAGCCAAAACGGCCTCGACGATGGAGGCGCCGACGGCGATCGATCGAATGTGCCCTCGGGCCAGCTCCTTGTTTGACACGAGCTGAACGCTCTCCCCCTTTACGCTCCACTCCGCCGTGGGCGTTGCGTCCGAGCGCGTCCCGTCTTCGTAGATCACTTCTGCCTTGAGCTGGATTTCTTCCCCGAGCGGGACGCGGAAACCAGGATCGACGATGGTCAGGTGAGAGATCTTCGCCGGCGCTACGCGGACTTCGAGTTCACTCTCGTGGCCCTCGAGGGTGGCGCGAATCCGCGCTTCACCGCTTCGGTGTGCAGAAACTTGTCCGTGCACGGCGTCGGCGACGTCGAGGTTCGAACTCGACCAGCTAACACTCTCCGTGACGTCCTTCTTCGACCCATCGTCGTAGCTCATGGTGGCCTCCAGTTGCGCCGATCCGTAGAGCGGCAGTTGCACCAGAGTTTGCGAGAGTGTCAGCGCCACGGGCCTTACCACTTTTACGGAACGCTTGGAACTTGAGCTGTCTTTCCCACACGAGCTAAGCGTTCCGACGGCCAGCAACACAACGAGCAGCGTTTGCACTCTCGCCTCCTCTGTTAGAGCTATTTTCGGCGACAGATGTGGTCTGGGGATGGGCCAAAGATTAGGCTTTCTTTACAATTGAAAGCCTTTCGATCCAAGGATTTAGGACTGAGTGCGGGAGAGCCGGTAGCCGCTGCCGTGGACCGCCTTCACGTGAAACTCGCCACCTGCCAGCTTCTTCCTAAGATTGCTCACGTGCATGTCCACCGTGCGCTCGAAGACGTCGCTGGCGTTGGGCCACACCGCCGCGAGGATCTGCTCGCGGCTCAGGACGTGGTCCTCGTGGGCGAGGAGGTAGTGTAGGAGCTTGAACTCGACGGGCGTGAGCTCGAGCACGCGCTCGCCATCGGCGGTCGTCAGCGTGGCCCGCTGGGACGCCAGGTTGAGCGTCAGGCCCGGCCTGCTCAGCTGCGAGCTGAGCACTTTTTTGGACTGCAGCTGCTTGATGCGCGCTTCGATGCGGGCCTTGAAGCGACCGGGGACGATGGGCTTCACGACGTAGTCCTCGGCCCCTAGGGAAAACCCCATCACCTCACTCGGGGCCTGGTCCTCGGCCGTGATGAAAATCACCGGCGTCTCCACCCAGGCGTCTGCCCCCTTGAGCTCGGAGAGGAAGTTGAGGCCGTTGCCGTCCGGGAGGTGCACGTCGAGCAGGATGAGGTCGTAGGGGTTCTTCCCGAGGGCGATCCGCGCCTCCGCGAGGCTCAGCGCGCTCATCACCTGGGGGCCCGTGCCCAGCACCCTGCGCATCAGCGCCTGCTGATCGGGGTCGTCGTCGATGATGAGAATTCTGATGTCACTCAGAGGCATGGCACCTCAAAAAAATGGCCCCCCGGAGAACGGGGGGCCAGCATGATCGCGGGTCACCTAGCGGATGAAGAGCATGTCGTAGTACTTCGGCAGAGGCCAGCTGTCCTCGGGGACGATCTCCTCAACGCGGTTACAGAGCTGGGCGATGTCGTTACAGATCGGCATGAGCTCGTTGGCGATCTTGGCCGCACAGGCGTACTCGTCGCCGGCGCCGTGCGCCTTCTCGAGGCCCTGCTCGAGCTGCTCGCTCTTCGCCAGCAAAGTCTTCGTGACGTCGCTCAGGCGCTTCAGGAGTTCGGTTTCGACGCTTACGTCCGCGCCGGCCTCTTTCACCTTGCGAATGGTCTCCGCCAGCTCCGACTTGTAGGCGATGGCACAGGGGAGAATCTGCTTGTGCACCATCGCACCCTGGGTGCGGAACTCGATCTCGCGGCACTTGATGTAGCGCTCGAGCATGACGTTGGCGCGAGTCTGGATCTCGCCCTCACGGAACACGCCGGTCTTGGTGAGGAAGCCGATCTTCTTCGAGTCCTTGAAGACGCTGATGGCCTCGGGCGTGGTGCGGTTGTTCGAGAGGCCCCGGCGCGCGGCTTCCTTCACCCACTCCTCGGAGTAGCCGTCGCCGTTGAACACCACGGCCTTGGCGTTGGCGTACCACTTCATCGCCACGGCGATCATCGCCTCGTCGACGCTCTTGCCGGCGGCGACCTGCTGCTCGATGAAGGCGTTCGTCTCCGCGAAGACCTCCGCGACCGCCGCGTTGAGGATCGAGAGAGGGTACGCGATCGAGGCCGACGAGCCGCAGGCGCGGAACTCGAACTTGTTGCCGGTGAAAGCGAAAGACGAGGTGCGGTTACGGTCGGTGTTGTCCTTAAAGAGGTCGGCGAGCTGACGCGCGCCGAGGTCGAGCGTCTTCTTCATGTCCGGCGTGTACTTGCCGCCGGCCACCATCGTGTCGAAGATCTTCGTCAGCGTGTCACCGAGGAACACCGACATGATCGACGGCGGCGCCTCGTTGGCGCCCAGGCGGTGGTCGTTGCCGTGGCTGGCGATGCCCATGCGGATGACGTCGGCGTGGCGGAAGAAGGCCTCCACCACTGTGCCGACCACTGCGAGGAAGCGGTAGTTCTCGTGCGGGTTCTGCGTCGGCTCGAGGAGGTTCAGTCCCGTGTCCGTGGCGATCGACCAGTTCAGGTGCTTGCCCGAACCGTTAACGCCCGCGAAGGGCTTCTCGTGCAAGAGACAGACGAAGTCGTGCTTGAGGGCCACGGTGCGCAGGATCGTCATCACCATCTGGTTGTTGTCGGCGGCGGTGTTGGCGTCCTTGAAGATCGGCGCGAGCTCGAACTGCCCCGGCGCCACTTCGTTGTGGCGGGTCTTCGCCGGGATGCCCATCTTGTAGAGTTCGATCTCCACTTCCTGCATGTAGGCCAGGACCCGGTCTTCGATGAGGCCGAAGTAGTGGTCCTCGAGCTGCTGGTTGCGAGAGGTCAGTGAGCCCATCAGCGCGCGGCCGGTCATGACGAGGTCCGAGCGCGAGAAGAAGAAGGCCTTGTCGATGAGGAAGTACTCCTGCTCAGCGCCGCAGGTGGTGAACACGCGGTTGACCTTCTTTTCGCCGGTGAGCTGGAGGAACTTCAGCACCTCCTCGGCGAGCTTCAGGTCCGAGCGCAGGAGCGGGGTCTTCGTGTCGAGGGCGTCGCCGTGGTAGCTCACGAAGGCGGTCGGGATCACTAAGGTTTTTCCGTTGGCCGATTCGCGGATGAAGATCGGCGAGGTCAGATCCCACGTGGTGTAGCCGCGCGCTTCGAAGGTCGCGCGCGAGCCGCCGTGCGGGAACGACGACGCATCCGGCTCACCCTGCATCAGCTGCGACGCCGAGAGGTGCTCCATCGGGCGCTCGTTGTCGAAGCTCAGGAAGGCGTCGTGCTTCTCGGCGGTGGCGCCGGTGAGCGGCTGGAACCAGTGGCAGAAGTGCGTGGCGCCTTTCGAGATCGCCCACTCGAGCACCGAGTTGGCGACCTTCGCCGCCAGCGGCTTGTCGATCACCCGCTTGCCCTGCAGGACATGGTTGAGCGCCTCTTTGTCCTCTTGCGTGAGGCTCTTCGAGAGATGGAAGTTGTAGACGTTCTCGCCGTAGTACTGACTGACCTTGAGGTAGCGCCCCTGTTCGTTGACGGGCACGTCACACTTCTTGGGTGTGCGTCCGTAGACTTTAAGTTTTGCCTCATTCCGCAGTGACGTTGCCATAAATATATGTACTCCTTGAGTGTTAAGAAATTAATTGATTTTAGAACCCGCGTTAGTCCGCCTCAAGCATGGACTTATTGCCGCTTTCTATTCTAGTGTTAATTGACGGCCGGCGCATCTTCGACGGCGCAAGTTTTTTTGTCCGATCTTTCTACTCAGGCCCAACCGTGCAAAGCAGTTTCTCTTTCTTCGCCTTCACCACTCGCCTCATGAAGCGCCGACCCTGGCACTACCTCGGCGGCATCGCTTCGGTGATCCTGCTCGACGCGGTGGACATGCTCCCCGCGCTGATCATCAAACGCGTCACCGATGAGGCGCAGCGCGCCCCTAGCGAAATTCCGGTCCTGCGCTACGCGCTGATGCTCGCCGGCACCTACCTGCTGATCGCGCTCCTGCGTCTCTCCTGGCGCTTTCTCCTGATGATCCCCTCGCGCACCATGGAGCGCGAGCTGCGTTTCGAGGCCTACCAGAAGCTGCTCGCGGCCGACTACGCCCACGTGGCGCGCCAGAAGATCGGCGACGTGGTCAGTACACTTTCCCAAGACATTGGGAATATCCGCATGTTCATGGGCCCCGGCATCTTGGTGCTCTTCGACTCCCTCGCCTACCTCGTCTTCATCCCCGCCACACTCTTTTACATCCTGGGGGCCGGGGCCTGGTGGGTACTTCTCCCCTTCGCGGGCCTCGCCCTGGCCATCGCCGTGGTCCACCGCCCGCTGGAGCAGGGCCACAGCAAGCTCTCCGACCAGCTCGGCGATCTCTCCCAATATGTGTTCGAAGAAGCCCAGGGCGCGCGCTTCTTTCGGGCCGAGGGCCTGATCGAGCTCCGCCGGCGCCGCTACGAACTGCTGCTGCAAGCGCTCTTCGGTCGTCAGCTCAATCTCACGAAGTGGGAGCTCGGCCTCGACAGCACGCTGCAGACGGTGATGCAGACCAGCTACCTCGCCGTGCTGGCGCTCGCCTACCAGGGCGAAGGGGCCATGGCACAGGGCCTCGGCACGCTCACGGTTTCGCTGCAGCTGCTCGACAAACTCCTCTGGCCTCTGATGAGCGTCGGCTACCTCATGAACCTCCTACAGCAGGCCCGCGCCGGTGCGAAGCGCTTCCATCGCATCGACGTGATGCCCCCCAAAGAGCACGGCGAGCGTCTCCTCGAAGCACCGATCCAGGAGGTGCGCTTCGAGCAGCTCTCCCTGCGCACCCCGGAGGGCAAGACGCTGCTCCACGAGATCGACCTACAACTCAAGAGCGGCGAACACGTGGCACTGGTCGGCGGCGTGGGCTCGGGCAAGAGCCTCCTCCTTCAGTCCCTCGCCGGTCTCACGGAGCTGCGCCACTTGAGCTTCACGCGCATGAGCTACAACGGCACCTCCTACCACGAGCTGGACCGGCGCTCCCTCTGGCGCCAGCTCTCCTACATCCCGCAGACGCCGCAGATCTTCTCGCGCACCCTCGCCATGAACATCTCGCCCCATCACCCGCTGGAGCCGAACGCGCTCTGGGCGGCGCTCGAGAAGGCCGATCTCGCGACGGACGTGACGCTCTTCCCCGAGGGCCTCTCCACCATGGTCGGCGAGAAGGGCCTCAACCTCTCCGGCGGCCAGAAGCAGCGCACGCTCATCGCGCGCTCCTTCCACTCCGGCGCTCGGCTCTACCTGTGGGACGATGCCATCAGCGCCCTCGACCCGGCCACCGAACGACGCGTGATCGCCGCCCTCAAGCGGCTCGATCCGCAGGCCATCCTGGTGCTCGCCACGCACCGCCTGAGTTCGCTCAGAGACTTCACCCGCATCCTCGTGCTCGAGGAGGGACGCGTGGTGAAGAGCGGAAGCTTCGAGGAGATCCGCCAGGACCATACCCTCTTTCAGGGGCTACTAGAACTCGAAAAGCGCCAGCAGGAGAATGCCAAGGCCTCAAAGGACACCGAATGGGCCCAGTGATTCTTAAAGAAGACGAAGAAACCCGCTACGAGTTCCGTCCCTTCGGCCTGGGCTTCACCAAGGCCCAGGAGTGGGACGGCGCCTTCACCGACACGAAGTGGCTGTGGCCCTGGATCAGGCCCTACCGCCTCAAGCTCGTCATTGCCTTCACCCTCTTTTTAGTCAGCACCCTGATCGCAGTGTATTCGCCCAAACTGGTCGCTCGCATCGTCGACGAAGTGCTGCTCAAAAAGACCGCCGCCTTCGCCCCTTGGTTCTCGCTGCTCGCG
This sequence comes from Bacteriovoracaceae bacterium, assembly GCA_036770305.1. Classification (GTDB taxonomy): domain Bacteria; phylum Bdellovibrionota; class Bacteriovoracia; order Bacteriovoracales; family Bacteriovoracaceae; genus UBA6144. The sequence continues at coordinate 686 of DAIPJL010000132.1, read as the reverse complement.
ATCCTCATGGTGCTTAAGATCCTCACGGACATCAGCTACAAGTGGTGGGTCACCAAAGCGGGCCAGAGCATGACGCGCAAACTGCGCGGCGACGTCTTCCACCAACTCGGCACCTTCCCGCTCGCCTTCTTCGACAAGAACCCATCGGGCCGCCTCATCAGCCGCTGCGTGAACGACGTCACCAACCTCTCGCAGTTCTTCACCTCGAACTTCTTCACTGTCATCAGCGACGCGGCCCTCATCGTCGGCTGCGTGCTCGTGCTCGCGACGCTGAGCCCCTGGGCCGCGCTCATCGTCCTCGCCACTCTCCTGCCGCTGACGGTCTTCATGCTCAACGTGTCGCAGGCGCAAATGCGCTGGGGCCGCAGCATGCGCAACGTGCTCTCGCGCCTCTCCTCGCACACCGCCGACACCATGAACAACCTCGCGGTGCTGCACTCCGGCCCCTTTGCCGCGCGCTGGCTCAAGCGGCACGAGAAGCTCCAGGGCCTCTACACCAGCCTGACGCTGAGAAATATCCTCACCTGGGGAAGTTTTTCCTCCAGCCACGTCTTCGTCATGGGCCTCACCTACGCCGCGGTGGTGGCCCTGGGGATCCATCAATTAAAAGAAGGCACCCTTAGTCTCGGTGGCTTCATCGCTAGCTGCACCTACGTGGGCCTCATCTTCGGGCCCTTCCTGGACAT
>DAIPJL010000131.1:0-8586 GCA_036770305.1 Bacteriovoracaceae bacterium | reverse complement strand
ACATCGACATCGATCGCCGCCGGCAGGACAACGGCGACGGCGAGTACAGCGAGGTCGTCCGGCGCCAGCAGGGGCTCAAGGACGATCAGATCTTCCAGGACCGCATCGACCGGCTGAAGACGCAGATGGTGGACGACCGCCGGAACTACTCGAACCGCCTAGACAACGAAACCGAAGTCTACAAAGAATCAGTGCACCTCCAGGCGAGCGAAGCCGCCGAGCGCCGCGAGCGCGTGGCCAAGGAAATGACGGCGGACAAAATCGTTGCCGTCTCCAACGAGCGCGAGAAGGCGAACCGCCTCCACGCCACCCAGCAGGCCGCGTCGCTGGTGGAGCGCAACCGCTACGAAGAGCAGATCCTCGACGAGCGTAACTTCGCCGGCAACCAGGTGAAGAAGCTCAAGGAAAACTTCAACAAGAGCCTCCAGGACCTCGTCCAGAAGAACGAAAAGTTCAGCAAAGAGCTGAAGCTGCAGTCAGACCAGGACAAGGCGAACTTCATCACTGAGACGCACAAACAGCGCAACGAAGAGATCCACGCGCTCCGCCGGAACTTCAACCGCCTGATGGACACGACGGTCACGGAGTACGAGACGAAGCTCGGAGCGTCCCAACGCGAGAACGCGCAGCTGCGCGACGAGCTCGAGCAGAAAGTGGGCTTCATCCTCGCCGACACGGATCGCCAGATGCGCCAGCAGGCGCAGGACTACGATGACAAGCGCAAGGCCGACATGAAGGCTTCGCAGATGCTGATGGACCAGCGGGAGGCGAACCTGCGCAACAAGATCATGGAAGTCAGCAATAGCTACCAGCGGAAAATGGACCAGCAGACCTACACCTCCGAGATGAAGCACAAGAACACGGTGTCCGCCTACGAGGCGCGCATCAAGGAGATGGAGCTCTCTAACGCGAAGAACATCGGCGAGCGGGAGAACCTCCACGCTAACGAACTCAAGCGCCTGAAGGCGGCGATGGAGCAGGAGAAGGCGCAGCTGATTTCTCAGTACGAGAATCAAATCAATCAGCTCAAGCTCTCGTACCAGCAGAAGTTCGACCAGTTGAACGATTACAAGCGAATGGGGTAAACTGGGAGCATGCAGCTCACCAACCGTCGCGCGAAAATCGTGGCCACCATTGGCCCTTCCTCTAACACCGTCGAGAGACTCACGCGTCTCATCGAGCTGGGCATGGACGCCGCTCGCGTCAACATGTCCCACGGCACCCACGAGGCGCACGCGCAGAGCATCGCCAACATCCGCGAGGCGGCCAAGCGCGCCGGCCGCGAGATCGCCATTCTCCTCGACCTCCAGGGGCCGAAGATTCGTGTCGACAAGCTACCCGAGCCACTGGCCCTCGCCAACGGTGAGGAGTGGGTGATCGGCGCGAGCGACGTGCGCGCGAAGTACCCGCAGTACGAAACGCGCTTCATCCCCACCGTCTACAAGGCGCTCGTCACCGACGCCCACGTCGGCGCGACGATTCTCTTCGACGACGGTCTGCTGGAAGCCGAGGCGATCGCGAAAGAAGGCGAGGTGCTGAAGATCCGCGTGAAGGTCGGGGGCCAGCTGAAGAGCAACAAGGGCATCAACCTGCCGAACGTGAAGGTCTCGGCGCCCTCGTACACGGAGAAGGATCACGAAGACCTGATGTTTGGCCTGAAGCAGGGTGTGGACTACGTGGCCCTGAGCTTCGTGCGCACCGCCGAGGACGTGCGCGCGGTGAAGGCGATGCTGCACAAGATGCGCGTCGACATCCCGATCGTCTCGAAGATCGAGAAGCCCGAGGCCATCGAGAACATCCGCGAGATCCTCGCCGTCACCGACATGATCATGATCGCCCGCGGCGACATGGGCGTCGAGGTCGGCAACCACCTCGTGCCCTCGATCCAGAAGAAGCTCATCCGCGCCTGCAACGAGATCGGCAAACCTGTCATCACGGCGACGCAGATGCTCGAGAGCATGATCGGGAACCCGCGGCCCACGCGCGCGGAGGCTTCCGATGTGGCCAACGCCATCTGGGACGGCACTGACTGCGTGATGCTCTCTGGCGAGACCGCGTCGGGGGCCTACCCGGAGGAGACGATCCAGATGATGGATCAGATCGTTCGCGAGGCTGAGCGCACGCCGAAAGAGCGCCCGCTCCTGCGCAACACGGACATCTCGAGCGTCTCGGCGTCGACGCAGGTGGCGGCGAGCCTCATCGCCGAGAAGACCAACGCTCGCTGGATCATCTCCATCACGGAGTCGGGCAAGTCGTGCCTGCAGATCACGCGCTTCAGACCCCAGAACGCGGTCCTCGGCGTGACGAACTCGCTGAAGGTCGTGCGCCGCATGTCTCTCTACTGGGGCATCTCCGGCCATCTCATCGAGACCAGCGACAAGGAGACCATGGAGACCCTCGAGCGCGAGATGCTCGCTCAGCTCAAGGCCCAGGGGCTTCTGGTGAACGGTGACAAGGCCGTCATCACCCAGGGGGACGGGAAGTACTTCCGTCAGGGCACCACGAATTCGATCCGCGTCGAGATCGTCAAAGACGTTCCGCGTGCCATGGTTGGGAAGCAGCAAGACAACATCGTCGAAACCAACTTCGCACGTGGGAAGTTCCTCCACGATATTTCCATCTGCGCCTCCTGCCAGGCCTGCGTCGCCGTGTGCCCGCACGACATCTGGACCGTCTCCACCGATGAGAAGCGCGAAACGCGAGTGAATGCCAAGGCGGCCGACGCCTGCACGCTCGACATGGAGTGCGTGCGGGTGTGCCCCACCGGCGCCATCGAGATCATCCCGCGCTCCGAATGAAGGACTTGTTCCAGATCCCGGCGGAGGAACTCCGGCGACTGGGCATCGTCGACTGGGGCTACACCGAGGAACTCGTGCCCGCGAGCTTCGAGCGGTTCCGCTCTTGGCTCGGCGAAAATCGCGGTGTCCTCCCATTCCTCGAACTCGAGAAGAACGTCTCCTACCGGTCCCGGCTGGACGCGTACTTCCCGCAGGCGAAGAGCGCGCTAGTTTTTCTCTTTGGCTACGCTCCGGCGAAGCGCGCGCTGCTCGACGCGGCCCAGACGCGCATCGCTGCCTACGCGCTGGGCTTCGACGGCGAAGACTACCACGCCGTGATGAAGCGCCGGCTCCGGCAGATCCTGGAGCGTCTCCAGGAGCACCACCCCACGCCGATCGACTACCGGATCTCCCACGACACCGAAGCGGTGCTCGAGCGGGACCTCGCGTACCGCGCGGGCCTCGGGTGGTTCGGGAAAAACTCCATGCTCATCGCGCGCCAGCACGGCTCCTACTTCATGCTCGGGAGTCTGCTGCTCGATCGGAGGCTAGCGCTGCCGGAGCGGGAGCGCGTCGCCGATCACTGCGGCACGTGCCGCGCGTGCGTCGACGCCTGCCCGACGCGGGCCATCGATCCCGAGACGCGCACGCTCGTCCTAAAGGATTGCATCTCGGCGTGGACCATCGAGGTGCGCGACGAAGCCGCGGCCGCGCCGCCGGGGACGGAGAACGCCCGCGGCGAACTCTTCGGCTGCGACATCTGCCAGGACGTGTGTCCGTGGAACACGAAGCCCCTCGCCGACGCGACCCCGCAGCTCGGGCCGACGGCGCAGACCTGGGCCAGCTTCTTTCACCGCGATCTCCGCGAGGTGGTGAGCGACATCTTGCCGCTCACCAACCGGGCGTTCTTGCGCTTCGTGGAGGACACTGCCCTCGGAAGGCCGGGCAGGAAGGCGTGGCTGCGGACGCTGAGCTTCTGGCTCAAGCGCGGCCGATGAGGTGCACGACGTAGACCACGTAGGTCAGCACGAAGAGGACTCCCACCGGGCGCTCGAACTTCTCGCGGAAGCGCGCCAGCGGCGCGAGCGCGATCGCGGCGAGCACCATGAGCGGGATGTCGATGCCGCGCATGGCTTCGTCAGCGATCACGGGGTCGGCGGTGACGATGCCCGAGAGGCCCATCACCGCGAGGATGTTGAAGATGTTCGAGCCCACGACGTTCCCCACGGCGATCTCGCGCTCGCCCTTAAGGGTCGCGGCCACGGAGGTGGCGAGCTCGGGGAGCGAGGTCCCTGCGGAGACGATGGTGAGGCCAATGACCTGTTCGGAGACGCCCCAGAGGACCGCGATCTCGGAGGCGCCGTAGACGAACATGCGGGCCCCGCCGACCAGCATCCCGAGGCCCACGGGAATGAGCAGCGACTGCACCAGAAGCGAACGCTCGCGCTTCCCGGGGACGTCTTCGAATTCCTCGGCGACGGCCTTGGCCTCGGTGCGCGATAGGCGCACCTGCACGACGATGTAGCTGACGAGGAGCACGAGGAGGAGGAGCGATTCGTTCCAGGAGAGTTCCCCGTCCGCTGACTGCCACCAGAGCAGCAGGGAGATCACCGCCATGAAGGGGATGTCGATGCGGATGAGCTGGCCCTTCACGGCGAGCGGGGCCACCGCCGCGCAGAGCCCGAGGACGATGAGGATGTTGAAGATGTTCGAGCCCACGACGTTGCCGTACACCAGGCCGCTCTTCCCCTGGGCCGCGGCCATGACGTTCACGGCCATCTCCGGGGCGGAAGTGCCGAAGGCGACGAGCGTGAGACCGATCACCACCGCGCTGATGTTGAAGCGGCGGGCGATGCCGGCGCTGCTCTCGACGAAGACGTCGGCGCCGTAGCCGAGGATGAGAACACCGACGATGAGGGCGAGCAGCGGGTAGATGAGTGTCACAGTGCGAGCTCCTGCTTCAGAAAGGCGTTGAGGTGCGGAGCCGCCAGCGTCGGCTCGTGGTGCGCCAGGCGCTTCGGTTCGAAACTCGTCACGCTGGCACCTTGCGCTTCTAAGTGTTGCACGAAATTCTGCATTCCACCACGCCCGACCACCATGTCGTCCTCCCCGACGATGAGGTGAATGCGCTCGCCGCGCACGTCGATGAGAGTCTTTTCATCTCGAATCCACGGGAACATGACATCCGAGTCTAGTGCTGGCGACACCAGCTGACGACGAACCGCCAAGGTCTTCTGATAGAACTCCGTATCGAAGAGGTGGGTCTCGACGCGGTTGTTGAGTCCGATCCCGACGCCGACTCCGAGGCGCCGGTGGCCTTCGAAGCGGGGGAGCTTGAGCGCCTTGAGTGCCAGCAGTGCTCCGAGTGAGTGCCCACTCAGAATGACTTGCTCCCCCTCCGCAAGCTTGCCCACGTCGAGCAGCTTCTCAAAGGCCACGGCAAAGAGTTCGTGCGCCGAGCGCGTGAAATCAGCAAAGTTTTTGACCTCGTTGAGCCCCCCCAGGTAGTGGCCAGGCCAGTCGAAGATGATCGCCGGAATGCCCTGCTCGGCGACGCGCAGGGCCCAGGGCAAGACGTCGGCCTTGTTGGCGGTGTAGCCGTGGGCGAATACCGCTCGCTGAGGACGCAAGGGAGCCTGAGGAATAAGAACCAGGGCCTGAGTTTGGCACCATGCTGTTGTGAGTGTATGAGGTGTGATTTTTAGCATATTGCGGCACCGCGTAGCGCGTTTTTCCTCGGGTTTCAGATTGACGAAATTACTCCCTCACTTTAACTTTAGGGACTCGTTTTGAGAATTGCCCGCGTAGCTCAGTTGGTAGAGCAAGGGATTGAAAATCCCTGTGTCCGTGGTTCGATTCCGCGCGTGGGCACCACTTTTCAAAACGTACTGAAAGCCTCCGTTTAACCCACGGGGGCTTTTTTGTTTTTCCAAGGCGCCTTACACTTAAGACCTGGGGGAAAACATGAATCCAATCACCGTCGCCGTTCTCGCGCTCGCCGTCTTTATCGTCTTTTTCACCATCATGACTTACAACCGCCTGGTGGCGCTGCGGAACCAGTGGAAGAACGCCTTCGCGCAGATTGATGTGCAGCTCAACCGGCGCTACGACCTGATTCCTAACTTAGTGGAAACGGCGAAGGCCTTCATGGCCCACGAGCGCGAAACCCTGGAAGCCGTCATCAAGGCCCGCAACCAGGCCCACTCGGCGCTGGCGAACGTGAAGGGGGACGGAGACGTGAGTAAGCTGGTGGCGGCGGAGGGCATGCTCGCAAAGAGCATGGGAAGCTTCATGGCCCTGGCAGAAAGCTACCCGCAGCTCAAATCCGACGTCACGATGAAGACGCTGATGGAGGAGCTGAGTTCGACGGAGAACAAGGTCGCCTTCGCGCGACAGCACTACAACGATTCCATCATGGACTACAACACGGCCCGTGAGTCTTTTCCGGCGAACCTGATCTCTCAGCCCCTGGGCTTCTCGGCCGCGCAGCCCTTCGTGGTGGAGAATGCGCAGGCCCGCGGGGCCGTGCGCGTGAGCTTCTAGTTTGACCCGAGAGAGTTTTTTTCAGCAGCAAGAGCGAGCGCGGCGGCGCTCGCAGCAGCTGGTCCTCGGCTTCCACCTCGTCGTCGCCCTGACGGCGCTCGCGACCACGCTTTTCTACCTCTACTTCAGCGCCGCGAGTCCGCAGGAGACTGTGCTGGTCTTCGGCACCGTGTACCTCATGATCTGGGGCGTGGCCTACGTGCGCGCACTTCCGCTCAAGCAGGGCGGCGCGGCCGTGGCGGCGCTCGTCGGCGGTCGCGAGGTGTCGTTTTCCACCAAGGACTTTCAGGAGCGCCAGCTCATCAACGTCGTCGAGGAGATGAGCATCGCTTCCGGTGCGCATCTGCCGCGGGTGTTCATCGTCGAAGACCCGTCGATCAACGCCTTCGCCGCTGGCATGACGAGCTTCGACGCCTGCGTGGCGGTCAACCGCGGTGCCCTCACACAGCTCACGCGCGACGAACTCCAGGCGGTGGTCGCCCATGAGTTCTCCCACATTCTCAACGGAGACATGGCGCTCAACGTGCGCCTGCTGGGGAACCTCTACGGACTCACGAGCATCACGGACCTCGGCCGCTTCCTCCTTCGCTTGCGGAGCAATCGTCGGCAACGGGGCAACGACGTCCTGCCGCTCTTCGGCCTTGGGCTCGTGCTCATCGGTGGCCTCGGCTACTTCTTCGCGTACCTCCTGCGCGCCGGCGTGTCGCGCGACCGCGAGCGCCTGGCGGATGCGTCGGCGGTGCAGTTCACGCGCAACTCCGAGGGACTGGCGAACGCGCTCCGTAAGATCTGGCGCGCCAGCATGGCCCCTGCGAAAGACACCCGGGCCGGGGAGCTCGCGCACTTCTACTTCCACTGGCCGCGGGCGAGCTTCTTCGGATGGCTGGCCACGCACCCGCCCCTGGTGGATCGCATCCGGGCGCTCGGAGTGGAGCCCCAGGCCACGGATCGTACGCAGGCGCAGCTCGCCGAGCTCGATCCGCTGGCGACGGTGAGCCGTTTCGCTCCCGCAGCTGCACCAAAGCTTGAGGAAAGGGCGCAGGACCCTTTACACCTGGCCTATCTGTTTTACCTCTGGCTCGAGCCCCATCCGCAGCTCGGGCCGGTGGACGCGCTGGTGCGCTGGAACAAGGACCTCTCCGAGACGAAGCTGCGCGAGCTTTACGAGCACCTGCACACGCTCTCGCAGCAAGAGAAGTTCGTGCTCCTGGAAATTTCCCTCGCAAAGCTGCGCGCGTTTCCGCCGGGACGCGTGCGGGAGCTTCTGGGACAGATCAGAGCGCTGATCGAAGAGGACCGGCAGGTCACGGTCTGCGAGTTCATCTACTACGACTACCTCTGTCGCTCGCTCTTGCCGCGCAAGAAGTCGCCGGCCTTCGCTCCCAGCCGCGAGGCCTTTTACCAGGCGCTCGAGGCCTGTGCCTGGACCTTCGCGCGGATCGTGGCGGCGCAAAGGCGAAGCGAGTGGGTCGCCGAGGTGCTGCGGCCCGTGGGACGGACCCCGGCCTCTCCTCGGAGCTTGCGCTCGAGCGAGTTGAGTGCGCAGCTTGATGTCCTAGCGGCGGGCAGGCCCTTCTTTCGACAGGTGGCCCTCAAGAGTCTAGAGGCGGCCTTCGTTCATGCAGAGCAAACACCTCAGGCCCGAATGGCGCTGAGCTTGCTGCAAGTTATCCTGAAGTCGTGACGCGATGCGCACTTCACGTCTTGTGAACTTGCTAGTGTGTAAGTTCTTCTACTCGTCCTAGGCGCTCGACTGAGAGAGGTGGTGTTGTGCGGAAGATTTCTTTACCCAACACCCATAGGAGATTTTATGCGCTCACTCTTCGCCGTCATCGCTCTCTTCGCCGTCTTCTCTGCTCACGCCTCCGTAAAAATGCCGGCCATCTTCGCCGAAGCGGAGGTCGAGGCGCTGATCAAGTCACAGAACGAGAAAGGCTTCACGCTCGCCGAGGTAAAAGACGTCTACGCCAACCAGACCAGCCGTCCGCGCTGTGCCTGCGAAAACTTCGTCCTGAGCTTCACGCGTCCGCGCCACATGACCAACGCCTTCATGCTGGAAGTGAAGAAGTTCAACGTTTCCGTCCTGGGCTTCGGGGCGAACATGACCGTCAACGTCCAGCCGGTTCGCTAGTTTTTTTTGGGGGGCCGTCACGTTTGGGGAGGCCCCCCCGTCATAGAGGCAAAAGGACGCCCCTATGAGAAAGTTCCTCGTGCCCCTGCTCTTCGTGCTCTCCCCGGCCGCCGTGGCCCACCCGGTGATCTACAC
>DAIPJL010000130.1:0-8627 GCA_036770305.1 Bacteriovoracaceae bacterium | reverse complement strand
TCTCCGCGCAGAACTCGCTCTCGGCGATCGACCAGGCGATCCAGACGGTCTCCGGAATCCGCGCTGACTTCGGTGCGCTCCAGAACCGCTTGCAGTCGACGGTGAACAACATCCAGGTGAGCGCCGAGAACCTCTCTGCCGCGAACTCGCGCGTCCGCGACGCCGACGTCGCGTCAGCGACCGCTGAACTGACACGTACGAACATCTTGATGCAGGCAGGTACCTCTGTCCTCGCTCAGGCGAACCAGTCTACCACCTCTGCCCTCGGCCTGATTAACGCCAGCGCCAACGGATAGCGGTGGGGGCTAGGCCCCTGAGATAGATGACGATGACCAAAACCTGCAAGTTACTCTGACGTGGGTGTGACCGAAGAGTGAAGATTGCTTGAAGACGGGCGAATTGCGCCCAAATAACCACCGGCGACAAGGACTGTTGCCGATAGAACAAGGAGGTTCGCATGACATTTAACAACGGAGCCTGATTATGGGTTTAAGAATAAATACAAACGTTGCCAGCCTTTCGGCTCAACGTAGTTTAGGTGTTAATAAGACGAATACGGATAGTAACTTGAGGAAGTTGTCCTCAGGGGAGCGCATCACCCGCGCGTCGGACGACGCAGCAGGTTTGGCGATCAGTGAGAAACTGAAAGGCCACATCCGCGGGTTGCGCCAGGCAAGGAGAAACGCAGATGATGGCATTTCGCTCATTCAAACGGCAGAAGGCGGTCTCGCGGAAGTCTCCAACCTTATTGTCCGGCTTCGCGAGTTGGCGGTCCAAGCGGCCTCTGACACAGTGGGAGATGTTGAACGTGGCTTTTCAGACATCGAATTCCAGCAGCTCAAAGACGAGATCAACCGTATCTCGAAAGGGTTGGACTTCAACGGACGAAAGCTCCTCGATGGAACCGGCGGTATCGTCGACTTGCAGGTCGGAATTCACAACGACCCAACGCTCGATCGGATCTCGTACGATTCCACCACAACAGACTCGACACTTGCGTCGTTGGGGCTCACTGGTGAAACCATCGCTAGCAAGGAGGGAGCTCAGCTCACTCTTGCGAAGCTCGACACGGCCCTCCAGCGTGTCAGCGGCGTCCGGGCCAACCTTGGTGCACTTCAGAACCGACTCCAGTCGTCCAGTAGCAACCTGGCCGTCGCGGACGAGAATCTCAGTGCGGCCAACTCGCGGATCAGGGACGTCGACGTCGCGGCAGAGACAGCCGATTTGGCGAGGAATAACATCCTCAACCAAGCCTCGGTCTCGGTCCTCGCCCAGGCTAACAACGCCCCGCAGTTTGCGCTAAAACTTCTCTCGTAAGGTCACACCCCGGAAGGTGGCTCCGAATGGAGCCACCTTTTTTTATTTTTTTTGCTACAATCATCCCATGCGCAAAACGGTCATGATCTTCGGCGTGAGCTCGTTCCTCGGCTCGAACCTCCTCGAGGCGCTGGCCTCGCACTATCGCATCATCGGGGTCTTCCACAAGACCACCGTGGACCTGCCGAACGTGCTCACGATCCGCTGTGACGTTCTCAAGAAGGACAACGTCAACCGGCTCATCGCGCTCTTTCGGCCCGACGTGACGGTCTACGCCGCGGGCCTGTCGAACATCACGGCCTGCCACGCGAACCCGAAGCTCGCCGACGCCCTGAACTCCGCGGGCCTCATCAACGTCTGCTCCTCGGCCGAGCGCTTCGGGTCGAAGTTCGTCTTCGTCTCCTCGAGCTACGTGCTGGCCGGCGAGGACGTGGTGTACCACGAGAGCGACACGCCCTTCCCGGCCACGGTCTACGGGAGCTCGCTCGCGTCGAGCGAGTTCTACGTCCAGAAGTCCTGCCTCAACTACATCATCTTCCGCTCCTGTCCGCTCTACGGGCGCGCCTACCACCCGACGCGGTCGAACTGGTTCGAACCCATCGAGCTGGCGCTCGCGCAGGGCCGCACGGTCGCGCTCGACGACCGCGTCGAGCACGGGTGCCTCGACGTGCAGATCCTCGCCCGGGTCATCCGCCTGGCGATCGAGAAGGGCGTGACGAATCGCCTTTTCCAGATCACCACGCGCGACACCGCGAGCCGCTACGACTTCGCGCGCTCCTACGCGAAGGTCTTTGGCCGCGACGAGGACTTGATCACGCGCGCGCAGTGGAAGTTCCCGATCGACACGGGCCACTTCCGCAAGCAGGCCCTCGAGCGCTACGTGTTCAAGATGGACACGAAGAACGCAGAGGAGTACTTCGGCCTGCGCTTCCCGAGCATCGAGGAGTCGCTGCTGGCGACGAAGAAGCGCCTAGCGGGCTGAGTTGCGGACGAACTCCGAGAGGTAGAAGCGCACGAGCGCTTCGAGCTCGACAACTTCTCCCTGGTAGCGCCAGGTGATGCTATTGAAGGGGCCCACGTGGGCCTTCAGCTCGTGGCGCTGGGGCATGCCGACGGCGGCGGCGTCGCCGGGGATGTGGGGCGCGAAGAGGCCGCCGGAGGTCGAGAGGAAGCCGATGCTGATCACGTCCGCCGAGCGGCGCGCGACGATGAGCTTCAGCGAGTTGCGAAACATCATGAAGTCGTTCACAGTGTTGGCGATCTTGAAGACCTTGATCGGATGCGCCTGCCCCTGTCGCGTCTGGTACTGGTTGAAGAGCGACACGTAGAACTGGAAGCGGTCCTGCAGGCGGTTCATGAACGTGACCGAGGCTTCCTCGAGGAGCTGCGTCGGGTTCGCCGCGTCCGTGAAGCGGATGTAGCCGGAGGACTCCATGGTGATCTCTTCGAGGGCAAGAGACTCGAGCCAGGCGGTGTCAAACTTATCGATCGAGAGAGATGTGTCCATGAGTTAATCATCGGGGCAAAGGCCAGCCGCCGTCAACTTCTACGCTCGATTAGGTGGGACTGCGGGCACGAGGAGGGAAGAAGAAAGGGTCCAGCTGGATGGTGATTCGTTTCGCGCCCCTTAATTTAAGGTGGGCGCTGTTAGTAATCACTTTAGGCTTCTCACAATCTGACTCTCTCGAGCAGGTGAGCTTGCACACCGTGACCAGGGACTGCTCCCGATAACTGAATCGTAGGGGCGAAACTTTGTAATCCACCCAGACCCAAGATCAATTCTACACGAGCCCCCGGGGGCGTGCCACAAGACTCTTTTGCCCCCACAGGGGCGAGCTTAACCATTTCATAGACTTATACAGGTTGAATGCGGTGATGCTATGCGGTATAATATGCATGAGTAATTAGGTTTTTGAGTTAAAGGTTCTGCGGGAAAGCGCCGATATGGTTCGAGTACCTACGCAGGGGGAATGAAATGAAAGCTAAGGTCACAGAGTTCTTGAAGGATGAAAGCGGGCAGACCTCGACGGAGTACATTCTCCTCGTGGCCGTGGTCGCCTTCGTGATCTTTAAATTCAAGGATGCGATTGAGGGTAAGTTGGTGGGTGAGAACGGCCTGGTGAACAAGGTCTTCGGCCGCGCCGACCAGATCCTCGACGGCATTCAGTAGCCGCGGTTTAAGCACTACGGTTTGACGCCGCTCCGACGGCAGCTTACGATGGAATCGTGAAAGCGAAATCCAGAGGTCAGGCTGCCGTCGAATACCTATTTGTTCTGGTCTTCATGATCCTGCTCGCGTCCCGCATCGTCGCCCGCTTCAACTCCTTCTTCCGCGACTCCATCGGCAACCTCGGCCACGTGCTCTCGCAGCACGTGATCGTCGGGATCTGCAAGGACACCTGCTACTTCGACGGCTACGGCAACGGCTACCGAGGGGGGCCGTGATCCCCGCGGCCGTGTACTGGCTCCTCGTGGCGGAGCTCGTCGCCGTCGCCTGGGGAGACATCCGGACGCGGCGGATCCCCAATTCCTGGAGCATCCTGAACCTCGTCCTCTTCGTCGTCGTCCTCTTCGTCTGGCCCGACCACTACCAGCTCTCCCTCGGCGTGTTCCTCTACTCCGCGGCCTTCCTGGTGGTGGGCTTCGGGCTCTTTCTCCTGCGCATCATGGGCGCCGGGGATACGAAGTTCCTGGTGACCTTCTTCCTCCTCGTGCCCGTGAGCGTCCAGGCGCAGGCGCTCACCGCCCTGCTGCTCTCGACGCTCCTCATCGGCGGGTTCCTGTTCTTCACGAACCTCGCGCGTCATCACGAAAGAATTGTGGCCTCTCTGAAAACTGGATACATTAAAGGGATCAAAGAATGTTTCGGGACGAAGTTTTCTTTCGCCCCGGTGATCTTACTTGCGTGGTTGTGGCTGGGATGGAACGTCGGACAGATGCGATTTTAGGACGGAGTGGACAGAGTACCGTCGAGTACCTGCTGCTCCTCGCAGTGGTGATCAGCCTCGCGTACACGATCATCAACTCCGCGCGCTTCAAAGAACTCCTCGGAGAGGGCGGGACCCTCGGTACGACGATGCGCCTCGAGAACGAATGGAACTACCGCTTCGCGAAGCCGCGGAACCCGACGACGCCGGCGTCCTGGTCGGGGGCGAACGTGGCGGACCACCCCTCGTACTGGAACGCGGCCACCGGATCCACGCACTTCGTGGCGCCCGTGAAGCCCTACCCGACGCCATGAAGACCGCGAAGGCCGGACGCCAGCGGGGCCAGTCGACGATCGAGTTCCTCGTGACGCTCATGTTCTCCCTCGCCATCGTCTTCATCTTCGTGAACATTTCGGTCAACTACTCGGCGGGCTTCCTCGTCCACTACGCCACCTTCATGGCGAGCCGGACCTACCTCACGGTGGACGCCAACGGCGCGCTCCCCGAGGCCAGCGAGGCCCCCGCGCGCCAGGCCGCGCTCGCGACCTTCCGGCGCTTCAAGATGAACGCGGTCGGAGTCCCCGACGGAGGCATTTTGCCGGACCAGGGCGCCGAGGTCGGCTTTCACATCAATTCCTTTTCCACCGTCGCTTCGCCCGCGGAGGCGCTCTTCGTCGGCGCCTACGCCGTCTACGAGAAGCCGATCTCCATTTTCCGGATGGTCGCCGGCGACACGCCGGTGACCTTCGTGTCCGAGTCGTTTCTCGGGAAGGAGCCGGTGCGCGGCGAGTGTTGGCAGCGGACCTGCCAGGCGATTATGCTATCGGTGACGGGGAGCGCGAATGCGTGCACAACGGCGAACGAACATGACTTCACGGTTTTCGACAATGGCTGCTAGGGACCAGGAGGGCCAGGCCCTCATCGAGTTCATCCTCTTCCTGCCCTTCATGCTCATGATGTACACCGTGGTCGCGAGCCTCGGCGACGCGATCTACGGCTCGATCAACCAGCAGAAGGTCACGCGCGCCTACTTCTACTACCGCCTACAGAATAGCTCGGTTATCAACGGGCCCCTGCGCGCGGGCGGCGCTCTCGTCAACGAGTCCTGGGGCCAGTTCGGGCACACCTTCATCGGCTGGTCGGACTACCTCCGGGGAGAGACGCCGATCGCGGCCTGCTACAAGCTGAACCTGCCCTTCGAGGCCGCCTCCGGCGACGTCTGCGACCAGCCCTACAGCACCGTCACGACGCAGTTCGTGCGCGTGGCGACCGCCTACGGCATGTGCGGCGCGACCTTCCGCAAAGGCGATAGGCCCGGAGAGTTCGTCGAGCTGCCGGCCGGCGACATCACCGCCGCGATCCTCGATCCGATCCTCTCGATGTCGAACTGCTACATCACCGACAACTGACTCGCGGACTCCGGTAATCCCTTCCCCCCTCGAAGTTCGCAAATTCGTGCTATCATCTTGAATAGAGGACTTTCCTGCGTCGAAGGATGATGAAATGAACAGTCGTGCGTTTACCCTCAGTATTCTCATCGCGGGCATTGCGATGTTCATGGTCTATTCGTTCCTCGACAGCCGCGAAGCCCAGTTCGTCGAAGAGTACGGGAACCCGTCGCCGGTGGTGATGGCGAAGACGGACATCAAGGAGCTCGAGCTCATCGACGACCGGAAGCTGACCGTGCAGAACATCCCGAAGAAGTTCCAGATGCCGGGCCACTTCAAAAAAATTGAAGAGCTCTACAACACGATCGCCGCCGTGCCCATCAAAGCCGGCGAGCAGATCACCCGGCCTCGCATCACGTACCCCGGCGCGCAGTCGGGGCTCTCGCGGCAGATCACCGTCGGCAAGCGGGCGCTCTCCGTGCAGGTGCAGGAGTCGCAGGCGGTGTCGAAGCTCATCAAGCCCGGAGACCGCGTCGACGTCCTCGCGACCATCGACTACGCCGGCGGTAAGAAAGAGCGCATCAAGGTGAAGACCGTGCTGCAGGACGTGCTCGTGCTTTCCACGGGCCTCTACGTCACGAACAGCATCCCCATCGTGAACTACCAGTCCGGCGAGAGCGAGGCCCGGGAGATGAAGCTCAACAAGTACGTGAACTTCAACTCCGTGACCCTCGAGCTCACGCCCTTCGAGGTGCAGAAGATGATCTTCCTCGTCTCGTCGGGCGGGACGATCTTCCTCACGCTGAGGAACAACGACGACAAGGCCATCGAACGCATCAGCGGGACGCGCCTCTTCGACGTCCTCGGCGAGGACGCCGCGGAGGCGAAGGCCTACTTCGTCGAGCAGCAGTCGAAGGAGCGCGGGCGCACGGGCGCCGGAGGTCCGGGTGGCCGTTAAGCTCTTCCTCCTTCTCGCTCTCGTCGTCGCGACGGCGCTTCCTCTGCGAAGCGCCGGTCAGGACGCCGCGGGCGGTGACAAAGACGCGCAGGAGAAAGACCTCGAGGTCGCCGTCGGGATCGACGAAATCGTCAAGATCCCCTTCGACTTCAACACCAAGGTCGAAATCGGCAACGAGCAGCTGCTGAACCTCGTGCTCGCCCCGCAGAAGCGCGAGATGACCTTCAAGGGCATCAAGCCGGGCCGCACCTCCGTCACCATCCGCGACAACGTCGGCGACGTGCGCCTGCGCTACATCGTCGTGATCACCGCTAGCGGTAAGTCGCAGGTCGTCTCCGAGCTCCGCGAACTCCTGGCCAACGTCGAGGGCCTCGAGATCGGGATCATGGGCGGCAAGGTGTTCGTCGGCGGCGAGATCGTCGTCCCGAGCGACATCACGCGCGTGAACACCGTGCTCGAGACCTACACGGACGTGCTCCGGATGGTGCAGCTCTCGCCGCAGACGCAGCGGGTGATCGCGCGGAAGATGATGGACGAGCTGGCGCGCAACAACCTCAAAGACGTCACGGTCCGCGTGGTCAACCGCGTCTTCTGGCTCGAGGGCGTCGTGAGCTCGGCCGCCAAGAAGGCCCTCGCCGTCGCCATCGCCAACGCGTACCTGCCGGACCGCATCGCGCTCGACCCGAAGGGACTGCAGACCGTCCGCCGCGACGACATCCTCGACTTCATCTCCGTGAACGAGAAGAAGGACCCGCAGCCGCCGCCGAAGCAGGTGAAGATCACTTCCCAGTTCGTCGAGCTCTCGAAGGACTACACGCGCATCTTCGGGTTCAAGTGGGCGCCGCTCATCAACGACGGCGGCGGCTCGATCAGCTTCGGCCAGACTTCCTCGGGCGGGGTGACCAGCCAGTCGAACAACACGCTCGCCGCGACGATCTCCAACCTCTTCCCGAAGCTCAACTCCGCTCGCTCCGCGGGCTACGCGCGCATCGTCCAGTCCGGCATGGTCGTGACGAAAGACAAGGAGACGGCGAACATCAACAAAAAGACCGACATCCCCTACGCCATCGGCACCGGCGACTTCACGCGCGCGGCGAACGCGAGCGTGGGCTTCAGCATGGAAGTCACGCCGAAGATCCTCGAGCAGGAGAAGATCGAGATGGGCATCGGCATCGACGTCAACACCAGCAACCAGTCCTCGTCGGCCGGCGCACCGGTGACGACGAACAACAAGATCAAGACCACGGTGGTGATCAAGAGCAAGGAGTCTGCGGCGATCGGCGGCGTCGTGCAGAACCAGTCGACGACGGCCTACGACAAGGACGACCCGGCCCCGTCGCAGGACCCCGCGGCCGCGGGCGGCGCCGCTGCGGGTGGCGCCGGTGCCGGAGGCCAGGCGCTCTTCCGGATCCTGCGCTCGAAGAACCACCAGATCTCGCGCAACCAGTACGTCATGTTCCTCACACCAGAAATCATCGAGTCCGCGTCGGCGGGCACGGAAGAAGTACGAAAAAAGTTTCGGCGCCGGACGCGCTAAGGGAGGGCCGACAGGATGTCAGGCCACATCATCAGCATCATCGGTGGGAAAGGCGGGGTCGGGAAGTCGCAGCTCGCGGCGAACCTCGCCCTGGCGTGGGCCGCGGAGACGCGCCAGCGCGTCCTTCTGCTCGACTTCGACCAGCGCGCCTGCGGCGACCAGAACCTCATCACGGGCATCCGCTCGAAGAAGAACGTGAAGGAACTCTCTGAGTTCAGCGGTGCGATAGACCCGAAGTCGCTCATGCTCTTCACCGCCGAGCACAAGGGCGGCATCAGCTACATCGGCATGCCCGCGGAGCCGGTGGCGGCGAACCAGATCAACGAAGAGGGCCTCGGCAAAGCGCTGAAGGCTGTGACGAACATCTACCCGCTCACGGTCATCGACGCCGGCAGCGAGCTGAACCCGCTGGCGCTCAAGGCGCTCGAGTTCTCCACGCTCATCGTCCTCGTCGTGTCACCGGACCTCCTGTCAGTGAACCAGGGCAAGCGCATGTACAG
>DAIPJL010000129.1:0-8757 GCA_036770305.1 Bacteriovoracaceae bacterium | reverse complement strand
GTCGTAGCCCGAGCCGCCGAAGGTTTTCATGGCGAGCTCGAAGGGAGAGACGTAGGCCCACTGGGCGATGTTGTAGAGGAGAGAAGAGGACGAGCCGAGGCCCCACTCGCGCGGGAACTCGAGCTTGGTCTCGACCGTGACGTCGACTTCGTCGCGCAGGAAGTGCGGGTTCTGCCGGCGCACCTGCGTGAGGATCTTCTTGAGTTCCTCGGCGACGGCGGAGTCCGTGGCCGAGAGCACGTTGAAGTGCCAGAACTCCATCTGGCACTCGAACCACGCTTTGCCCGTGTGATCGAGCGAGCTCCACTTGAAGCAGGGAGCGTGCGAGCGGCGGTACTTCACCTTGAGCCCCTGGCCCACGGTGGTGGGCAGCGCGAGAGAAAGCGCACCTTCGAGCACGAAGTATTCTCCGGAGAGCAGGATCTTGCCGTGGCCGTAGAAATTCTCGTCGTGCACTTTTCCCCCTAGAGCTCGGAAGACTGCATCAGTTCGCGCACCGCCGAGTAGGAGACGACCTTGTCGGCGAAGTAGGCCTGGGCCCTTTGCTTCTGCGCCTCCGAGGCGCCGAGCTGCTGCAGAATGTTCAACAAATGCAGCTTCATATGGCCTTTTTGAATGCCAGTTGTCACCAAAGAACGCACAGCACCGAAGTTCTGCGCCAAACCCACCGCACCGGCAATCTGCATGAGCTGAATGGCACTGGGATGGCCCAACAATTCTAAAGAGATTTTAGCGAGCGGATGCAGGTTGGTGAGGCCACCGACCGTTCCGAGCGCCATCGGGAGCGTGAGGGAGAAATGGAAGCGGTCGCGCTCGAGGCGGCAGCTCGAGAGCGAGCGGTACTGGCCGTCGCGGGCCGCGAAGGCGTGGGCGCAGGCCTCCACCGCACGGAAGTCGTTGCCGGTGGCGAGGATCACGGCGTCGATGCCGTTCATGATGCCTTTGTTGTGTGTGACGGCGCGCGAGCGGTCGACCCGGGCGATCTCCACCGCCGTGTGAAAGCGGCGAGCGAAGGTGCGCGCGTCCATCCCACCGGCGAAGACGCCGAGGTCTTCGATGGGACACTCCACGCTGACCTCCACCACGCAGTCCGGGGTGTAGTTCGAGAGGATGCACATGATGATCTCACTCTCGCGCTCGGCCTCCGCAAGCGTGCTCTGCGAGAGCAGGGCCTGGAACTGGCGCGCCATCTCTTCGAGGATGGAGTTGATGAAGTTCGCCCCCATGGCGTCGCAGGTCTCGAAGCTCAGGTGCAGCTGCCAGTAGTCGGCGAGCTCTTCGGTCTTGTCGACCAGCGCGATGTCCAGGAGACCACCGCCGCGCTTTTTCATGTTCGCCTCAAGGCCCGCCACCGAGGCGATCAACTGCGCCTTGTGCGCACCGAAGAAAGAGGCGAGGTTGCTCTTCTCGCCACGCCAGAGGAAATGCACCTGGCCGACCTTGGTGGTGCTCAGGACCCGCGCTTTAAAGCCACCGCGCTCCGACCAAAATTTCGCCGCAAGCGAGGCCGCCGCCACGACCGAACTCTCCTCGATCACCATGGGCACCACGTGGTTCTCGCCGTTGATCAAAAAATTCGGAGCGACGCCGAAGGGCA
Source organism: Bacteriovoracaceae bacterium (assembly GCA_036770305.1). Taxonomy (GTDB): domain Bacteria; phylum Bdellovibrionota; class Bacteriovoracia; order Bacteriovoracales; family Bacteriovoracaceae; genus UBA6144. The sequence continues at coordinate 7,160 of DAIPJL010000129.1, read as the reverse complement.
GGTAATAGTTCGTGAGCGTGTTCTCGGCGAACTCGTCGAAGCGCGCCTGTATCCGTTGATCCGGATTCCAGAAGAGCGAGAGGCCCTCGACGTCCTGGCGGGCACTGCCTTCGAAGTGGGAGGCAAGCCAGCTGATCTTCTCGGCCTTGCTGAGTTTAGAAAAACCGCTGATCTTTTTCATGACAGGTCTCCACTTTTGGCCCGTAAAAAGGCGCGCGCTAGCGCGAAACTTTGGATTTGCGATTCGATGTAAGCAAAGAGCGCCGCTTCGCCCTGCTCGGCGTAGCTCAGGAGCCCCGCCGCCTGGCCGTAGAGTGCCTCCGGCAGCTGCGAAGTAAGGCCATAGGCCTCCAGCACGTCCCGCACTCCACCAGAAACGATGAAGCGACGGCATTTAAAATTCTCATCACTCCTTAAGAGCTGGCGCACCATCGCCGTCATCTCCTGGGCCGTGTGGCCCACGTAGATCATCGGATGGGCCTCGCTGCGCTTGGCCCGCCGGGCCTCGAGGATGGAAAAATTCGTTCCGCCGAAGGCCCCGAATTCGATGGCGTAGAGCGGAAGCCGCATGAGCGCCTGGAGCGACCGGGGCCCCATGCCGTGGCCCACTTCCTTCACCATCACCGGGTAGGGCGCCCGGGCCACGAACTCGCTGATGGTTTCGAGGGGCGCGCGAGTGAAGTGATCGCCGCCGGGCTGGAAGAACTCCTGCAGCGGATTCACGTGGATGATGAGGCCCGTGGCCTTGAGCTCATCCACCATGGCGTGGATCTCACCTTCGCGCTTGGCGAGCTGCAGTTTCTCCACCTGCGCGATGCCCAGGTTGGCGAAGAGGGGCCGGGTCGGCATGAAAGGCCGCATATCAAAATCGGCCTTGGTCTGGCGCTCCTCCAGGAGCGGACGACACGAGCCGAGGCCCATGCCGAGTTTGAAAGTCTCCGCCGCGCGAGCGAGCATGGTGTTCAAGGCGCGAGCGTGCTGGGCCCCGCCGGTCATGCTGGAGATCCACAGCGGCAGACTGTACTCCACCTCCGCGAAGCGAGAACGAGCACCGGAGGCGTCCGGATGGGCGCTCAGAAGTGGCTCATAGTCGAAGGCCTGATTGAGCATCGAGGCCTCGGTTTGCGAGGCCTGGGCCATACTGAGATGGTCCTCTTTTCTGAGGGCGAGTCCGGTATTTTCCATACTCTCTAGTTTTACCATGGGGCAAAGGGCCGGCTTCGGCAGGTGGGTGAAATCTACACGGTGTCTAAGCTCTCAACACTGGACTGTAGTTATACGGCCTTAGATCACACTCGAGAAGCTCAACTCCCCTGCCAGGGAATAAAAAACTCCGGGCGATGGAAGTCGGCCTGCGCCTCGGGATTCGGCGCATGGGAGAAGTAGCCGCGCGCGGAGCTCTCCCCGAGGCAGGCGAAGGCACCGAGGTAGAGCTCCCCCGCCCTAGGCCAGGGCCACACCAGCTCGCAGCTGTGACGCCAGCCCCGGGGGGTGGCTTCGACCACAGCGCTCAGCTCGAGGCCCAGCGGGATGTAGCAGCTCACGCGTGGTTTCTGGATGACGATCGCCAGCGGCTGGCCCTGCCGTGACACCTGGAGCTCGAGGTAGGGCGCCGTGAGCTCTTGGGGGTGCTGCCGCTGCTGCAAGAAGATCTCGCACACGTCGACCTGCCACAGCTCCCAGTTCTTGCGGTAGTCTAGGCCAAAGTGCTGGCCCAGCACCGGCGCAGCCTCGGACGAGACCTCGGCTTGCCAGCGCAGCGTGCGCGCGTCTTTCCACTCCAGGGTGTGGGAAACCGTGGCCGGGAAGTTTTGACAAGACCGGTGCGCTGCGAGGACAAGATTCATGGCCCTATGATACGCTGGGCCCCCCATGCGCGCATCACGAGAATGGACTTTTTTTTGCATCGTCACCCCCGGCCTCGAGGAGCTGGCGCTGCGGGAGTTTGCCCTCAAACAAGAAGCGCTTGGGATCCCCCTTGAAAGCGTCCTGCCCCTCAAGGGCGGTTTCGAGTTCAGGGCCAGCTGGGAGCTAGGCCGCGGCGCCCTCCACCTGCTCAAGATTCCCACCCGCGTGCTGCTGCGCCTCGAGCAGGTCCGAGCACGGGATTTCCCCAAGCTCTTCGCGCGCCTCAAGGCCCTCCCCTGGGGCCAGTACCTGACGCACCCGCAGCCGCTCCTGAAGATCAGCTGCGAGGAGTGCCGTCTGATGCACACCGATCGCCTCGCGCAGACCCTGAGCGAGGCCCTCGCGGCGCACTTCAAAGGCGCCCCTCTTCCCCTGCGCTGGCAGAAAGAGGGGCTCGCGCCGGACACCCTCTTCGTGCGCGGGGTTAGAGACGTCTTTCAGCTCTCCCTGGACCTCACCGGCGAGGCGCTCTACAAGCGCGGCATCTCCGTCATCAAAGGCGAAGCGCCGCTGCGGGAGAACCTCGCGAGCGCTCTGCTGCTGGCGCTCTTCACCACTCCGGCCCCGGCGAGCACGCCCCTGCGACTGTGGGATCCCTTCTGCGGCTCGGGGACCTTCCTCTTCGAAGCGGCGCAGTTCTTCCACCCCAGCGAGCGCACCTTCGCCTACCAGCGGTCCATCGTGAACCTCGGCGTGGCCCCCTGGAGACCTCGCGCGCCGCTGCAGGCGTGGCCGGTCGAAGAACTACGAGGGACGGACCTGCAGGCCGAGCTGATAAAAAAACTCACGCCCCTCGGGCCAGGCATGAGCTTCGCGGCGCAAGACTTTTTCACCGCCCGCTCCGAGAACGAAAGCAACCATCCGCTGTGGATGATCGCCAACCCACCCTACGGGGAGCGCCTCGAGCTGGCGGAAGGAATTCGCGGGTTCGCCCGCAGGCTCGCTGCCCACTGGCAGCAGCAGCGTCCCGCGCGCTCGCTCATCTTGGTGCCCGCGAGCTGGCCTCAGCTGCGCCTCGACGGCGAGCTCCCTCGGCGCGTGGTAAGCTTCTCCAACGGCGGCCTCGCGGTGGAAGCACGCCTATGGTGGAGAGATTAGCTCCGAAACCGAGGATTCTTTGGCCCGTCAAAATTTAGAAAATTTGACTCGGGAATGCGGTCGAGTTGTGCCTTAATGGGAAAGACAACTCACTATTTCACGCGGGGAGTGACGATGATCACTGGGAAAGAAGATGGCCTGAAGGTCTTGATCGTAGAAGACAACGCCGACCTCCTCGAGGTGCTGGTGGACATCGTCCAGCGCCATTTCCCTAAGGTCTTTCGCGCCGGCAGTGCCACTGAGGCGCTCCAGCAGGTCAAGACCTACAACCCGGATTTCCTCATTGCTGACATTCGCATGGAGGGAGGCTCGGGGATCGACTTTCTCACCCAGGTGCGCAAAGAGGGATACGACGCGCCGGCCCTGCTCTGCAGCGCCTTTCCGAACGCCGCTGATCTGCAGCGGGCCATCGGCCTCGGTGTGGTGGACTTCATCGAGAAGCCCTTCACCACCGAGAGCGTCGAGACGGCCATCTTCCGGATGATCGAAATCCAGGTGCGCAACTTCAACCTCGCCAACATGATCGCCACCGGGGCCCCCGAAGAGCAGATCACGCGCCAGCGCCGCCTGATCTCCCTGCACCAGGCCGCCAACGGCTCTCGCCACACGAAAGATTCCTGAGCGCTTTGGTCCCCAGCCTCCAGGTGCGCTGAATCTTGAGTTTCTCTCTAGGAAAGAAGCTCCTCCTCCCCGCGAGAGAAGCTCCTGAGGCATAATGGAAGGGATGAGGTTGCTGCGGAATTTCCTACTTCTCCTTCTTTGTTTGAGTCCTCAGGCCGAGGCCTGCGAACTGCTGCGGCGTCACGACTTCGTCCTCGACCTCACTCGCAAAAGTCTTTCGCTGCTCCAGCGCGCGGAGCAACTCGTCGAGCACTGCGGCCCCCTCGTCTCCGACGAGCTCGCCAACGTTAAGCTTCGCGTGGAGCAGGGGCCCAAGCGCTTCGAGCGACGCCTCTACCTTCCCCTGCGCCAGCACTTCGACCAGCTCACCGGGGAGACCATGAGTGGCGGCCATGTCGCGAGCGAAGTTCTCTACCCCTTCTCTCCCCTTCCGGCATGGGTAAGATCCGGGGCGAAGGTCTCCGTCCAGCTGCTCGACTCGCAGAAAATCCTCGCCGCGGGAGTGCTTCCGTGAAGCTCCTCGTCGCGGCCCTGCTCACCGGTCTCGCCAGCGGCGCTCGAGCGCAGGAAAAGTTTAAGCTGCTGCTGGTGGCCGACCAGGCCTCCGCGGCCCGGGCCCAAGAGTACAAAGACTACATGCTACGCACACCTCCTTTCGACAGCGTGGCCGACCAGCTCGATGTCAAGATTCAGGTGCTCTCCGATGATGAGCTGAAGTGTGGCCCGGGAAGGCGGATCGTGCGGCTGCTTGAGTGCGACACCCAGCGGGTGGCGCGGGAGAAGGCAGGCCAGGGAGCACACATGGCGGCGGTCTTCACCTCGAAGGGCTCCGGCGGCTCCGGAGGCCAAATCCCCATCGCCTCGAAGGACTACCCGCTCGGCACCATGCTGCACGAGATGCTCCACGCCTTCGGCCTGGACGACGAGTACAGCTACGATCCCGAGGAGGTCGACACCTACTGCTCTCCGCCCAGTAGTGGCCCGAACATCGCCGTGCTCGCTCCGCTAGGGAGCTATGTTTCAAAAGCACACGCGATGAGCACCCATGGCAAGGACATCGAGTGGAGCGGGGACATCGAGGCGCCCACGCCCGTCACCCACGAGCAGCAGCTCGGGACCCCTCCCTTGCAGCAGCACCGCGAGAAGGCCGGACTCTACGAGGGCGGCAACTGCAGCATGGCAACCCGCGCCCTCGGCGCTCGCCGAGTGTACCGTCCCTACTTCGCCTCCATCATGAAGCACGTCTCCACCGGCTCCGCCGGCGTTTACCCGCTCTACCAGCGCCGCATCCTCCAGGGCATGGCGGGCCTGCTCGGCAGGCCCCTCGTTCCCCGCGCCGTCGTGAGGCCCCAGGTGCCTCCCCAGGAAGACATCAAGCAACAGCAAGAGAGCAAGGCCGACTGCCTCGAGTCGAGCATCCGCGTACCGCAGACCCCGGTGGAGCTCTCCTACGACATCGACCACATCTTTCAGCACTTCCTCAATCCCCACGATCCTCACCCAGGACACACCCATGGCCAGTAAGACCTTCCTCGAACCCGGCAAGACGCTCATCCAAGAAGGGGCCACCAGCAACAACATGTACTGGCTCTCCTCCGGGCAGATGGTGGTGCTCAAAAAGAAAGGCCAAGTGGACGTGGAGCTGGGCCACATCTACAGCGGGGAGCTCGTCGGCGAGATGAGTTTCCTCGACGGCAAACCGCGCTCGGCCACCGTGCGCGCCGTCACCGAGTGCGAGCTCATCGAGATTCCGCGCGAGGCCTTCGAAAAAGTCTTCGCCGGCCAGCCGCAGTGGTTCCAGGGCCTGGTGCGCACGCTCACCGATCGTCTGCGCAAGACCAACGCCCGCGTCCGCATCTAGTGGCAGCTCTTCGCCTCCTGGGCCTGGGCCGCGGGCGTCGACTGCAGGCGCTGCCAGCGCTGCCCGAGGGTCAGAAGGCCGAGGAGTATGAGCGCGAGGCCCGTGGCCCTGGGCCAGCGGCTTCCCAAGGGCCTGAGGATTCTCTTCAAGAGCGCTGGGGCCATGACCATCGCCGGTAAGGTCCCCAGCCAAAAGGCCAGGACGCCGAGGATCGCTGCGAGCGGGTTGGCCAGGGCCAGCGCCGCCGCGATGGCCGCGTAGAGAACGCCGCAGGGAAGGAGCACAGAAATCAGGCCAAGACTCAATGAGCGCAGCACAGGTTCTTGCGCCTGAGTGAGAAGACCATAAAGCCGCTGATAAAGTTGCCCCATTCGACGCGGTAAGGGTAGCTCAAGACTCTGACCGCGCCAGCGCATGAGGCCTGCGTAGATGAACCCCAAGGCCACCAGGGCCATCGCCGCCTCACTCAGCACAGGCGTGATCACACCGAAGCGGATGATCCTCCCGAGCAGGATTCCCACCAGCGTAAGGCCTAGGTAGCCGAACAACCTGCCGACTTGGTAGGCCCACACTCCATGGAGAGAGTGCGCGCTCGCCGCCACCAGCCCGCCGCACATGCCGACACAGTGGCCAGCGGCGGAGAGGCCCGCGAAGAGCCCCACGAGAGGAGCGAAGTCGTTCATAGTGGCCCCACCAGTTTCAGCTCCCGACCCGCCACCACCTCACCGCTTCCCTGGTCGACGAACTCGAGGAGCACGCCCTCCCCGTCGAGGGTGCGCAGGAACTCGGGCGTGAAGCGGACGATGAGCACCTGCTTCACCTCTGCCTCCTGAAGGCGCCAGGGGCGGATCGGCTGGGTGAGCTGGATGAGGTCTCGCAGGTTGCTGTCGGCCACGCGGACCAGGAGCGCGTACTCTTTGCTTCCTTGGTGGCGGATCAGCACCTGAAAGGTGTTGCGCACCAGCGGCGCGCCTTCGCTCGTTTGCATCAGCTCAAAGGGAGCGCCTTTGGCCCTCAGGAAGAGCACGCTAGGTTTTGTGCTCTGGCGAAGGATGAGCGCGAAGGCCACGAAGAGGGCCACACTGATACTGAGGTAGACCGCCATGCGCTTGGTGAATACTGGCTGGGGGAGCCCGGCCAGCTCACGCTCGCTGGCATATCGAATCAGGCCCTCCGGTTTTCTCAGCCGGCGCATGATATCGTCGCAGGCGTCGATGCACTGGGTGCAGGCGATGCACTCGAGCTGCGTCCCCCGCCGAATGTCGATACCCGTCGGGCACACCTTCACGCAGTTGTAGCAGTTCACGCAGTCGCCCTGAGCACCGGCCGCCACGCCTTTGCGGGGCTCCCCTCGTTTAGCATCGTAGGCCACCACCAAGGAGTTCTCATCCATCATGACGGATTGGATGCGGCCGTAGGGGCAGGCGATGAGACAGAACTGCTCACGGAACCAGCCGAAGTCCAGAAGCACGATGGCCGTCACCACCATGGTGGCGGTGAAAAGACCCCAGTTCTCCAGCGGCGAGTGCAGGGAGATCTCGAAGAGCGTGCGCGGCCCGACGAAGTACCCGATGAAGGTGTGCGCGATGTGCAGGGAGACGAGAGTGTAGAGGAGCCATTTGAGCGCGCGTCTGCAGAGCTTCTGCGCGTCCCACGGCGCCGCATCGAGGGC
>DAIPJL010000128.1:0-8767 GCA_036770305.1 Bacteriovoracaceae bacterium | reverse complement strand
GAGCTAAGCAGGATGCGCTTCACTTCGGTGAAGTCACGGATCCGATACTCTTCCATGAGAAAGAGAAGATTGTTGTTGATCGAACGGAACTCGAACCAGACCGGGAAGTAGATGTCTCCCTGGAACTCGAAGAAGAGCACGAGTTCCCGGTCTTGCTTATTGTCACGGAAGTTTGCGAGGTACACCTCTACTTTTCCTTCGGGACCGAGGGCGTAGATGTTCGGAGTCTCGAAGAGGTCCCGCTCACGTCGTATGATTCCCGGAAGCTTAGCGGCAGACATTCGAGATCCCGATGAGTTTTGCGAACTGGATTGGGAGCTTGTGCGGATAACGGAAGGCGCCGAAGATGAGTGAGCCGGGACTCGCAACCGCTAGCGCGGTCTGGAGGAGGTCACCCCTGAAACGCAGATCGCCGAGCGCGCCATGGAACGCGAGCTCGCCCAGGATCTCCGACCGAAAAAAAAGCTTCCGGAGACTCTCGGGGCTGAAGACCTGCGCGATGTAGCGATGTGCTTCGTCGAAGGGAACAGCGAGTTCGTAGAGCCATTCCCGACGAAACTCGTCGTAGGCGACGTAGGTCCTGTCCGTGGCGAAGCGGATCAGGCTCCCCATCACGTAGTAGGTCGCCTCCGGGAGGATCTCATCAACTAAGAAGTCAGTGTCGATGTACGCCAGTGAGATGGGGAGCTCCTGGCCCGCCCACGCCAATGCGCGCTGCTCAAGAAACAAGCCGACGTCTTTCTCTTGGCGCTCGCTGTTGCGCCCGTGTTCTCCAAAGCTGAGGCCATGGACTTGTTCGTGTGCGTGGAGCCACTCGCGGCGTTCCCACCTTTGTCCGAGCTCTGTTCGATGGCAGCACTCGGCGAAGCTTGTGAGCTTCAAAAACTGATCGTCGATCTTCGGTGCTTGCCAGGAGGAGGTGAAGCGGTAGAGGCCAGGGAAGGTGTCGGCGCTGGAGATGATGATTTTAAAGAAATCGAGGTCGTCCAGGTACGCGAAGTCTTTTAGGGCGAACTGCATAATCGTCCCTTTCCGGACACAAGAAAACGAGTGGATTTAAGCACGTTTGAGATTAAAATATAGGCTAGCTCGGATTAGTTCGGCGAGGGATTTTCTTTCCGTCGCGAGGGGGACGAATGCCGCTTCTGCCACGCAAAAATTTGTACGAAAAATACGGCGACCCGTACCGCGTTGCGGAGTTTCGCGTGTTTTCGTTCAATACCTGCGGCGCTGGCTGCAAGAACTGCTTTTACCTCAAGTCGAATAACAACTTTAGTGATTTTGACCAAGTAAGTTCCCTTGCGTCCGAGCTCCTCCAGCGGGGGTACACGCTAGAAACGTGCTACCTCCTGCCGACGGACGTGTTCGAAAACGAGTTCAACTACGCGGTCTTCTCGCAGCCGGACTTCGTCGCGGCCATTGAGCACTTCAACTACATCGGCCTTGCGACCACGCTCCGCCGGGGCTTCGACTCTAAGGTTTTGGAGCGCGTTCTCGGTTTGAAAGGGGGGGCGCTCAAGATCGAAATGCACGTTAACCTACGCGAGGACTTGCTCGGCGAGTCGAGCTACCTGGACACGCTGGCCGCATCGATCCGCGACATCAAGCATCGCTACGGTGATCGCATCCTCGTGAACCTCGCGCTCAACCTCGGAACTCCGCTGCGGCCGGACGAGCTCGAGGTCGTCAAGGCCATCGTCGCGGAGCTCTCTGACGACAAGATCCTCGAACTCAACTTCACTTTCATGTTCAATCCGAACATCCCGCGCGAAACCAAGGTCCGGTACCTGCGGAACGCCTACGACACGCTGGCCTACTTCAACCGCGAGTTCGACAAGTCCGAAGCCGCGTACAACCAGCGCACGCTCCTGCGCAAGCCCTCGTTCACGTTCAAAGACGGGAGAATCTTGCTGTCCCCGATCATCCCCTTCGACGAGTACGTCTACCTCGAAGACGGCTTCTGCGAGCTCGCTGCACCGACCTTTGATGCGTTCCTCGAGACCTACGCCCGTTTCGAGGAACGCAACACACCCATCATCGAACACTGCGCGCAGTGCGAGTTTTCCCCGCTCTGCCAAGGGAAGCATTTCTGGACGCTCGCGAACGAGCTCCGCATCCCGTGCCTCAAGGGGTACGAGGACCAGGGTGCCGTAGTGTGATTAATCTTTTCAACGGCATCTACCTCGACGAGATCAAAAACCATCGCGCAGACGAGGACGGGGTCGCCGTGACCTCGGACCCGGTTCACTGGCCCATGAAGATGCGCTCGGTGATGTCCGTCGGCGGGGTCGCCATCGGGGAAGATAAGGTCGAGACCTTCTGGGCTCAGCTCTGCGAGCTGCGTGACCGGAGATTCGTCTTGTACGCTGACGCGAGGGCTGCAGCGCTCCTGCTCGGACAATTCTACACGAGCACGCTGCGGACAACTAGTCGACGAGACCTCGAGTACCTCTTCCGGTCCTACTTCTGCAGCCTCAAGCTAGTGTGGATGTCTTCGCGCTGGTCTGCGGACTTCGCCGCCCTCGCCGCTGACTACGAGCAAGCCGTCGCACTCCTCGACGACCCCGAGGCCACCCGGCGCATCACCTGTCTGACGCGACTTCCGCGCGAGAGCATGAGCCTTGAAGTTTCCCTGGCAAATTTTTATCTCGATGGGCAGCACCCCAGCTCCGCGGCGTTTCTACTTCGAGTGCAGGACATCGTCTGGGATGCGTGCTTCGATGCGATCGAGATCCTCAAGCGCGACCTCTTGAACGCGGCTTTCAACCTTTCGAAGATCTTTCCGGCTGCGCAGATATCTCCCCGGGACCTCGCGAGCCCCTTCCGGTTCATGGAGAACGAACCGAGCCTCCGGTGGGTGTTCGACGAAGCCCTCGATCGGCAGAACCGCGCGTACGTTACGGCGACCTACCGTGCGGAGGACTTCACGGAGATCTTCAAAGCCGTGGCGCGGGCCCGCGCTCTCGACGAGAGGAATCGCGGGGACGTCTCCGTGGCCATCGAAGACGAGGACTACTTCCGGGTTACCCGTGCGGCCTTCGCCGAGAGCCCGCTCGGCCTACTTCTCGACGAAAACAAGAAGGGGTTCGGGCACATCCTGTTCAACGACAGGCTCTGGAAAGAAACTAACCACGCCGTGGTCGCGACGATCACCGAGTGCCTTCGCAGTGGTAGCCTCGATGCTATCGAATTCCTCAGGCTCCCATGATCCGGGTCTTGCTCCTGGCCCTCCTCGTCCTTGCCGGGTGTGCCGGTATCGATCCGGGTGGAGCGTCGAGCACGAAGGGTGAAATGCAGTTCGACGAGTTCACGAAGCGCAACTCCTGCGGTGGCGTTAACACGTCTCGCATCCCCGTTCTTTCCCTGAGCTTTACCCTTCCTCGCGCCGAGTGGGAGGAGGGGGCGTTGACATTCGAGGTCTCCGACCGACGTAGTCGTTCCCGGCAGATTGTCAGTTATGAGAGCGGCGTCTTCAGCTACAAGGAGATGTTCGGAAAAGCCGTCCACCAGGAACTCAACTCCCCGGTCTGCGATGCGCGCGCCTGTCGCTTTGAACTCTACGCATTCATCCACGACTGGACAGATGCGAAGGAGTACTTCGACATCCGGCTCGGTGTTCGAGGCGCTACCGGTCACGAGCGGCACATCGACTTTCCGCCGATCAGAAACTCGACGCGCGAGCACCTCGTCGCACCGTATCCGCAGTTTCTGGTCACCTTCGACGAACACGCACGAATCGTCGTGCCGGCGGAGTCGATCCAGCGTCTCGGGCGCCTCCGAGCCACCGACGCGGAGATCGTGCTGCAGTGGAAGGAAGCGGATCCTCTGCGGTACCTCGAACGGAGTCAGGTGCTCGACCTCACTAGGTCTGGGGAGGTCGAGCTGCGGGAGCCTCTACCTCGAGCGACCTACGTCGCCGGCATGCTCATGTACAAGGTCGGCGCCGTCGCCTTCGAAGTGAAGATCGAGGTAAAAAATGACACGGACAAATTCTATGAATGTAAACAAAATCTCTGAGCGGCTCCGGCGCTGTGGCCGCGGGCTTTGCGGCTTCGTCGTGCTCCTGTTCCCCTTCGGCGTCTTGTGGTTTCGGCGTTCGTGGGTAGATGCGAATCAGATCGCCTTTCACCTTCCTCTGATCGCCGGAGTCTGGATGCTCTTCGTTCGCCGCCTGAGCGCGGTGCACTTCGCTGCGGTCATCGCCCTTACTGTGTTAGTCGCGGACTTCGGGCTCATCGACGATCACCTCTACGAGCTCCTTCAGAGCGCTCGCCTCTTCCCCTCGGTTTTCGTCCACGACGGTTTCGTGAACCCGCAGTACACGAAGCTGCTGCTCTACCTCGCCGTCGTCCCAATTCTTGCGGTGCGAACGCTGCTGGTGAAAGCTCGGACCCCCGAACTCGTTTTCGTTCTTCTGAGTACGGTCGCGGCGCCGACCGTGACCCTTGCGATACATCACGAGATCGCCGGCCAGCACCTGGCGCGCTCGAGAGAGCTCACGCTTCGAGAAGCCCGTTCGGTCGTGCGCCGTGCGCTGGACGTACCCCGCGACACGCAGGCGCTCTGTGCCCAGTTCGAGCTACGGTGTTTACCCGGTGTCAGCAGGAATCGTTTCCTCGAGGAAATCGAGGACCCCGCCTTTCGAAAAAGGATCACCGACGAGGTGAGTGCGAAGGACCATTCTGTGATCGAACTCGGAGTCCTATCACACGGCCAGTGGCGTCGGCTCGTCGTCGGTTTCGTGAAACGGGAGGAAGATCGCTTCGACGTCTTCTTCGAGGAGCAGCAGATCAACGCCTCTCAGAAGCTAGCGGAGGATTCCTTTGGACGACTCGCGACGCTCGCAAACCTTGTCTGGGGGTGGCTTCTGATCCTGCTCGGAGTCTTTCATCAGAGTCCGTACCGCGGGATCGTCTTTCGCCTGCCGAGACCCTGAGGCTTCGCCGCGAACTGAAGGGGGCGCGGCCCGCTGCCTATGTTTTGGGCATTATTTGCTCTCGGGGGCTCGAGAGGAAATTTTCCTTCCTCAGAGCTAGAGAAAAAGAGTTTAAGTGGCTGTAATTACGAAGGATTGAAGGGGGCTTTGAAACCCATTTCTTCTCTCTGGACTGGTGTTAAAATATGGAAAGTACTGCTCTCACAAAAGGTGTGGTTGTGAAAATTTGGGTAGTGTTACTCGTCTTCAGTCAGAGTGTCTTCGCGTCAGAGTTTCGACTCCGGTGGAGCATCAACTCGGAGCTTGAGTACTTCATCGAGACCTCGAAGGAATTCAAAGCACGCGTCGAAGACAGAACAAAGGGCCGTGTCAAAGTGGACGTGTCGCTGATCAAAGCGGATCAGGAGAAGCATGACCATTTGGCCGACGTCGTGGAGGGCCGCAGCGACATGGGCCAGGAGTTCGTGCATAAGCTCAAGCAGTACGCACCGGGGCTCGAGGTCTGGGACATCCCTTATTACTTCAAGTCAGACGATCACGTCGAAGCGCACCTCCGCTCTCCGGAGGCGCAGCAACACCTCGCCGCCCTAGCGAGTGTGAAGAAAGTGACTCCCTTGGGCTACTCCTTCTCCGGCGGCTTCATCTACCTCTATGGCCATGCTCCGGTGAGGAACCTCACCGAGCTCCGTGGAAAGCACCTTTACCTGGAGCCGTCTTCGCAGGAATACGTGCGCTTCCTCACAACCGAAATGAGCGCCTCGACCGCCCCGGCGACGAGCGCCGACACTGGTTCGTCTGGCCCGGCCTCTGTGTTCGAGATCATCGCGGGAGTCGCCGACGAGCTCTTCGATCGATCAGACCGGGACAAACTTGTGGTGACGAAGTCGAACCACCGGGTCATCTCCCGGATCGTCGTCATCTCCGACAAGTTCCTCGCGGGTCTCCCGGAGGACCTGCGCCACATCGTCATTGAAGAAGGTCGCCTTGCCGCTGAGCGCGAGCGCGGCATCACTCTGCGCCAGCGCGACAGATTCCTCTCACTGGCGAAGGCGCGCGGGGTGCGGGTTGTAGAGCCGGATACGACCTCGGCGAATGAAAAGTCCGCGCGTGAGCGCATCAGCAGGCTGTACACCGAGACTTACACGGCATCCGGCAAGCGCGTCCAGCGCAGCATCTCTCGCAGTCACTAGCGCGAGAGGGCTAGCTTCGGAAAAGACTTTCTTTCGCAGCGAGCCGTCTCGCCGTCTCAGAGCTGCCCCGGGAGTGGTCCCGGACTAGCGCCGAAGCCCAGACCTGGTTCGCCCGGTCGATCATGGTGTTATCGACGTAGACGCAGCCGAAGTTCCGTTCGAGGTTAGCACGCAGGAGCTTCTCCCAGTCACCCCTCATGATCGCGTCGGTGATCCATGTGAGGTTGTCTAGCGAGTGCTCTGTGCTCTCGCTGCGGCCCGCGGGGCGACGGAAGATCATCCAGGCGTCGTAGAAGTGCGCCAGCGTCGCGAGGTCGACGTGGCGCTTGAAGTACTGCACGTTAGAAAAGCGGTAGTGCTCGTCAAGGAGCCAGCTGAGCAGCGGGTTCGCGCAGAGCTGTAGTTCGACGTCTTCGCTGAAGTCGATCTGATGTTCGGGGGGGAGGAAGAGGTTAATCTTGCGGTTGAAGAGCAGAAGATTGACCTCCATGCGAATCACGGAGATCTCCTGGATGATCTGCTCCCACGATAGCTCCTCGACCTTCGCCAGCAGCGCTCCGGAAGCGAGCTCGGGGTAGAGGAAGTAAGACGCGAGGACGTGTTCGAAGCTGAGGTCCGCCGCCGTGAGCGCGAGTCCGCACGGCGACGGGATACGCTCATCACCGGGGCCCGGAAGGTCTCTGCCTTTGAGCGCCTGATCAACGACGGTCGTCTCGGCGAGCCAGTGGAGATTCGCAGCGCTTGCATCACTCAGCACCGAGTCCCAGAGGGACCAGAGTAGGGCCCAGAGCTGGTCCGTACTCACGTCGCTCACGGTTTTACGAGAGTTCCTCGCGAGCGCATCGAGGGTCAGAGGTTGCGGCGCCTCGACCCGCGTGAGCCCCGCGGGAGCGGCTCGGACATACTGGGAGCGCAGGAGATGGATCACGCGAAGGCCTGCGAGGAGAGTTCGAGGAAGCTCAGCTCGTCGAGGGTGCGCCGGGAGTGGGCATCGTAGATCTTGCCGACGAGGGCAAGGTTGAAGAGCTTGTAGTCGGAGCTCTCGATGTACACCGACACCCAGTTCGCCGTGAGGTCTTTCTCGAGGAGTTCGCGCCAGCGTTTCTCCGTGATGAGGCGGATGACCGTTCGAAGTTTGACGAACTGAGGGTTGCTCGCGTCCAAAGGCTGGCGGCTCCGGTAGCGAACCCAGGACGAGTAGAGAACCGCGTAGGTCTCTGGGTCGTAGTGGTCGCGGACATAGGCCCAGTTCTCGGGGGTGAAGCCCGGGTCAAACATCCACGCGAAGAAGCGACTCGACTTGAGGTAGGCCAGTCGCTCACGAGGCTCTTCGGGTATCTGCTGGGGCGCCGGCAGAAGGAGGCTCAGATCGTTCGAGAACGCATTCGTGATTTGGTTCTTGAGCACGAGCCAGTCGTAGATAAGTTTCTTCCAGCTTAGCGCCTCGACCTGTCCGAGCAGCGCGCCCCAGACGTCCGGGTTGTCGCTCCGGAGTGCGTTGTAGAGGAGGAGCTCGAAGCCGAGCGCGCCGTAGGACGCTCGGCGCTGCGGCAGCTCCACCGCGCCGATGCGATCAAGCGCGGACGTGCGAAAAGATCGCATCGCATAGTATGGACCGGCTTCGTAGTCGAAGCGGTTCGCCTTAAGTCGCACGTCGATCTGGTAGTGCGCGAGGTGCTGTTGGAACTGATCGAGGCTCGTGTGCCGGAAGAGCCAGAGGTGTCTCGTCCGTAGAAGCGTGTAGAACTCGTCGTCGCGCAGGAAGTAGCTTCGCTGTCGCGGGTAGTCGGCGCAGATGGCGAGGATCTCGGAGCACGTGGCCTCGCCGAGGGGAACCATTTTTCCGTCTTCTACGTAGTGGTTTCCGACGTGCTCCGGCTCCGGAATGTCCGAGAATGGCAGCGGACAGATGTAGGACCGGTTTAAAAAGTGTAGCAAGTGGTCCCTACTGATTCGCCCCACTGTCCTGGGGAGTCGGCGCTGGCGCTGGGACGGCGTCGGTCGCCGTCGCATCCTGGGGGGCCAGTGCCGCTGGCTCGGTGACGACATCTTCGGTCACATTCTCCGGTTGCTCAGCCTCGGAGCTTTCTTCGAACCTCCGCTCCGTGACGACTCTACCTGCCTGGTAGTTCTTCGACTGTTCCTCGATCAGTTCGAGGAACTTCTTCACGTTCTTTACTCCGGCCTTGTTCGTCTTCACGAAGTACCCCGGGTCAGAGAGATAGACGAGGGCGTCAGCGAGGAGGTCGCGGGACGGTTCCGTAGGGCTGTAGTACCCCGCAGGCTGGGGCGGATTGTCTTTGTAGTACTGGTCGATGTGGACCTTAGCGACGGCGTAGGTGTTCGCCAGCTCGGCGAGCTCCTCGAAGTTTGTCATCTTCGCGCACTGCTCAACGCAGTTCTTGTCGTCTGGCTTCGGGCACTGCGCGAGGTCGTTCTTGAGATCGATTAGCGGTTTGAGCTGTTCGGCGTACTCACTTTCGGCGCTCAGTTTCAGGAACGCGACCACCACGAGGGCCGCGATGACCAAGAACGCGAATGACTTATTTTTGTTCATGTTCGTTCTCCTCGGCTCTGGTGTAAAAAACTACATCCGAAGTTCGCCGGCCATCAAGAGGTGCAGGGCTTCCCTGAATAGGAT
>DAIPJL010000127.1:0-8800 GCA_036770305.1 Bacteriovoracaceae bacterium | reverse complement strand
GTGCCACGATGTGGGGCCCAACTAGAGCGAGGATAGTGCCCATGAAGCCGACGATCTGGGGAATCATCCTACTCTGCGCTGGTCTTCTCGGCTGTGCTGAGAAGTCGAAGGTCGATCCGCTCTTCGAGGCGATTCCGTTGCGGCATTCCCACGGGGACGGCGAGTACGCAGTGTTCACCGTCAAGCTGCCGCTCTCCGAGCAGTCCCTCGACTCCTACGAGTCTCCGGTGGATCCGAACTCGGGAGTCGCGCGCGTGCCCCTTCTGGGAGATGTGCTCCGGCTGGTCACTCAGTCGACCTTCAACTTCGGCGCGCTCCTGGGTCTCGGCAAACAGCACATCATCATCGACCAGCCGATCCCGGACCTGGAGAGTCCCTACCTCAAGTCCATCGCCATCAAACGCGTGCTCTTCCACATCGACTACCGCGACGAGAACGCGCTCCCGCGCAACTGGTGGGACCGCGTCCGCGACGTCATCCGCGGCGGGAGCCGCGTGAACTTCGAGTTCCTCAAGGAAGTAAAGCTCAGCCTGCGCATGACCCGTCGGGACGGCGAGGTGACGAGCTACCTCCCCACGGTGAACGCGAACGTCGATCCGCGCCGCGACCTCCTCACCCCCGAGCAGATCGAACTTCTGCCGCCGGCCCTGAGGCCCGTGGAGCTCGTGCGCTACCGCCGCAAGCAGCGCACGACGGACCTGCGCAACGGGGAGCGCGGGCCTGTGTTCGTCGCCCAGGCCGAAAGGCCGGTCCGCGTGCGTTCGATCCTGAAGCGCGATGAACGTCTCGCTCCGCTGCTCGAGGACATGGTGGTGGTGAACAAGAGCCTCGTCGTCCAGCTGAAAAAGGACGAAGCCTTCGCGCGCGAGCTTCTCTTCGCGGCGCTCGAGACGGAGGCGATCGAACTCGACAAGGCCGGGCTCAAGAAGATCGAAGAGTGCAGCGTCGACCGTTGCCTCGACCTGCGGATCAACGACCGCAACATGCTGCCGCTGCTCATGAACGGCAACAACCTCCGCATCGAAGCCTTCATCGACGCCTCAAAGGTCCCGGCGAACTCGTTCAAGCTCAAGGGCTTCATCGAGTTCGAGGTGAAGCTCGACGTGCCCCTCTAGCGCGCGCGCCGGTCTTGCCACCATTCCGGTGCGGCCAGCTTGACCTCTCCGGCGCGCTGGATCTCACTCAACAGATCGAGGAGTTCGGCGCCGGCGCTCGGTGCGCGGAAGCGGTGGCCGTTCTTCCCGAAGGCGAGGGCCTCGACGTGCTCGAGGCGGTGGCGCTGGGCCCAGTCGAGGATGCTCTTGAGCGTCCAGTCGGTGGGGAAAAAAACCATCAGGTGGCCGGTGAGCACCTGCGGGGAGAAGCTTTCGTCGGGGCCCGTGCGGAAAACCGCGGCGAGGTTCGCGTGACCTTGGGCACGCAGCTGGCCCATCTGCGAGCGGGCGTTCCGCTGCGGGAGTCGCCAGATCCGCAGGTGCCCCTGCTGTCGCTGCAGCTGGGCCCGGCGCTGGCGCAGTTCCGTGCTGCGCGCTTCGTCCTCTCCCCACTCGGCGAGGCGGGCCTCGTCGAGCCAGGCCTCGCGCAGCTCCTCGCCCTCGGTCCACTGGTAGCGAACTCCGACGCTAGGCCGTGGTGTCCCCTTAGTGGTCTGGGACCAGAGGTCGCCGGCGACGAAGAGGAAGGTGCTGAGCACGATGAACTTGATCATAAAACCTCAGTGGCCATAGAGGCGCAGCTGCCAGGATTGGAAGAAGCCCGAAATCTGTGCGTCGCGGTCGCGCACGATGAGGCGCCAGTTTCCAGTAGCGTTGTCCGCCAAGTGTCGGACGCTGCCGAACACCCAGCCGGTGTAGGGACTGCAGGCGTTCGAGGCGCAGTAGTGCTGCTCGGCGAGCACGCTCTGCACGCCGTTGGGGGCCTCGAGGATGACCTCGAGGTCTCCCGAGTAGGTGTGAGTCGCGTTGAAGACCACTTCGACGAACTCGACTGTGGTCACGTCGCTCGCACCGACGGTGATGGTGTCGCTGACGCCGGTCGTGTTGTTGTCCGGGATCGCGAGGTTGGGAGTGGAGATGGCGGAGCTGAAGGTGCGCGCTTCCGGAAGGCCCGCGAAGGTCGCGCTCATAGTGACGGCCGCCGCCGCGTCGACGACGCCGTAGCCGAAGCTGTGGTTCAGGTTGAGCGTCCCGGCGTTCTTACTGACCCAGCCGCTGTCCGTCGGATGGTTCTTGCGGGCCGTGTGCGCGAGGATCCAGCGCACGTCGCGCCAGGTGAGCAAGGGGTTGGCCTGCAGCATGAGGGCCACGACGCCGGCGACCACCGGAGTCGCCGCGGAGGTGCCGTTCATGCAGCGGGTGTAGCTGGTGTTGCTGAGCTCGTCGCCGCCGGCGGTGGAGTTGGTGTTTAGGCCCACGTTGCCCACTCGGTCGACGGTCGTAATCGCGAGCGACGAACAAAATTCTCCCCCGGGAGCGGCCACGAGGATGTTCGCACCCCTCTCGGAGTAGCTCGAGCGGCGTCCCTGCGCGTTGACCGCGCCGACGGCGATGACGTTGCGGTGGTTGGCGTAGCCGTCGTAGTTCGAGTTGTCGCGGAAGCTCGCGGCGCCGCCGTTGCCGGCGGCCCAGACGTAGACGATGCCGCGGCCAAGGCGGCCGTTGGTGACGCCGTCGGCGATGGCCGTCTTCCAGGTCGAGGTCGCCGGGGCGAGGCGCCCGGTTCCGTCGGAGGGGCCCCAGCTGTTGTTGCTCACGGAGACGACGTTTTTGTTGTGAACCATGGCGTCGGCTTCGTTGGTGTCGGTGGTGTTGAGCAGGTAGTTGTAGCCGACGAGGCTCGCGCCCGGCGCCACTCCCCGCAGCTCCGTCGACTGGAGCGCAC
Organism: Bacteriovoracaceae bacterium; assembly: GCA_036770305.1. Taxonomy (GTDB): domain Bacteria; phylum Bdellovibrionota; class Bacteriovoracia; order Bacteriovoracales; family Bacteriovoracaceae; genus UBA6144. Next base: position 5,920 of record DAIPJL010000127.1, on the reverse strand, counting down.
TCGCGGCGATGATCCCCGCCACACTCGTCCCGTGCCCGCTGTCACGGTCCGTCGCGACGTTCGTCGGGTTCGTCGCGCCCTGGCCGTTGCTGGTGTAGTTCTTGCTTCCGCCCGGGACGACGTTCGGCGCGAGGTTCGGGTGGGTCGCCTCGAGGCCATCGTCGACGACGGCGATGCGCACGCCCTCGCCGCGACAGCTCAAGGCCACGCCGCAGGACTCCCAGACGGGGAAGACGTTGATGTCTTCGCCGGCCGTCGCCACGCTGCTCCCGCGGCCCCGCTGGCCAGTGTTTTTGAGGTGCCACTGACTTGTGAGGAGGGGAACCTCCGTGCCCGCGGGGGTGTTCACCACGCTGCCCCCCGAGGTCGGGGAGGCTTCCTGGCTGTTGCAGCCGGTGCCCGCGAGGAGGACCAGCACGAGGAGGGGTGGGAAGGGGCGAAGCATAGCTCTCCAGTGATCCCCCGAACCAGGGGATAGGACCATTTTAGCTCAGGGGAGCTGGTGCGCCCTAGCGGGAGAAACTTGCCACTAGCACTGTGGCCCAATTGTCGGGAATTCGGTCAAGGCCTGGGGAGTTGGAGCTCGATGCCAAATTTCTTTGCCTCTTCGCTGGCCAGGGCCTCGACAACTTTTGACGAGTAGAGCACCCCGATGACACTGAAGCGCGAGGTGGTGAGATCGATCTTGCAGGCGTTCGAGCACTGCACGTCGCTGGAGGTGAGTTCGATGGCCGTGATCGGGAGCTTGTTCTTGAACTCGGCGTACCACGCGAAGAAGTCCACCAGCTTCTCGCGGAGTTTCTTGTCCAGCTCGGCGGCGTCGTCCTTGTTGAGGTTGTAGGTGAAGAGGCTCGTGTTGCGCGACTTACCGTTGAAACTCGCTTTGATGACGCCGTTCGAGCGAAACTTCAGGGTGTTCTGAAAACAGACGGGGCAATACATGTCACAAGTATATCGGAATTGCTTCTTCGCCACCAAGGAGTTTTAATAGGGACACGCGTTTCTGAGGAGAAGTTCGATGCAAAACGAATACCGCGAGATCAACGGGCACGACGGCACGAAGCTTAAGGCGCTCATCAAAGAGAACGGCGCTCCGGTGTGGTTGATCGTCACCCACGGGCTCGGGGAGCACCTTGGCCGACACCAGCACTTCCTCAAGCTCTTCGCGGGCCAGTTTAACATTCTGCTCTACGACCTCCGGGGCCATGGCCGCTCGGAGGGCGTCCGGGCGAACGTCAAGGAGTTCTCCGACTACCGCCGTGACCTGCAGGCCATCGTCGAGTACCTCGTGCGCGAGTTCGGCCTCAGGCGCTACTACGCCTTTGGGCATTCGATGGGTGGACTGGTGACGGCGGACTGGCTACAGAACGAGGCGCGCGAGGAGCTCTACCCGGAGAAGGTTTTCCTGAGTTCGCCGCCGGTGGGCGCGCCGGGCCTCCTGGGGCCATTGTTCGGGAACGCGCCGAAGCTCGCGCTCTCCGCGCTGGCGGATCTGCCGGTGAGCTTCCCCCTCGGCGGCATGCTCAACCTCAACCGCCTTTCCCACGACAGCCGGGTGCTCCAGAACTACCTCAACGATGAGTACGTGCTCCTGAAGGTGCAGACGCACCTTTTCTTCGAGCTGCTTAAGACCTCGCGAGACGTGTTCTCGCGGCCTCTGCGGGCCCGCTGTCCTCTCTTCGCAGCGGTCGGCAGCGAGGACGGGATCGTGCACCCGCGGATGCTCGAGCGCTACTTCACCACCGTGGAAAAGAACACCCGTCTCCTCGTCGTCTCCGGCGGCTACCACGAGCTCCACAACGAGATCGAGAAGTACCGAGCGCCCTACTTCAGTTTCCTGCGGGAGTCGCTGGCCGGGACGGCGCCATAGCGGCGAGCCGCTGCGCGAGCGGCGGGTGCGAGTAGTTCCACAGTGCGTACCAGTCGTCCACGACGAGGCTTCCGGCGTTGCGGCGGTAAAGCTGGAGCAGGGCGCTCGCGAGGCTCCCGGCTTCCGAGCGAGCGATCGCGTATCTGTCCGCTTCGAACTCGTGGCGCCGCGACCACGCGTTCAGCAGCGGAGTCAGTGGTAGCGCGAGGTAGGGCGCGAGCCACGCGAGCACCACCAGAATCGTCCCGTAGGTCGGCGTGAGGCCCAGAGCGAGGAAGAAGTCCGCGCGCAGGGAGAACACGCCGAGGACGACGAACATGATGGCCGTGATGGCGAAGGACAGGCGCAGGCCCTTCTTGATGTGGCCGTGCGCCAGATGGCCGATCTCGTGCGCCAGCACCGCCACCACTTCGGCACGGGAGAGCTGCGCGAGGAGGGTATCGAAAAAAACGATGCGCTTGGTGCGCCCGAGGCCCGTGAAGTACGCGTTGCCGTGGGAGGAACGACGGGAGGCGTCCATCACCAGCACGTCTTTGGCGCCGAAGCCAGCTTCGGCCACGAGCTTCTCGATCTCCGACCTCAGTTCACCGGCTTCGAGGGGAGTGAATCGGTTAAAGAGTGGCGCAATGAAAGCCGGGTAGAGCCAGCTCACGAAGAGCTGGAACAGGCCCACCACGAGGAGCGCCGCCACCCACCAGTAGCCCTTGAACTGGCGCATCGTTTCGATGATCGTTAGCAGAAGCGGGACGCCGAGCACGAGGCTCAGGGCCAGGCCCTTCAGGCGATCGGCGACGAAGGTCGTCAGGCCCATGCGGTTGAAGCCGAAGCGCCTCTCGATGCCGAACTGCGCGTAGAGTGCGAAGGGGAGATCGACCAGGCCCGCACTTAGGGTGACCACCGCCAGTAGCGCGACGGGCTGCCAGCGCGAGCTCGGTACGTAGGCGAAGAGGAGAGAATCGAGGGTCGCGAGGGCCCCGCTGACGAGCCACAGGAGCACGAGTCCCTGCCCGAAGGCGTGGCGAAAAATTCCGAGCACCAGACGAGCGCGACCATAGTCACAGGCCTTCTGATGCTCTTGCAGCGTGAAGCTCTGTGCGAAGGCGGCCGGGAGCGCCGAGCGGCTCCTGCCAAGGAGCCGGTGCTGGCGCAGCATGAGAATGCCGTGTACCATTTGCTTGGTCGCAAAGAGAAGACTAACGATCAGGAGGGCCGTGGTGCTCATCTTAGAGACTCCTCAGACGGAAATTTGGCGCTTCTACGCTCACAACTCACTTCGCAATTATAGCTACGCTCTGCGAGATAAGGCCACTCATCAGGCCCTTGTCATCGATCCCTGGGACGGCGAAGAAATTCTGCACTTCGGCCGCGCCAAGGGCTGGCGCTGGACGGCGCTGCTCAACACCCATCAGCACGCCGATCACACCCGTGGCAACGAAGCCTTCCTGCGTGCCGGCGTCCCTTTGCAGCGGGAGGCCTTAGGTCTTTGCGCGCACGGCTGTCCGGGCCACACCGCAGAGCATGTGGTTTACCACTGGCGAGAAGGGGAGGCGGAAGGGTGGTTCCTCGGTGACACTCTGTTTCAGGCGGGAGTCGGGAATTGCAAAAACGGTGGCGACCCGCAGGTCCTCTATCGCTCGCTCCAGCAGCTTCGCTCGTGGCTCAGGCCCAGGGCCTGGCTCTGGGTGGGCCACGACTACGCGGCGAAGAACCTCGACTTCGCAGAGAGCGTCGGAGTGCACCCGAGCGCTCTACGGGAAGCGCGAGCGCGCCTGCGAGGCCGGGACGGCTTCCAAAGCCCCGCTTGGACTTGGGAGCAAGAGCTGGCGGTGAACCCTTTCCTCAACCTGGCCGGCGTCGACGTGAGACAAGTGGGGGACGCGGCCCCGGGGGGCTTGCGCGAGCAGGAGTGGGATGATGAAATGCTCTTCGTTCGGCTGCGAAGCCTAAGAGATCGTTTTTAACCTTCACCCGGAGTGTCCCCATGGTAAAAAAAATGACCAAGAAAGCTGTTAAAAAAACGAGCAAGAAAACTACTAAGAAAGTGACCAAGAAAGTGACCAAGAAAGCGGTCAAGAAAGTGGTCAAGAAGACGGCGAAGAAGCTTGGCCAGAAGGCCACGAAAAAAGTGGCCAAGAAAGTCGCCAAAGTGCCGGCGAAAAAAGCAAGCACGCCAGCGCCCAAGCGGAGCCTCAAGCTGGGTGACGTCGCTCCCGCTTTCACGCTCCTGAACCAAGACGGGAAGCAGGTTTCTCTAGAAGAGTTCCGCGGCAAGAATGTGGTGGTCTACTTTTACCCTCGGGCGATGACTCCGGGGTGCACCGTACAGGCCTGTGGCCTGCGAGACGTCACCGCCGAGCTTGCGGCGCAAAACATCGTCGTCCTCGGCCTTAGTCCCGACAAGCCGGCCGCGCTCAAAAAATTCCGCGAGCGAGACCAGCTGAATTTCGATCTGCTCTCGGACCCGGACCACGCCGTGGCAAAGGCCTATGGTTCGTTCGGGCCTAAGCAGTTCATGGGACGCAGCTTCGAGGGCATCCTCCGGCAGTCCTTCCTGCTTGATTCGAGCGGGAAGCTCCTGCACGTCATGGAGAAGGTGAACACCGGGACCCACGCGCAGGACGTCTTGGCCTTCTACCAGTCCCTTAAGTAGTTTCGTCGCGGATCACTCGATCATCCTTGAGCGCGATGGTCGGGTGCTGGGCGACGACGAACTCGATCCAGCGGCGGAGCTCGCTGCGCCACTCCACTGGCGCGCGCAGACGGATCTCGCGCGTGCCCGTCTCTTCCGTCACCGGTTCGGTGGTGTAGGTGCAGAGGTTGTCCTGCGCTTCGAGTAGGTGCTGGACGAAGCCCGCGAGCTCCTTCGGCACAAGGAGTACGAAAAGGGCGACTTCTTTTGTCAGAGAGTAACGCATACGACGGAGGCCTTTCTTGACAGCAGCGCTAGTGTCTTTGAAAATAAGATACAAGGGAAGATAAATATTTTCAGGCCCTTAGTCATGGAGGACGGATTGAAAATAACCACACGGAGTCTGTGGCTCGTCACGCTGCTAGCGACCACCTCGTGCTCTTGGCTCGAACGCATGGAACGCAGTCTCGTCGGCGAAGAGGATTCGCCACGCAGCAAGTCTAACAATCACAACCGCAAGGTCGTCTCCAAGGCAGAGTACGACGAACTCCTCGCGCGCTACGAAGAACTCAACCGCCAGTACCTTGCGCTCAAAGAGGGGCGAGTGAGCGATCCGATCGTCAGTGATCTGAAGAACACGGCGATGATCGAGAACGGACAGCGGGTGGAGACGGTTGACGTTTTCGCGTCGTCGAAGGTCGCTCCGAGCACGAGCTTCGAGCCCGCGGATCTCGAGTCACAGCTGCAGGGTCTGCGGCAGGCCCACGGCCTCAAGGCGACCCAGCCGGCCGAAGCGATGAAGCTCTTCCAGGCGCTAGCGGCGCAGGGAACCGTCGCCGTCCGGGCCCGCGCTCAGAACGGGATCGGTGAAGTCCTGCAGTCGCAGGGCGAGTACGACCTGGCGCTGCAGGCCTACGAGACAGTCATCACTCGCCTGGCGAGTTCCGGCGCTGTGCTCGATGCTCTCCGCGGAGCCGTGCTCTGCGCGGACAAGCTCGGGCTCACGCAGAAGAAAGATCAGTACCTCTCTCTGCTCAAAGACGTGTTCCAGGTAGGTGCGTGATTGAAGTCTAAGTCGCTCTTCGTGGTCCTCGGAGTCCTGTTGCTCGGTGCGGCCTCGGCGCAGGACGGGATCCCGGACTTCGACGTCGTTGAAAACGAAGACCTCGCGCAGCTCCTCAACGAAGCCGAGACCCCAGGTGCTCAGGCCGGCACCGCTCCGCTCGTACCCAAGGGCGGCGCGGCGGACGCCTCGAAGATCGACGACGACGAGCTCGCGAAGCTCGAAGCCCTGGAGTCGGCGGATAGTACCATCAGCGAAGAGCTTCGGATCAACGAAGAGCTGCCGGAGCCTCTCGAGACGGCCGGCGCCGATGAACTGGATGACCTCAAGCTGGATCTGCGCGACACGGACCTCAGCG
>DAIPJL010000126.1:0-8806 GCA_036770305.1 Bacteriovoracaceae bacterium | reverse complement strand
CCCTGGAGAGTCGCGGAGAGGGTGAGCCGCCGGTGCCGCGGGCTGTGGCGCAGCTGCGCGGGCCACTGGTGCGCGAGGCGCAGCAGCTGACCCCAGTCCTCGGAGGCGAGCTCGGCGTCGTCGGCGACGAGGCCCGTCTTGAGGAAGACCTGCCAGCGCGCGAGCTCGGCGTAGCCGGCGCCTGCGTCCGGCGCGGAGAGCTTCGTCCAGCGGTGCCAGACGGCTCTGGCGAGCGGGAGTTTTTTCTCGAGGAGTGCGTTCTGTTCCCCGAGCTGGACCAGCGTCGGAGCTTCCCAGCGGCACTCGTCGCCGGCCGCGGGGGCGCGCTCGAGCGCGAGCGGCGTGAGCTGGTGCCGGTGCCGCCACCACGAGGTCCGCTGCGCTTTGCTCTCGAGGGCATCGAAGACGGCGATCGCAAGCGCGAGGCCCACGGCACTCAGTAGGAGCACGGCGAGCTGGCTACGGTGTTTCATAGCGCACCACTTTGATCACCTCGTCGCGGTCTTCGTCGAAGACCACCGCGATGCCCTCGTCGGGGATGAGGAGCTGGAGCTCCTCGGGGGCACCGCCGCGCGTGAGCACCTGTTCCTGGCCCCGGTAGGAGTGGCGCCAGTAGAGCAGGGACTTTTCCGTTTCGCTGGGGTCCCGGAAGACGGCGGTCACGAGTTTGTTCTCCACCTGGAGCGTGTGCTCCTGCCAGTGCAGCAGCTGCACGCCCGTCCGGTCGTGGACCTCGGTGATCCTGAGCGGTTCGTCGAGCACGCGCAGGGCCTCGGCCAGGGACGTTTCCCCGGGGTGAATCTTCGTCACGGCGTCTCGCCCGGTGAGGCGCGTGCAACCGAGAGGAAGGAGACCCAGGGAGAGGGTGAAGCCTAAGACTTTTTTCACGATCCAGCTTATCGGTTGGCCGATTATTTTCCTTGAGTTCTCCCCGAAGTCGATAACATAGGGTAGCTTAGGCGCATGCCCCGAGTTCGACGCAAACCTCTCCGCCGGCACCTCCGGCTTCTCCTCACGGCGCTGGCCGTGACCCTGGTCCTCGTCCTGATTCCGCTCGCCATGTACTACGCCATCGACCCGGCGGTGCTCAACACACACTACCCGCACCTGCGCAAGCTCGGGGGCGCGAGCGACGCCGTCACCTTCGACCTAAAACCCACTCGGCCCGCGGGCTGGGTGGGCCTGCGCGAGATCTCCACCTACGGCAAGTGGGCCATCATCCTCTCCGAAGACTGGAACTTCTACCGCCACGCCGGCGTCGACTACGAAGAGCTCAAGAAGGCGATCAACGAGAGCCTGCGCGAGCGGCGCTTCGTCCGCGGCGCGAGCACGATCTCGCAGCAGGTGGTGAAGAACGTCTTCCTCACGGCCCGGCGCTCGCTGCTGCGGAAGGCGCACGAGCTGATCCTCACGCCGAAGATGGAAGAGCGCGTGCCGAAGGCCACGATCCTCGAGGTGTACCTGAACATCGCCGAGCTCGGGCCCGGCATCCACGGCGTCCGCGCCGCCGCGGCCCACTACTTCAAGAAACACCCGTCGCAGCTTAACCCGCGAGAAGCCGCCTTCCTCGCCATGCTCCTCCCCTCGCCGAAGCGCTACTACACCTCCTTCAAGCAGAAGCGCCTGACGAAGTTCGCGCGCTCGCGGGTGAAGGCGACGCTCCAGAAAATGAAGTGGGCGAAGATCATCTCGGAAGACGAGCGCCGCCACTGGGTCTCCAGCAAGATGACCTGGGAGCTCTAGCGACGCTCAGTGAAAGAGCTGCCGCAGCTTGGCTTCGAGCGCGCGGTAGTCGTACTTCACGAGGACCACTTCGTTCTCCCGGAGCTTTTTCGCGTCCACGAGCTCGGAGCGGCGGAAGCGATCGAAGGGATCGATGGCTTCGAAGGTGTCGTTGATCTTATCGAGCACCACCACCGTCGCTCCGGTGGAGGTGACCGCCGCCGGCGGCAGCGCAACGATGCCGATGGCCACGCTCTCGGTCCACTCCGTCTGCCGGCGCACGAGCTTGTAGAAGCCGGGGAGCGTGAAGCGCACGAGGTTCTTCCAGAGGATGCCGCCGCCGACGACCTCGGTGGTCATCAGGAGCACGCCGGTGATCCGCTGCCGCCCTTCGATGCGTTCGAGCCGCGACTCGCTGATCGAGCTTTCCGAGACCAGGGGCCTGCAGCTCTGTGCCTCGATGCTCCCGCTGCAGCTCTGGTAGAAGAAAACGTTCTCGCCGATGGAACGCTCGAAGCGCGAACTAATTTTTACGAAGCGCTGAGATTTTTCGTAGTCCTTCGGGAGCAAGTAGCTCACTGATTTTGCCCAGGCCGTACTGGCCATGGTGCTCAGGAGAAGGAGGGCGATGAGCTGCGTTTTCATATGGGCTCCGAGGGTCGGTTTCCTTTAGCTTAGTTCCGAAGCTCGCTGAGCGGTTCAGAGCGTGAAATTTTAATAACCTCTCTCACCCCAACACACTGAAATCACAGAGGAGTTAAGAGCTCATACAAGAAATCTTGTCTGAGCGATAAGCTTTTCTCGTGTAAAATTCTATCTAATATCAGTTATTTGAGGAGTTTTCATTGAGCATAACTGTCGCCTACGTAGACGATGAGCCCAGCAATTTCGAAGTGATTCAGACAAAACTTGGTTCCAGATTTTCGGTGCGCGGGTTCACGACGAAAGAGGCTTTCCTCGAAGCGGCGCGAGCGCAAGACTTCGACGTGCATCTCATCGACATTCACCTCGGTAAGCTCAACGGCTTCCAGCTCGCCGAACTCCTCATCCAGGACGACCAGCTCGCCTTCACGCCGATGATCTTCATCTCCTTCGACGTCTCGGCGGAAGCCGTGGAGAAGTCACTCGTCGACTTTGGCGCCGAGTACATCTCGCGGCTCATGCCCGCGGAGGAGATGCGCGCGCGCTTCCTGCGCGTCGTCGAGCACCGCGTGAACCGCGACATCCGCTTCGGCTGCCTGCGCGTCGACCCGCTCGGCATGAAGATCCTCATGGACGAAGAGCCCCTCGACCTCACGCTCATCGAGATGCGCGTGCTGAGCTACCTCATCCGCATGCGGGGCCGCAAGATCCACAAGCGCTTCGTCTTCCGCCACGTCTGGGGCGAGTCGCAGGTGGCGGAGAAGACGCTCAACAGCCACCTCAGCAACCTGCGCGCCAAGCTCGGCTCGCACAAGGCGATGTTCGTCCTCGAGCGCGACGGCATGATCTACCTCGCGCCGGGGCGGGATAGCTAGCGCGAGAGCATTCCGAACGCCTGAAGGGCGGTATAATTTTTTTTATATCTCGCCTGAGTACTTCAGTGTGCTACCTCTTAAATCAGAGGGTTATTTGCGCATTCTCATGCGCCTTCGATCCCTGCTCTTCCAATCAAGAAATCTTGTCTCGCAAAAAAAATCAAATGAATGATGATTAATCACATCAAATAGCAACGAAGCGTTTTGATTATTTTTTAGGAGGAAGAATGAAACTTACTAGTTCACTCGCGGTCCTCTCCCTCGCGGCCTTTGGCGTCGCGTGTTCGGGAGGTAGCTCAAGCTCGATTGGCGGGTCGGGAGGCTTGTTCAGCCAGATCGGATCGCAGTTCATCGACGGTCCCGTGAAGGGTATTGATGTCTGCTACAATGCGACCGAGGACTGTAGCACAAACCCAGGCTTGACGAAAACTGGTGCGCGAGGTGCCTTCAAGTGTACTCGTGGGGAAGGACTTGCGTTCTTCGTCGGAGCCCTCAAGATCGGCGAAGGAACTTGCGGTGATAAGGTCTTCCTCTCTGACGTCGCAGGATCAGATGCCACTGGCGCTGCGCAGATTATTCTTTCACTCGCAAAGATTAAAAACTCATCTTTGGATATTGCGACGCTTACAGGTTCGGAAGAGCTCGATGTTTCCGAACTTTCAATTGACTTCGCTGGTCTCACCACAATTGGTAGTGTCGTCAGTGATTGGAATGATGTTGAGGTTAACGGAGCGCCCGCCGGAGCCATCATTGATACGGCCATCGCTGAGGCTCACATCGCCAAGGCAGTTGTAGCGAACTCTTCTCTCGACTTCAGTCAGTTCGCTCAGATCTACAACAACCTTCCGAAAGATCACCAACAAGTACCAACCGGAAAGCTAATCAAGGCTCTCGCTAATCGTACGAGTGGTGACCCGGAGGAGTGCGCTGCATACGTCGGCTTCACTGCTCAGATTACTAAAGATACGATTTCTACAACAGATATCTACCGACTTAAGCCGATCGATAGCGCATACTGGGATGATGAGAGCGGTGAGCCCGATCTCGTGGTGACAACTGGCTTGTACAACTGTCCGAATGATCTGGGGGCTGGCTATTGTGAGACATACACTCCCGTGGCGTCAGAAAAAGTCATTTCATCAGCAAAGATGAGCTTTGACTTCCTCTCTGTTAGCGGGAGAACCAAGAAAAACCAAGTGTACGTTTACACATGTCTCTCAGAGCCGTTTAACCGTTCCGGCGACTGCTGGGAAGAAGTGGACGGCACACCCAGTGAGCCAGGTTATTTCTTTAAGACAATTAGTGATTTGGTCTTTGGCGAATCTTCTCGAATGGAACTGAATTTGAATCTCAGAACTGGAGCTCTCACTGGTTCCTATATTGAGTCTTACAGTTTCCTCAATATCCCAAAGAATGACGAGATTGAGCCGGTTGCATTCACCAATCCTTACGTGTTGTCACGGAAGGTGGAATCTTGCCGTTACTCAGTTACAGCTTCCTCAATCTGTGAAGATGACTCAGGCGAAGATAATCCCTGCACAGAGCCATAAGTCTTATTGTCTTTTGGAGAGAAGGGGCCATGCCTCTTCTCTCTTTTTTCTTGATTAACCTAACTTTATCTCCCTAGACTAAAAATCAGAAAAGTTTTGGGGGTAAAGTTTGAAGCAACTTATTGTTTTTTTCGTTTCACTTGTTTTTTCGATTGCTGCCTCCGCGAACGACATCGCCTGCACCGCCGAGTTCCGCGGCTTCAACGAAGCCGGCCGCCACGTGGTGGAAGAAGTGAAGCTGCGCGAGTACTACAGCGACGCCACGACCACGATCCTCGAGGGCGAGCTGCGGGCGAAGTACTTCGCGGCGACGTTTTATCGCGACATCGCCGAAGTGTTTGGACAGATTATCGAGGCGGCCGATTCCTCGGTCGGGGCCACGGGGCGCAGCTACGTGCCAGCGGGTCGCCGCTTCAAGCTCGTCAGCGTCGACGGGTCGACGGTGTACACTCTGGAGTGCGGCGTCCGCTAGGCGTTGAATCATTGACCAAAAAGATACTATGCGCTGACCAAAAAAAGTGCTGACGCTGACCAAAATGTGGTATACTGCGTAAGTATGGGTAACTATTGGGAAAAATCCGGTTGGATAGAGCAGGACTACCATCTTAAAAAGATCGCTGAGATGCCCTTCCAGCGATCCTTCCCCTTCATTCCGGAGGAAGACGGACTTTATATTGTCAGAGGCCCGCGGCAGATCGGTAAGACTTCCTGGTTGAAAACCGTTCTCGCTGCCCACGCCCATCGTCATCCCTGCTTCTACCTCAGTTGCGAGAATGTCAGCGACCATCGGGAACTCGCCGAGATACTGGCGAGCGTTCGGCACTGTAAACTCGTGCTCCTGGATGAAGTGAGTTTCGTGAAGGACTGGGATCGTGCAGTCAAGCACGCCGTTGACGCCGGTCAGACGTCGATTTTAATGCTCACGGGATCGCACGCCCATGACCTGAAGAAAGGGGCGGATCTCATGCCCGGGCGCTTCGGTGCCGGAGGAGAGTTTCATCTCCTGCCCATGAGCTTCGACGAGTTCTACGAGTCTCGGCTTCAGGCAGGATGGGCCGGAGAGGATCGTGTGAAAGAGCTCGAAGCCTATTTCCGGGTGGGAGGTTTCCCAAGTGCCGTCGCTGAAGCTGGGATCGACGGGAAGACTCCTCGGCGAGCGATGGAAACTTACCAGCGCTGGCTGCGAGGTGACATGGTGAAGCTCGGAAAGAGCGAGGGATTCCTGGAGGAGTTACTGATCCAGTTGGCACTCACGCAGACGACGCCGCTAAGCTTTCAGACTCTTGCGAAGAAAACGACGATCGGGTCTCACAATACGGTACAGGAGTACCTAAGTGTGCTTGAGTCTTGCTTCGCTCTGCGAACCTTGCATGCGATCGATCTCTCCACTGGCGCATACCGGTTGAAGAAAGATCGGAAGTTCTACTTCACCGATCCGCTCATTTTTTGGATCGCCCAGGAACTTACGGGAGTGAAGAGGAGTGCGACGGAACTCTATCCGAAAATCGCAGAACTCGTCGCGGCTCATCAGATCGGCAGAACTCACCGCCGCTTCGGATACCATTCGAACTCCGATGGAGAAGTCGATTTCATCCTACCCGGAGAATGGGCCATCGAAGTGAAGTGGAGCGATTCCGCAACGAACCTTTCGAAGAGCTACCTCAAGCTTCCATTGGTGAATAAAAAAGTCTGGTTGAAGCAGAACTTCCTGCTCTAGAGGATCTGCCGGAGGCACTCGTAGGCCGCGGCCGTGGCGACGTTCGCCAGGTTGAGCGAGCGCACGTGCGGGGAGTACTGGGGAAAACTGTAGAAGTTATCTGGTAGGTCTCGGAGGATGCGCTCGGGGATGCCACGCGTTTCCCCGCCGAAGATGAGGTAGGCGCCTTTTTTGTAGGGTGCCTGGTGCCAGGGTTTCCCATCGCCTTTTTCGAAGAGCATGAGCTGATCGCGCGGAGGATTCTCTTCGCGCAGAAAGTGCTCCCAGTTGTCGTATTCTTTAAGCCGAACGTGCTTCCAGTAGTCGAGGCCCGCGCGACGGACGGCCTTTTCCGAGATGTCGAAGCCGTAGGGTTTGATGAGGACGAGCTCCGCGTTCAGGGCGACGCAAGTGCGCCCGAGGCTCCCGGTGTTACCGGGAATCTCGGGCGCGTGAAGGACGATGCGAAAGTTCGGCGCCGACACTTACTTAGTGTGCATCAGCAGGTGCACGAGGGTGCGGATCGTAAGGCCCGAAGCGCCGTGCGCCGGACAGTAGGGCAGGTGGCCCGCGCCGTCGGCGGTGCCGGCGATGTCGAGGTGGCACCACGGGATGTCGTCCTTGATGAACTCCTGCAGGAAGGCCGCGGCGGTGGCGGTGCCGGCCTTCATCGGCGTACCGATGTTCTTCAGGTCCGCGACCTTCGACTTCATGTCGGCGCTCCACTCGGGGATGATGGGCAGCTGCCACATGTATTCGTCGCTGGCCTTGGCGGCGCCGAGGACGGTGTCGATCCACTTCTGGTTGTTCCCGAGCGCGGCCGTCACCTGGCTACCGAGGGCCACGAGGCAGGCGCCGGTCAAGGTCGCCGCGTCGATGATGCCGTCGGGCTTGAGGTCACAGGCGTAGTCGAGGACGTCGCCGAGCACCAGGCGCCCTTCGGCGTCGGTGTTGAGGATTTCGACGGTCTTGCCGTTGCGGGCCTTGACGATGGAGTCGGGCATCGTCGCCTCGGCGTTGACGGCGTTGTCCGTGATGCCGAGGAGGCAGGTGATCTTCACGGGGGCCTTCATGAGCACGGCCGCGCGGAAGGCGCCGTAGACCGTCGCCGACCCCGCCATGTCGTACTTCATGTTCATCATGTTCGCGCCGGGCTTGAGCGAGTAGCCGCCGGTGTCGAAGACCAGGCCCTTGCCGACGAGGGCGATGTGCTTGGTGTTCTTCGTCTTCTTGGCGGGCTCGTAGGTGAGCTCGACCATGCGCGCCTCGTAGGCCGAGCCGGCGTTGACGGAGAGGAACATGTCCATGCCCATCGCCTTGAGCTGCGCCTTCGTGTAGACCTTCACCTTCACGCCCTTGAGGTGCTTCTTGGCGTCGGCTTCGACGAGCTTGGCGTACTCGGTGGAGCGCAGGACGTTCGGCGCTTCGTTGACGAAGTCGCGGGCGACGTTGATCGACTCCGTGAGCAGGGCCTTGTGGGCGACGGCGTTTCTGATGGCGGCTTCTTTGCGCTTCTCGAAGCCCGTCAGGCAGATCTCCTTGAGCGTCGCTTCGCTCTTCTTCGAGAGGTACTTCTCAAAAGAGTAGTCGGTCATGCCGACGGCTTCGGCGATGAGCTCCGCGGCGTGGGCCGTGTCGCGGAGGACGTCGAAGCTGTGCAGGTCGATGCTCGCGCTGGTGAACTTCTCGGCCTTGAGGGCCTTCACGCACTTGGCGATGGTCTTGCGGAGGTCCTCGGCCTTGTACTTCGTCTTGTCGCCGAGGCCGATGACCTTGACGGTCTCGCCCATCGCGGCGGTGAAGGTGAGCACTTCGTCTTTGCCGGCCTTGAAGTTCTTCGCCGCGCGGAGTTCCGCGAACTCTTCCTTGAGCGACTTGTCGGCCCAGTGGTCGACGCTCACGGTGGCCTCCGTCGTCGCCTTGCCTTTGACGGTTTTGGTCGTAGATTTCTGAAACGCGCTCACCACGCGCACGTCGGCGGCGAGGGTCTTTTGTCCGTTCTGGTCGAGCACCAATTGCATATGTCCTCCTAGTGGAAATGAAGCTCCCAAAGCCTAGCACCTTCCCCGGAGGTTGCCTAGGATGCCGGCGCGCGCTAAACTGGTCGAACCTATGCGGCTCCTCCTCCAGCGCTACCTCGCAGCAAACTTCATCCTCCCCCTGGTGATCAGCCTCGTTTTTTTCATCTCTTTCCTGCTGACTTTCGAACTCTTCCGGCTCATGAGCCTGCTAGCGAGCCGCGACATTTCGGCCCTCTTTCTGGCGCAGCTGATGGGGAACCTCGCTCTGACCTTCATCCCCCTCGCGCTCCCTTTAGCGGT
>DAIPJL010000125.1:4910-8852 GCA_036770305.1 Bacteriovoracaceae bacterium | reverse complement strand
TTATCTCCTGTGCCCGGGTGGTGGAATGGTAGACACAAGGGATTTAAAATCCCTCGGCATGCTAACACATCCGTACGAGTTCGAGTCTCGTCCTGGGCACCAACTTTTCACTCTCCAAAGATATCTCAGCCGCCCCCCGAATGAAAGGCATTCTCTCGTGTCGGAGTGAGGCCCCGCATGCCCGAGTAAAGGAGTTGGTCTCACTTCACTCGCTGGACGCGCGCACCGAGCTCGGAGAACTTGCGCTCCAGCTCTTCGTAGCCGCGGTCGAGGTGGTAGATGCGCTGGATCTCGGAGGAGCCGTGGGCGCAGAGGGCCGTGAGCACCAGCGCCGCGCTCGCGCGCAGGTCCGTGCACATCACCGGCGCCGCCGAGAGTTCCTGGACGCCTTCGATCAGCGCGGCGTTGCCCTTTAGCGTGATCTTGCAGCCCATGCGGATGAGCTCGGGGACGTGCATGAAGCGGTTTTCGAAAATCTGCTCCGTGATGATCGAGTTCCCCTCGCAGAGGCACATCAGGGCCATCATCTGCGCCTGCACGTCCGTCGGGAATCCCGGGAAGGGCGCCGTCTCGATGACGGTGCCCTTCAGGCGTCCGCTCGGGTGCACCTCGACGCCGTCGGCGTGGCGCGTGAGCTTGGCGCCCATCTTCTCGAGGGTCTCGAGGACGGCCTCGAGAGTCCAAGGTTCGAAACCCGTCACCCGCACGTGCGAGTTGCACATGAGAGCGGAGATGATGAAGGTCGCCGCCTCGATGCGGTCGCCGATGGGCCGGTAGGCCTCGTCCGCCCGGAGCGACGAGCTCGGAGAGCGCCCCTCGATGCGGATGCGCGAGGTGCCCGCGCCCTCGACGACCACGCCGAAGTGCACGAGGAAGTTGGCGAGGTCCACGATCTCGGGCTCGCGCGCGGCGTTCTCGATGATCGTCTCGCCCTCGGCGAAGACCGCCGCCATCATCAGGTTTTCAGTGGCCCCCACAGACGGGAAGCTGAGCGTGAGCGTCGCCCCCTTGAGGCGCGGGCACTCGGCGAGGATGTAGCCTTGCTCGATCTCGATCTTCGCTCCCATCTTCTCGAGGTTCGTCAGGTGGATGTCCACCGGCCGGGCGCCGATGGCGCAGCCCCCCGGGAGCGAAACCTTGGCCCGGCCGAAGCGCGCCAGGAGGGGGCCCAGCACCAAAACCGAAGCCCGCATGGTTTTCACGAGCGCGTAGTCCGCCACCAGGTTCGGGACCACGCTCGCGTCGAGGACGAGGCTCTTCTCCTCGCGCGTCACCTTCACTCCCATGCTCTCGAGGAGCTTGAGGATCGTGCTCACGTCGTTGAGCTTCGGGATATCCCTAAGCCGCACCGGCGAGTCGACGAGCAGGGCCGCGGCGAGGATCGGCAGCGTCGCGTTCTTGGCACTCGAGACGTGGACCTTCCCGGAGAGAGTAGCGGGGCCGGTGACGATGAGCTTATCCATGGAGCTTCTTTTGTTGAAATTCTGCAACTATCTTACGCCATCTGACTCCCGCTCTCCAAGCGGAAGATGGCGGACGAGGATGTCGGCGGAGAGGGAGTCGCCGTCGACGACCCGGCGTCCGGTGACCCACCTCGCCCAGCTCGAAAGCATGCTCGCGGCGACACGGAGATTTCGCGCGTTACTCGTCTGGTCGGTCTCGCGCCATGTTATGGGATAGAACTCGAAGGGCTGCCGGTGATCGATGAAGCTCAGGAGGAGCTCGAAGTTAAAACTGAACCCGCGCCCGAGCGTGCGCAGATCGATCTGGCGCAGGAGCCCGACGTCGAAGAGGTTGAGGCCAGAGCCGAGGTCTTCGATGCGCCGGCGTAAGACGACGCTGAAAAACAAGTTCAGTCCGAGATTCCCGAGCACGCGCGAGCGCTGGTACCCGATGCGCCGGGCCCCTGAGCTGAAGCGTGACCCGAGAACGTGGCAGCGTCTTTCGGCCACGTGCCCGAGGAGCAGCGCGAGCTCCGCCGGAACCGCCTGGTCGTCGCCGTGCAAGATCGCGACGCGGTCGAAGCCGTGCGCGAGAGCATGGCCAAAAAGAATTCTCTGACTGCCGCCGAGTCCGTAGTTGCGCAGGTTCTTGAGCACGAGGTAGCGCGGGAGGTGCGTCGCTGCCGCGAGCACTGCTTCGAGGGTCCCATCGGTGCTGCCGTTGTCGACAAAGGCCACCGTCATGGTCGCGGGGAGCTGGAGCTCGCTGAGCGCTGCGATGACCCGCACGATCTGCGGGGCACAGTTGTAGCACGGAACGCCGACCAGGATCTTTTCCACGCCTAGGCTTCTCTCCGTAGCAAGGCCCCGATCGCCTCCTCGGAGTAGGCCAGGAACTCGGAGGGCCTGACGGCACGATCGTCGAGGTAGAACCCCTCTCGGGCGAAGGGCTTCCCGAAGCGAATGCCGTCGAAGGGAACGCGGTGCTTGCGCAGCCAGCGGAGCGTGTCGGCGCCGACGTGTGCGATGACCTGCGCCTCGTCTCCGCCGCGCGTTTTCATGTTGCGAGCGGTGTGGACGATGATCTGGTAGCCCCGCGCCTTGTAGTGCCGGAGACGCCGGATGACCTCGGGCCGCGGTTTCTTGTCGGCGTAGGACAGGTCCTTGTCATCTACCGTTAGCGTTCCGTCGAGGTCGACGACGATGACACCGGCCGGATTCTCTGCCCGCAGCTGCTCCGGCGTCACCTGCCAGTAGCGCCGCACCTGCTCGGGAGTCCCGAAGGGCAGGAAGACGTCGCAGCCCACGGCCCTGATCCGGTGCCCCAGCCGAAGAAGTTCGTCGTAGAGGAAGGAGACGTACGCTTCTTTGCCCCTGCTCTCGCGCACCACTCGCGGGGCGTGGCGCAGGAAGAGCCGCGCGTCGGTGAAGAAGTAGAGACCAACGGTGGCGTCGCGCGAGATCACTTTCTTCTCCGCGATCGCTGTCACGAACCCTTCCCGCGAACTGGCCACGTATGACCACGCGGCCCCCGAGGCCTTCGCACAGGGAATGATCCCGTCGACGCCGTCGAGAGAGCGAAGGTGTCGCAGGAGTTCGGAGGACAGGAAGTAGGTGTCACAGTTCCAGATCGCGAGCGCTGCGTCCTTCCGCAGCAGGTGCTTCGCGGTGAGCACGGTCGCCGGCCACGCCGTCGGCCTTCCGGCTGATCACGATGACCTGATCCTGCGGCAGCAGCTCGAGCGACGAGATCGCGCGCTCGAGCATGCTGGTGCCCCGGAGCCGGAGCCGCGGCTTCGCCGTTGTGAACCCTCGGGCGCGGAAGCGCTGCGAGTTCCCGGCAGCGCAGACCACCCAGTCAATCGGCACGCGGATCTTACTCTGAAGCGACGACGCCATAATTCCCTCGAATAAGTTGATAGTATCCTAGCGCGGTGACAATTAAACTAGAAGTGAATGAAGCTCTAACGGTACACGACAAGTCTAATCGGATTGCTTTCCTCCAAGCGCCGGACACTCGCTTTTAGTAGCGCCGTCGCCCTGCTCTTCATCCTCCTCGGACTCACGAGGCCCTGGAACAAACCCGTTGTCTTCTTCGTCGCTGGCGAGACCTCCGGCGAAGTCCACTTCGAGCGCCCGGACGGAAGTGCCTTCCGCTACCCCTTTCGCTCCACTGAGGACTCAGCGCCGGTGACCTTCCATTCGCTGAGGCCGCGGCGGGTCACGCTGAGGGCCGAGACCAGCGACGCGGCGGCGCAGGTCACGCTGGGCACCCAGTCCGTCCAACTGCGCCGCGCAGGCGAACACACGATCGACCACTGGCCGGGCCAGCGGAGCGCTCCGGCCACGCTCGCCTCGCTGCTGCTCACGGGAGGCCTCCTCTTTCTCGTGTGCTACTTCCTCGTGGGCGGGTACAGTGCTCTGTCGACGGCGGAGCGACGGCGCCTGCTCCTGCACACCACGGCACTCGTCTTCGTCGTCGCGACCATCTTCGGCCTCA
>DAIPJL010000125.1:0-4810 GCA_036770305.1 Bacteriovoracaceae bacterium | reverse complement strand
ATGGCGGGGTACCAGCTCTTTCCGACGATGCATCTCGTGCACGCGCTGAACGCCATCTGCGTCTTCCTGCTGCTCCTCGGCGTCCTGCACCGGGCCCTCCTGCGACAAAAACAGATCGTATTCTGGTGTGGCCTTGCCCTGCTCTTTAGTTACCCCGCGAACTTCAACACAGTTCTCTCCGCGAACCGCGATGTCCTGGCGATGTGGACCACCGGGTACCTCGCGCTCCTGCTCCTCGACAAGACCCCGCCCCGGGGCCTCGTCACTTTCCTCCTGCTCCTCTGCCTTGGCCTGCGCAACGACCTCTTCGCCGTCGGTGTCCTCGTGCTTCCCTTCCTCGTCGCGGGACGGAAGTGGGCCTGGGCGTCCGCGCTCGGGGCCTGCCTCGCTGCGACCTACCTCCTCAGCGTCGCCGCACTTCCCGCCGAGAAGCGGGCGGTCTACCAGTCGACCGTACTCGTGAATCCCTTGGGCCATATCCTCAAGCATGAGTATCCCGCGGGCCTCGCCCGGGAGACCGAAGAGCAACTCGCGGGATTCTTCCGCGTCAGCGCGCTTCGCGAATTTCACAATGACTACGAGATCGACCCCTTCCACCGCGGCGGCGTCCGCTTCGACGACGTCGCCGGCACCTACCCCGCGTTCCGGGCGACGGCGCTCCGGCTCATCGCCAAACACTGGCCGCGCTTCCTCGAGAACCGGCTTCGCATGACACTGGCGATGCTGGGCTTCTCGTCGGTGTCTCCGGCGCTGGGTATCGCGAACGCACCGGAAAGCAGTAGCTACCTCCGCGAGAACCTCACGCGCATCGGCCAGCTCGAAAGCGCCCAGGAGATCTTCGCGGGCCTCCCCGCGGCGATGCGCTGGGACTACTACCAGCTTCCCTGGCAGCTGAAATCCTATCTGATCCCCTTGCTCGTGCTCGCGCTCAGTTTCATCCTGGGAGCGGCCCAGGGCCGCTGGGTGCTAGGCCTACTCGTGCTCCGGTTCCTCCTCGTTGCCGCCACGGCACCGGCGCCGATGTACAAGTACAACTTCAACCTCTGGGTCTTCAGCTGCTTCGTCTTCATCTGGGTCGATCCTCGCTTACCGAGGTGGAAAGGTCGCCGCGCTAGCGCCTAGCCGATGGGCACCCGCGGTGCCCGGGCGCGCAAGAAGCGCTTGCGGCCACTCAGGTCACGTAGAACACTCACGCTGGTGAGTCGTTCGGCGTCGGCAATCCGCGCCAGCTCGTCGAGACGATCCTCGTGGCCCTCCATGAAGAAGCTCCCTTCCTGGGTCAGGCGCCGCGCCACCTGGTGGAAGAAGCGCTGGAAGAAGGCGTCGTACTCTTCGTCGCCGAGGTAGAGTGCGAGGTGCGGCTCGAACTCGTGAGTCTTCGGATGCACGCCGCGGCTACTCGCCGGGATGTAGGGCGGGTTACTCACGATGAGGTCGAAGAGGCCCACCACTTCGGCGAGGAGGTCGCTCTCTAGCACGCGCACGTCTTTGGGCCCGAGCAACGCTACGTTCTCGCGGCACACGGCGAGCGCCGCCTCCGAGACATCCGTCAGCGTGAGCTGAAGCTTGGGGAATGTCTTCGCCAGTGCGAGGCCCAAGGTCCCGGGCCCCGTGCCCACGTCCACCGCGCGCCGCCAGTGCGGGTGGGCGCTGAGTTCGGCGCACACCAGCTCATAGAGCTGCTCCGTTTCCGGTCGAGGGATGAGCGTGTCGGGGGTGACTTTTAACTTGATCGGGCCGAACTCGGCGTAGCCCAAGAGGTACGCGAAAGGAATTCCTCGCAGGAAGGCTTCGCCGTCACCGCCGATCTCCCCTGCCTCGCGCAGGAAGCGCGACAGGGTGAGCCCGGGGTAGTTCTGCTCGAGCAGGGTCTGATGCTCTTCGAAAAAAGAGCGCCAGTCCATCACAGGTCCCCTTCACCCTGCAGCAAGATGGCCTGGTTGTGGGCGATGAGCGGCTCGATGACGGAATCGAGGTCACCGTTCATGATGGCGTCGATGTTGTAGAGCGTGAGGTTGATCCGGTGATCGGACACGCGGCCCTGGGGGAAGTTGTAGGTGCGAATGCGCTCGGAGCGATCGCCGGTGCCGACGAGGCCTTTTCGAGTCGCCGAGATCTCGGCCTGCTGCTTCTGTACTTGCATGTCGTAGAGCTTGGCGCGCAGGATCTTGAAGGCCTTCTCTTTGTTCTTCAGCTGGCTGCGCTCGTCCTGCATGGCGATGACGAAGCCCGTCGGGATGTGGGTCAGGCGCACCGCCGAGTCCGTCGTGTTCACCGACTGACCGCCGGCGCCCGACGAGCGGTAGACGTCGACGCGCACGTCGTTCATGTTCAGCTCGACGTCGGTGACCTCGTCGGCCTCGGGCATGATGGCCACGGTGATCGTCGAGGTGTGAACACGGCCCTGCGCCTCGGTTTCGGGCACGCGCTGGACACGGTGCACGCCGGACTCGTACTTCAGTCGCGAATAGACTTTGTCGCCGCTAATGGTGCCGATGACTTCCTTGATGCCCTTGTCGCCCTCGGAGATCGACTGGACCTCGACGCGCCAGCCGCGGCTCGAAGCGTACTGACGGTACATGCGCCAGACTTCTCCCACGAAGATGCTGGCCTCGTCGCCGCCGGCGCCGGCGCGGATCTCCAGCATGACGTTCTTGTCATCCGCCGGGTCCTTGGGAAGCAGGAGGATCTTCAGTTCGTGCTCGACGGCCGGCAGAAGCTTCTCGAGCTCCGAGAGTTCCTCCTTGGCCATGGCGCGCATGTCCTCGTCTTTCTCCGTCTGCAGAAGCTCCTTGTTCCCCTCGATGTCCGCCACGAGCTTCTTGTACTCGCGGAACTTGATCACCAGCGGCTCGATGGACGCGCGCTCCTGGTTGATCTGCCGCATCTCCGCGGCGCGATCGTAGAGGCTCGGGTCGGCCAGGCGCTCCGTTAGGGTCTCGAATCTTCTTACGACGGCTTCGATCTTATCGAACACAGGAATTCTCCACTACTCTAGGAAATCGCTCAGACGCGCGTTGCTATCTTCGATGTCATTCAAAGAAGTGCAGTCCACTTCTTCCGCTTTCAGGATTTTGTCATGAGCGTCTTTCAGGTTGAAGCGTTCCTCTAAAAAAAGGACGGCTTTGATACTGGCGAGTGCGACTTCTAACTGGGAGTCGTCGGGCTCGCGCGTGGTGAGCTTCTGGAGCGTCATGCCCGGGGCACTGAGAAGTTTCGCCCACCACGCCGTCGAGCATTTCCCCGCGGCCTTGATGAGCTCGTAGCTCACGCCCGCCACCGGCAGCATGAGCGCCACCTTGAAGAGCGCGGCCACCACGTGCCGCAGCACCGGCGGAAGTCCCGCGCCGATCGGCACCAGAGTGAAGACCGCCGAGAAAAGGACGATCGAAACCGTGATGAGGAAGAAGAGAAAGGATGTCCCGCAGCGCGGGTGCTGGGTGGTGAAGCGCCGGGCGTTCTCGATGGTGAGCGGCAGGTCGGCCTCGAAGACGGAGATCGATTTGTGCTCGGCCCCGTGGTACTGGAACACGCGGCGCACGTCGGGCATGAAGCCGATGAGCCAGATGTAGAGGATAAAAATCGCCGCCTTGATCAGGCCATCGACGGCGTGGAAGGCGAAGCTGTCGAGGCCCCACTCGAGGCCGAAAAAGTTCGAAATCAGAGCGGTCAGCGCGTGCGGCAGAAAGACGAAGAGTCCGATCCCAAACCCCATGGAGACGGCCATGGTGAGGAAGGTGGCGAGGTCGACTTTCTCCGCCTTCTTCTTGGTCGCTTCGTACTCGGCTTCGGTTTTTCCTTTGGCGATGGCCTTGGCCTTGAGTTCGGCGTCCATGGACACGTTCGCCGAGTAGTTCAGCGAGACGATGCCGTTGGCCATGGTCTCCACGAGCATGAGCACGCCACGCAGCACCGGCTTCTTGAAGAAGGGGAAGCGCTTCGCGAGGCCGAACCACTGGTCGCGGCGCAAACGAATCGAACCGTCGGGCGTGCGCACGGCGATCACGAAAGCGTTCGGCGAGCGCATCATGACGCCTTCGATGACCGCCTGGCCACCGATGGCGGCATACTGCTTGGCGACCAATAGAGTGAAGCGACGAAAAAAACGCATCAGCTGTTCAACTTATCGAGGAAGGCGACGTTCGACTTCGTGTCCTTGATGCGCTCGAGGATGAATTCCATGGAGTCCATGGTGTTCATCGGCTGCAGGACGCGACGAAGGACGAAGACGCGCTGAAGGTCCTTCTGCTCCATGAGCAAATCTTCCTTGCGCGTGCTCGACTTGTTGATATCCAGACACGGGAAGACGCGCTTCTCCATGAGCTTGCGGTCGAGCTGAATCTCCGAGTTGCCGGTGCCCTTGAACTCCTCGAAGATCACCTCGTCCATGCGCGAGCCGGTGTCGATGAGCGAGGTGGCGATGATCGTCAGCGAGCCGCCGTTTTCGATGTTTCGGGCGGCGCCGAAGAAGCGCTTCGGCTTGTGGAGCGCGTTCGAGTCCACACCACCGGAGAGGATCTTGCCGGAGGGCGGGACCACGGTGTTGTAGGCGCGCGCGAGGCGCGTGATCGAGTCGAGGAGGATCACGACGTGCTGCTTGGCCTCGACGAGGCGCTTGGCCTTCTCGATGACCATCTCGGCCACCTGCACGTGGCGCGTCGCCGGCTCGTCGAAGGTCGAGGAGATGACCTCGCCCTTCACCGTGCGCTGCATGTCGGTGACTTCCTCGGGCCGCTCGTCGATCAGCAGCACGATGAGGTAGCACTCGGGGTGGTTGGTCTCGATCGACTTGGCGATGTTCTGCAGCATC
>DAIPJL010000124.1:0-9022 GCA_036770305.1 Bacteriovoracaceae bacterium | reverse complement strand
CACACAGAAGGTTGATCGCCGCCCCCATCGCGAGAGCGCTCAGGGGGAAAAAAAATCGCGAGTAGGTGTTCGTCAGCAGGACTGAGAAGAGCAGGAAGAAGAGCGTGTTACTCATGAGGTGTGCGAGGTCCGCGTGCACGAGCTGCGCGCTGAAAAGCCGCCACCACTCCCCTTGGGTGAACACCGCCTCTCCTGAAACGGCCAGCTCCGAGCGCAGTCCGAAGTAGTCGTAGAGGTAGAGCCCTGAGACCCCCCACACGAGGGCGAGGAGCGCGAAGCTCAGGTGCCAACGGCGCGGAGGATGCTTGGTGAACCAGTTGGCACGCAGTTTTCTCATGTGCCCAAGATGGGCACGACCGGGCCCTTGGCAAGGCTAGCGGGGTGCGAGTCGTTTTTTTATCGCATCGTCGAGCTTCATCGGCTCTAGGTAGTAGCTTTCACGAGTGTAGGCCGGGTCCGGACGCATCCGCAGGTGCTCTCCGCGCGCAACCGCCCGGCGCAGCCTGCCGCCGACGATGCCGGCGTGGATGTTCACCAGGCCTTCCTGATTCTCTTGGTCATCTTCGCCACCGGCCAGACGGCTCAAGAGCTCTTCGATGCCGCCGACCAGCGCCGCGCGCGTGCTACTGCGCTGGTGGCCGTAGAGAACCATGCCCCAGAAATGGTACCAGTGCCCGAACTTATCGCCGCGGTTGAAGAAGTGCGTGAAGGGCCTCAAGCGCTGAAGCACGCTCGAGCGATCACGCGCGGGAGTGTTCCAGTGATAGGCGAAGACGTTTTCCAGGGCCAGGATGGTAAGGTACAGGTCGCCTTGGTTCAGCCGATAGGACAGGCGGAAGGCTTCCGCCAGGTCCACCGACTCGAACTCCCGGGCCTCGAGCTCTTCGACGAGTTCGCGCTCGGTCCCGGTGACGAGGAAGCGCGACGTGAGGCCATTGCCGAGGGCCATGAAGAGCTTCGTCATCCCCGTCTTAAGAATGGGGTACTCCTGGCGGTAGTACTTGAAGATCTCCGGCGCGAAGCGGTGTTCTTCGCCGCTCTTGGGAACGATGCCGTGCTGGTCGTGCTCCTCGCGGATCACCTGCAGCAGCATGCGAGTCACCTTGGCGGCTTTGAAGGGCCTAGAGCGCAGCTCGAAGCCAACATTCTGATTCAGCCAGTGCTGCCGCACGAGCGCCTTGGACTCGTCGCTGATAGGAAGACCGGCGATGCGCGCTTCGGTGAGAGTGGTGTCGAGCGGCGCTTCGACGAGTGTGCCGAAGTCCCACTGCGGGTAGAGTTCCTTGTAGCGCTCGAAGCCGTCGCGCTGAAGGGCGACGAGGTCGCGGATGCCCGCTTCGTCCTTCTTCAGCATGAGCTTGATCCGCAGCATGTTCGTGCGCGCGAAGTGCAAAAGCGCCACGTCGCCTTGGATGTCCTTGAGCATGTAGTAAGGCTGCTGGTACCCGGCCGCGAGATAGAGGTCCTTGTTCAAACGAGCGTCGAGAGACTTAAAATCTTCCGGCCCATCACCCCGTTCTTCCACGAAATTCTCAACACTTTCCCGCTGAGAGTATTCCCGCTCCAAGAGTTCTGCTTCGGGGGGAAGGTACTCGAAGAGGCCTTTCCCCCAAGCGGAGAAACTAAGACTCACGGTCATGACAGAAAGGAGGATTGGACGCATTGCTAGATTATGCCTCGGTCTTGAGCGCCAAGAGTCATCTATGAAGAATTTACAACGAGAGAGGATGGGTCTAGAGTTTTAGGCACTTAGCAAAAGGATCTCTGATGAAACTCCTCCTCCCTCTGATCGTACTTGGCCTAATGAGCGGATGTGCGCTCTTCGGCACGAAAACCTACACCGAAGCCGAGATCCAGGCCGAGACAGCCAAGGCCAACGCCTTCTTCGAGAAGAGCTTCGCCGAGGCCCTCGACCGCTACCCGGAGTTCCAGACCTACATGGGCGGCAAGAAAGACTACGACAAGTGGAACGACGAGTCCGAGGCCATGATGGAAAAGGAGCGACAGATCGCCAAGGCCGAGCTGAAAGAACTCAACAAGCTCAACTTCGACGCCCTCGACGAACAAGCGAAGCTCAGCTACCGCCTCTTCAAAGAGCGCAAAGAAAACGAACTCGAGGACTACGAGTTCCGCTTCCACAACTACCCGGTCAACCAGATGTTCGGCCGGCACGCCGAGATGCCAAGCTTCCTCATCAACATGCACTCGATCTCCGACGTCAGCGACGCGAAGGCCTACATCTCGCGCGC
This sequence comes from Bacteriovoracaceae bacterium, assembly GCA_036770305.1. Taxonomy (GTDB): domain Bacteria; phylum Bdellovibrionota; class Bacteriovoracia; order Bacteriovoracales; family Bacteriovoracaceae; genus UBA6144. Next base: position 6,773 of record DAIPJL010000124.1, on the reverse strand, counting down.
GCGGCTCATGAACGAGCAGCTCGAGGAGCTCTCGCGGGCCCTCCTTAAGCGCCGGGACCTCGGCATCATCGCGCCGAAGTTCGTCTACCCCAAGGCCATCGACGACTCGAAGAACATCATCACCGGCCGCCCCTTCGACCCAAAGGCGCGCAAGGACTCGCCGCTCCTCGAGGACTTCAAGGCCAAGGTCGCCAAGCTGAAGATCTCCAACAACGAGCGCACGCTGCTCATCAAAGAGCTGGAGAACGCCCTCACGAGTTCCCTCGCCCCCGGCTTCACGGCCTTGATCGGAACTCTCCTGGACCTAGAAAAGATCGCACCGGCCGAAGGAGCCATGAGCTCTCTCCCGAAAGGCAAGAAGGCCTACGCGCGCAGCCTCAAGCGCATGACCACCACCGACTACAGCCCCGAGGCGATCCACGAGCTCGGCCTCAAAGAAACGGCCCGCATTCACGAAGAGATGCGCCAAATCATGAAGAAGGTCGAGTTCCAGGGTGACCTGAAGGCCTTCTTTAACTTCATCAAAACCTCTCCGAAGTTCACCTACCCCTCGACGCAGAAAGGCAAGGACCAGTACCTCGCGGATACGAACAAAGCGATCAAGCGCATCCAGGACGCGCTTCCGAAGATGTTCAACACGCTCCCGAAGGCTCCGCTCATCGTCAAGGCCGTCGAGCCCTACCGCGAGAAGTCCGCGGGCCTCGCCTTCTACCAAGGCCCCAGCGAAGACGGGAAGCGCCCGGGCATCTACTACGTGAACCTCTACGACATGCCGGCGGTGACGAAGTACGAGCTCGAAGCTCTTGCCCACCACGAGGCCCTCCCGGGCCACCACATGCAGATCTCCATCGCCAAGGAACTCGAGGGTCTGCCGCGCTTCCGAAAACACGGCGGCTACACCGCCTACGTCGAGGGCTGGGGCCTCTACGCCGAGTACCTCCCGAAGGACTACGGCTTCTACCAAGACCCCTATTCTGATTTCGGCCGCCTCGCCATGGAACTCTGGCGTGCGGCCCGTCTCGTGGTAGACACCGGCCTTCACACCAAGGGCTGGACCATCGAGCAGTCCATCAAGTGGCTCGACGACAACACCCCTAGCCCGCACACCGAGAACGTGCGCGCCATCGAACGCTACGTCGTGATGCCGGGCCAGGCGACGGCCTACAAGATCGGCATGCTCAAGATCCTCGACCTGCGTGAAAAGGCACAGAAGAAGCTGGGCGAGAAGTTCGACATCCGCGCCTTCCACGACCAGATCCTCAAAAACGGGGCCCTGCCGCTCACGATTCTTGAAGAAAACATTGCGATGTGGATGAAGGCTAACTAGCCCGGCCCGATTGTAGCTAAGTAAAAAGTTCCCCTAAGCTAGCTCGACAGAGTTCGCTTAGGGTACTTAGATGTCATGAAGGCATTAGTCGTTATCGTTGTCACTTTAACATCCCTTTCATGCTGGGCGAACCTCACGGCAGGGCACTGCAGGCCCTTAGTTGACTCCAAGCGCTATCTCGAGGCGAACTTCACCTTGCCCTATCCGCGCCGTGTGGTCTTCGAGTGTACCTACGAATGTCTTATCAGAGACAGGATCGAGAGCATCGTTTCGACCACTGCGCTCACGGTCAGGAGCGTGGAGGAAGATGCACGTGACGTAGTCTGCCAGGGAGTGAAGACCAAAAAAGTGCCCTGGGGCTGGGACTTCGACGGCATCGCCCCCTTCTACGCTTTCAGTGCTATCACACCTGAACTCCAGCGCTACGCCTTTGAGGCCATCCCAAGACATCGCCCAACAGAAGTACTGCTACTCCAGCAACTCAAAACCAATCTCTCGGAGATCGGTAAAAGCTATCGGGCGACGAGAGTAGATGCCTTCGTCAAAGCAGCGGAGACATTCGACGAAATCACGGCACAACTCCCAACGGATACTCGGGCGCTCGACCGGCAGATCGAAGAAATCGTGCGTGCCCGGGGAGTGCTCACGCTTGGTCTCTCACCCTCGTCGCTAGTAGAGCTGCAACTCAAAACTCACGCGGCGTGGAGAATTCCGAGTTACCTCTTCTAGTCCTGCGCCTCGAGCTCGAGAGTCTTCGTGCTCTTGGCACCGAGTTCGCGCATCTTCTCAAGGCGCGAGACGATGCTCCCGCGACCCGTCTTGAGCTTGTTGTAGGCCTCACCGTGGTGGCGCAGGCCGAGCTCGAGGGTCCCGCGCAGCTTATCCATGTCGCCGACGAAGCCCACGAACTTGTCGTAGATCTCCCCACCCTGGCGGGCGATCTCGAGAGCGTTCTTGCTCTGCTTCTCTTGCCGCCAGATGGACTCCACGGTCCGGAGCGTGACCATCAAGGTCGTGGGCGACACGAGGATGATCTTGCGCTCCCAGGCGTAGCTGAAGAGCGAGTGGTCCGACTGCAGGGCGGTGGCGAAGGCCCCTTCGGTGGGCACGAAGAGCAGGACGAATTCGGGAGTCAGGAGCTTCTCGAGCTGGTGGTACTTCTTGTCCGACAGGCCCTGGATGTGTTTCTCCAGCGAGGCGACGAACTCCCGCAGCGCGAGGTCGCGCAGCGCGGGCTCGGTCGCGGAGATATAGCGCTCATAGCTTAGGAGACTGACTTTCGCATCGACGATGATGCACTTGCCTTCCGGCAGGTGCACGATCACGTCCGGCCGCTGCACCTGTCCTTCGTCGGCCCTCAGTCCCAGTCCCTCGCCCTGCAGAACGTACTCCTCCCCCTCCCGCAGGCCCGAGGCCTCGAGGACGCGCTGGAGAACCAACTCCCCCCAGTTGCCCTGGAGCTTATTGTCTCCGCGCAGCGCGCGGGTGAGGTTCTCCGCATCGGCCGAGAGCTTCTGGTTAAGCTTGAGCATCTGCGCGATTTCGTTCTTGAGGCCCGTCGCCTCGCGGATCTCGTCTTCGCGGTAGCGCGTGAGCTTCTCCTGGAACTCCCCGAGGCGCTCGCGGAGAGGGGCAAGCATCTTCTCGTGGTCGCGCTGAAGCGTCTGCCCGCGCTCCTGGAAGATCTTGTGCGCCAAGAGTTCGAACTCCTTGGCCAGCTTGTCTTTGAGATCGCGCGCCTCGCGCAGGCGCTCCTCATGGCCTTTCTGCGCCTCCGTCAACGCCGCGTTCTCTCGCGTGAGTTCGAGGAGCTCCCCGCGCGCCTCACCCAGGCGCTCCTCGCTCCTGCGCCACATCCAGAGCGCGAGGCCCGCGGCAAGTATCGCAACCAGTGCAACGATCTCGATCATACCCGTCCTAGAGTTGAGTCATGCCCCAGTCGCGCATCATCGTCCGCTCGTTTCTGCGGATGTTTGGTGAGCGGCCCTGGGAACCGAGGTACTCGCCCGTGTGGTAGTCGATGGTGTGATTCACCCACCCGGTGGGCTCGGGGCCGACGAAGCGCCGGAGCACGACCTTGCCCGGCACGATGACGTGACTCTTGTGGTAGGTGACGCTGAACCAGTCCGGAGAATCGCTGCGCTCCATGTAGAAGCGAATGACCTCGTTGTCTCGTGCGTCCTCGGAGACGTCCCAGAGCAGTGTCATGCCTTCGTAGTCCTTGAAGGGCGTACCGCCGATGTCGCCGTCAGGCGTGAGCGTCTGCACATGGGCGCGGAAGCGCGACCACTCCTCCTGGAGCACCTGCGTGACGTCGGCTGCGCTGGCGACCGCACTGAGGAACAAACATAAAAAAGCTAAAAACCGCATACTACTTCTCCTGGCTAAGATGCTTGAGGACCAGACTCCGCAGCGGCACCGGGCCGAACTCGAGGAGAGGTTCTCCGTTTACAAAGAATGAGGGGGTCCGCCGGACACCGAGGGCCAGGCCATCGCGCAGGTCTTGCTCGATGAGGGTCTCGAACTCCGGCAGCTCCATGTCACGGCGTAAGCGCTCCACGTCCACGCCGGTGCGCGGGATCAGTCCCCAGAGTTCGTCGAACTTCGGATCGTGGTGCGAGGCCCACACGTGCTGCGTCTGAAACATCACCTCCAGCACCTCGAGGTACTTGTTCTGCAAGCGCGCAGCCTCCAGCATGCGAATCGCGCGGCGAGAGTTGCCGTGAAAGGGTGCGTAGCGCACTTCGAGGCTGACCTTCTCAACGAACTCGCTGAGGATCGCCTTGCTGAAGGGATAGAAGGCGGCGCAGGCCTCGCACTCGGGGTCCAGGAACTCGACGATCTTCACCGGCGCAGCGGCTCTCCCGATGACGAAGGCACCGCTGCGCGAGAGTGCCGTCGCACCGGCCTGCACCTGCGCACTTGCCTCGCTGCGCTGGTTCTTCTGATAGAAATGCTTCGCGAGCAAGAAGGCCCCCAGACCGAAAGAGACGAGGCCCACGAGGAAGATGGTTCGCTGACGATTCATGCACGACTCCGAGAGAAGAAAAGAATAAGCCCAAGAAGAGTGAAGGCACTCAAGGACAGGAGCGGAATAGTGATAAAGCCCAGCCACTGAAGCTGCACGCTGGTGCATGACACTCCCTGGGCACAAGGCGTAATGCTCTCCGGGATCACGTGGTAGTAGAGCAGGTTATGGTAGAGGGCGACGAGCCAGCCAGCGAGGACCAGCGGTTTAGCGAACTCAAGCCCCGCGGGTTGCTGCTGAAGGAAACTCTGAGCGAAAAGGAACACCAAAGGGTACATCGCGATCCGCTGATACCAGCACAGCACGCAGGGGGGCAGAAGCATCACCTCGCTGAAGAACAAGCTACCAAGTGTGGCAGTGAGCGCGAGAACGAGCGCGCCAAGGGAGCGATGCGCAAAGTTTAGATTCATACTCTAAGAGCTTACCGGGCCCCCAACGCGGCGACAATTCAACTGATGCTTTTCCAAAAAAAAAGGGCCCCGGATGGGGCCCTTCTTCGACAGAATGTCTTTAGACTCTTAGCGACACTTGAGGTTCGCTGGAACCTTCTTCATGACACGGCTAAGACGGCGACCTTCGAGCTTGAGGTCGTACTTCAGGCTACAGCTGCTGTCGTAGCTGAAGAACGAATTCAAGACGAACTGGTTGCGGATCAGCTCGCGGCCCATGTTCGCGTAGGTCGCGGTGTACTCGGCAGCGTCTTTCTTCTCGGCAAGGCCGAGGATCGTCGAGCGGATGCGAGTCAGAGCGCCACGGGTCTCAGACTTCAAGCGTGAGCGGCAGGCCGAGAGGCTGTCGCGGACGTTGTTGTCGTCGTTGGTACAGAGGTCGTCACGGTCACCGGCAGCCAGGTAGCTGTCGATCATCGAGTCGGCTTCCGCGCGCATGGTTTCGAGGCTACGCTCGCTCGCCATGGCCGCGCTCATCTTCTTCACGTAGGCAGCGTCGATGTCGATCTTCGCTTCCAGGCGGACGAAGCCGAGCTGGCGGCCACTGTCGAGCGCCGGGCTGAAGGCGCGGCTAGTGCCGAGGTCACGGTGGAACATCGCGAGCGCTTCGCTAACTTTGCTCGAGGTACCGTTGTCAGTCTCGTAGTTCCAGTGGAAGGTCGCCTTCTCTTCGTTGGCGATAACCTTGCCGGCCTGGTTCTTCGTCACGGCCTTACCAGAGTAGAACGAGCGCAGGAGGCTCTTGTGCTTCAGGAAGAAGCGGCCTTTCTGCTCTTTGAAGAAGACACCGTAGTTCAGGTCAGTGGTCGTCTTGTCGGCGTAGGCGAGAGTTGCTGTCTCACCGTACACGCGGCCAGTTGACCAGTTGTAGAGAGCGACCATCGGGATGCCGATGAAGCCGCCGCGGCGACGCGTGACTTCGCGGTTGAGGTACGCGTTCACCGGTGTAACACCAGTCATGAAAGCGTTCTCGCCGAGTTCCTGAGCAAGGGTCATGTTACCGGTCAGCATCGCCTCGTAGGCTTCGACCGCAGCTTCGCCGCCGATGTCGAAGTCGAACTCGTAGGTGAAGCCTTCGTTGAGCTGCTGAACGCGAGTGGCGTCAACTTTGATCACCGCGAGGCCAGTGAAGAGCGCCGCCGAGTTGATCTTCGCCTTGGCGATCTGAACAACAGCTTTGTTATCAGAAGTCTTCGTCACCATCGTCTTGAAGCCACCTTCAGCGACCATCGAGCCGCCTGCGAAGGCGCCCGCGACGCCGATGCCACCCATGAAGAGAACGCCACCGGTGTTTTCGAAGTAAACGCTCTCGCCTTTGCTGTACTGGTCGAGAGTTTCGACTTTGAACGGGATCGGGAGGACGTCGAGCTTGTCGACGTTGCGCTCAGCATCGACGAAGCGCTCGTACTGGACGAAGCGGTTCTTCGTGGCAGCAAGGCCAAAGAGACCTGTCGTGAGGGCCGCGAGGCCCGAGGCGTTTTCGAGGTAGATCTGAGGAGCTACACCGAGGCCCGCGTTCCACATGCGAATCTGTGTAACCTGGAAGCCTGAGCGGTAGTCGTCCATCATGACGTAGGTGTCGCCTTCGCGACCGTTCTGCGTCTCGCGCTCGCGCGAGTTATCGTTGAGCGTGAGGTTAACCGCTTTCGTGAGAATGTCGAAGTTTCCGTAAGCGAGTGGGAGGAGACGTGACTTCAAGCGACGCTCGCGACGCTCTTCAGAGCCGCCAGTTGTCCCGCCCTCAGTTCCGCCTTCTGAACCGCCTTCAGTTCCACCTTCTGAGCCGCCTTCTGAGCCGCCTTCAGTAGAGCCGGTAGTTTCACCACCAGTTGAGCCGCCTTCAGTAGAGCCAGTGGTTTCGCCACCAGTTGAGCCGCCGTTGGAATTGCCGTTGGCGTTTCCGTTAGTACCGCCCTGAGCGTTACCGTTGGCATTGCCGTTCGTTCCACCCTGAGCGTTACCGTTATCG
>DAIPJL010000123.1:0-9039 GCA_036770305.1 Bacteriovoracaceae bacterium | reverse complement strand
GGAAAGCGCACCAACGGCATGCAGACTTTCGATCAGCACCTCACGGACTTGTACAAAGCCGGCGCGGTGACGCTCGAAGAGGCGCGCGGGAACGCATCGAAGCCCGACGACTTCGAACGCAACCTGATGTTCGCCAGCGACGACTAAAGCGGTCGGGAAATTTCCTGCCGCATACAATTCCGCTGGCTTCGGCGCTAAGATGGGAGAAAAGGAAATCTCATCCCTATGCGCTACCCACCGGAAAAGGCCCAGCCCTTTCTCTTCCACCAGTACACGCAGCTCGCGAAGGCCATGGGCCTCGCGCTCGTCGTGCTCATGGCCGCTCGCTTCTTCTTCATCGGGCAGCACGGAGAACTCGTGGCGCTGAAGCGCAACCCCCTCGTCGCGCTCGAGGCGCTGCTCCTTGGCCTGCGCTTCGATCTCATGAGTCTGACCTACCTCGCCTTCGCTCCCTACCTCGTCACGAGCGTGGGCTTCGTCTGGCCCCGGGAGGAGGTCCTGCGCTCGGTCGGTTGGTTCAACCGCCTCTGGTGCTTCGGCGGGGTGCTCGCGCTCGCGCTCATCTCCTGGTGCGACCTGAGCTTCTACGGCCACTTCCAGGATCACCTCAACCTCATCTTCGTTTCGCACCTCAAGACGGACCCCGTGAACCTCCTGCTCTCGCTTCACCGGTCCACGCACGTCCTCGTCTGGGGCTCGTTCTTCCTTTCCTTCGTGCTCGTGACCTGGTGGCTCTGCGGCCGCTGGTTTCGAGTTGCTCGCATCGACCTCTTCTACGCGCGGCCCATGGCACAGGAGGAAGTCGCTCTCTTCCTCACGGCGGGCATCGTGGTGCTCGTCTACTTCGCTCGCGGGAACTTCCACCGCGCTCCGCTCTCCATCGACGAAGCGTACTTCAGTGAGGTCGAGACGGCGAACGAGCTGAGCATCAACGGCGTCATCGCGCTCCGCAGAGGCTTCAAGCTCGCGTCGAAGAGTCCCTTCGAAGACAAGCGCCAGCTCTCTCTCCGCGGTTACCAGCAGATCTCCGACGCTGTGGCGGATCTGAAGAGTTACCGCCAGGAGAGCGCTCCCGCAACGGGCTGGAGCGGGCTGAACGACATCGTCCGGAGCACGCCTCCGCGGCCAGAGATCGAGGAGCTCAGGCCCCACGTCGTCGTCTTCGTGACCCACAACATGAACTTCCACTGGGCCCGGCAGGGCATCCCGATGATGCAGGAACTCCTCGAGTGGAGCAAGTCGAGCCTCGCCTTCGAGCGGGTCATCGCCGCCGACCAGAACCCCGGAAAGTCCATCGAAGCTCTCCTCACGGGCCTTCCGTCGCGGCCGGACGCAAGGCCCCTGAGCGAGGGCGAGTTCATGCGCACTCGGCTTTCCAGTTCGGTGCACGTTCCCTTCCAGCGCGCGGGCTACCACACGCGCTTCATCAACGCCCAGGCGCTGGGACAGCGGAGCCTCGGCAGTTACCTCTCGCACCAAGGGTGGAACCAGATCGAGGGGATCGAGCAGCTCTCGGCGCAGCTGAACCTCTGGAGCGTCGCCGAGGACGAGCGCGAAGACGAGCACGGCCTCTTCGACGAGCACGTCTACAGCTACGTGCTCCGCGAGCTCAAGCGCGCGCAGTCGCCGCAGCTCATCGTGGTTCAGCTCGCGTCGGGCCGTCCACCCTTCCGCTTGCCGCGCGGTTACCAGGATCGCGGGCCGATCCGTCTCCCGCCCGAGCAGCAGAAGCTCTTCAACCGGTCCGTGAAAGAGACCTCGCGCTACATCCGGGCGATGGACTACACGTCGAGCCGCTTCGTGAAGTTCCACCGAGAGCTCTCGCAGGAGGCCATCGGCGGAAACACCATTGTCGCGCTCACGAGCGACCTCAGTCACTGGCTCGGCCGCCTCGCGAGCGGGGCCCCGGACTTGCGGCGCCTGAGCGTTCCTCTTCTGGTGCACGGGCCAGCGTCCCTCGTTCCGACGGGCACGACGTCGCGGGCCTGGGGATCGCACGTCGACGTCTTCCCCACGCTCTACGAGCTCGTGCTCTCCGACGCGAAGTACTGGTCCTTCGGGCAGAGTCTCGCGGGCGCGAAGGGACTGGCGCTGAGCTCGGGGCAGCTTGCGGTGAACGACAGCGGTGCCTTCATCGACGACCAGGCCTACTGCTGGAGCATGGCCGGTGGCGTGGAGCACCTCGAGCGCTGCGAGAGCCAGGCCGTCACCAAGGACCTGGCGGGAGCGTGGCGAGCTTCGGTGACTCTGGCCGACGAGTATCTGCGCTCAGCCGCGCTGGGACAGATAGGCCTGCTGCCGTAGGAAGTGGTCTGCGATGACAATCTTCGCCATCGCCTCAACGACCGGAATGACCCGCGGTAAGAGACACGGATCGTGGCGACCGTGCTTGGCCTTGTCACCAAGCGTGGACGGAGCCTTGAAGGCGATGCGCATGGTGAGTTCGTCGCCGTTGCTGATGCCCCCTTCCATGCCACCGAAGTTCTTGCTCTCCTGAGAGATCATGCTCCCTAGGAGTGCCGCACCGGCGAAGCCGGCGCCGACCTCGAACCCGAGACAGCCGGGGACCGAGAGCATGGCGTGGGCGAGGGAGGCCTTGAGTTTGTCGAAGACCGGCTCGCCGAGGCCGGCCGGTACACCGGCCACGCGTAGGCCGACGACGCCGCCGACGGATTCTCCGTTTTGCTTGCACTGGAGCAGCAGGCGCTCAGCTTCGCGTGACACGTCCACGTTGGTCATCCCGAGGACGGTGCGTTCTGCGCTTTGCGTTTCACCGTTCTTGAGGGTGCCGATGGCGTCGCTCCAGGCGAAGGCCCGCAGGCCAGGTACCACGAGACCGGCGAAGTAGCCGCCGATGACTCGCGCCACCGTTTCCCTACCAGAAGCTCGGCCTCCGCCGCGATGATCCCGGACACCGTACTTCGCAATGGTGGTGCGGTCGGCGTGACCCGGGCGGTACTGCTCCTTGAGGGCGTCGTAATCCTGTGAGCGCTGATCCGTGTTGCGCACGATCACCGTCACGGGAGTTCCGAGAGTTTTTCCCTCGAACACACCGGAGAGAATTTCTGCGCGGTCGGCTTCCTTTCGGGCGGTGGTGAAGGCGCTCTGGCCCGGCGCCCGGCGTGCCAGCTCGGCCGCCAGTGCTGCGGCGTCGACGGCGAGGCCCGCGGGCAGGCCATCGATGACGGCTCCGAGAGCGGCGCCGTGGCTTTCGCCGAAGGTGGTGAGGCGAAGCAGCTCGCCGAAGCTATTACCGGCCATGGGTGAATCTCCTGACGATGTCGGGCATGAGATCCGACGGGGTCGCTGGGTGGCCCGTTAGTTCCTCCACCGACGTGTAGGTGCGGAACTCCATCCCGCAGGGAGCGAGGTGCGCGAGCTTCGCCTTGAGCGCGTCGAAGCGCTGGACGTTCAGCGCGAGGCCGTGCAGGGTCACCATGCGGTCAATCGCGATGCCGACGCTGGCGAGCTTGTGCATACCTCTCCACAGGCCGAGCAGCTCGCGCTGATGATCCAGGCCCGCGAGGCCCTGGGACTCGAGGGACGCACGGACGCTGAGTAAGAGCTGATCGACGAGCTTCGAAAGTCCGAGACGGTCGGGATGGAGTTTTACGATCGGGTAGAGGATCAGCTGGCCGGGGTGGTGGAAGGTGAGGCCTCCGCCGCGTTCGATCTTGTAGAAGGGCACCGGGAGATTGGGGTGAGCCTCGGCGCTGAACTCGGTGAGAGAGAAACTCTGGCCTTTCTTCGCCTTCTGTAGCCCGCGGCCATGGGTCAGCACATCGGGATGCGAGCACACGATCAACCATTTCTCGTCAGTCTCGCGTACGCGCTCCACGAGGCTTCGCTGGTAGGCCCAGGCCTCACCGTAGTCCCAGTCCCACTGGCACGCGATGTGCCAGCCATTCTCCTGCCATGTCTTCGGCGGTCTCACGGCAGGTCAGCGTACTCGAGGAAGTCCGCTGCCTTGTAGGATGAACGCACCAAGGGGCCCGAGGCGACGAACTTGAAGCCGAGCTTCTCCGCCATGCGCTTGAGCTCGACGAATTCGTCGGGCGTGTAGAATTTCTTAACGTCGAGGTGGCGCTTCGAGGGTTGTAGGTACTGGCCGAAGGTGACGATGTCGCAGTCGATCTTCCGGAGGTCCTCGAGAGTTTCCTGAATCTCTTCCCAGCTCTCTCCGTGGCCGACCTGCAGCGAGGTCTTGGTTTGGATCCTCGGGTAGTGCGTTTTGTAGAAGGCCAAGCAGTCGAGAGTTTTTTGGTAGCCGGCGCGGGGGTCGCGCACGGGGTGGGTGAGGCGGCGCACGGTTTCGATGTTCTGCGCGATCACGAAGGGCGACGACTTCGCGAGGGTGTGCATGTGCTCCGGGATTCCCGCGAAATCCGGAATGAGCACTTCAACTTTGGTGTCAGGGTGTTGCTGGTGAATCTCGTTCACCACCGCGGCGAAGTGGCCCGCGCCGTGATCGGCGAGGTCGTCGCGGTCAACGCTGGTGATCACCACGTACTTCAGCGCCATGATGGAAACCATCTTCGCCGAGTTGGGGATTTCGTCGTGGTTCACGACGCCCTTCGGGTTGCCGGTCTTCACGTGGCAGAACTTGCAGGCGCGGGTGCAGGTGTCGCCGAGGATCATGATGGTGGCCGTGCGCGCGCTCCAGCACTCGGAGATGTTGGGGCACTTGGCTTCTTCGCAGACCGTCGAGAGGCCGTTCTTGCGGAGGTTGTCGCGGATGTCCTTGAAGTCGTCGCCGGTCGGCAGCGGGACCTTCAGCCACTCGGGCTTGCGCTGGTAGGTTGCTCTATCGAAGTAGGTGACGGCCATGGGGCAGTGATAGCATTTTCCCTACAGGCAGTCGATAACCACCGCTTCGTCTAGGGAAACTCTAAAGTGTAATTTTTCCCCGACCTGCGCCCGCAGCGGGCCTCGGTGCTGCACGTGAAGAGTCTGTTCTCCCATAGATAGCTCGAGTTCCTCATAGAAACCGGCGAAGCGTCGGGCGCGCAGCTGGGCGCTGTGGGGGCCCTGGTCGTCGAGCTGAACGGCGTCCGCCGGAAGGCTCAGGACAACGTGGGGACGGGAGGAGAGCACGGAGCGTCGGTAGTCTCCGAGCGCTCCTTTCCAGGAGTCGTTTTGGCGCTGATAGATGAGGAAGTTTTTGTGTCCCAGCAGGCGCGCGACGGTGAGATTTTTGGGGGCCTGGAAGAGTTCCCTGGGAGGCGCAAGTTGTTCCACGGCGCCGAAGTTCAGCACCGCGAGCCGATGGGCGTAGGCGAGGAGCTCGTGGACCTCGTGGCCCACCCACACCACGGCCGTCGCCCGTCGTGCCAGCAGCTGCATGAGCGCGACCACGACTTCACCTCGAAGCACGGGATCAAGGTGCGCGAAGGGTTCGTCGAGCAGCAGGAGTTCGGGGGCCGCCACGAGGGCGTGCGCCAGCCGGGCCCGTTGCCACTGGCCCTGGGAGAGTGCGCTCAGCGGACGGAGCAGTTCTTGCGTGAGCTCCAGCACATCCGCGACGTCGCGCGCGCGCTGCACGCGCCGCTCGAGATCTGGCTCGGAGGATTGAGCGGCTTCCAGCCAGTGCTGGAGTTGTTGCGGGGAGTGGAAGGCGCCATCGTCGCAGAGCTGCGCGACAGCGGCGGGCCTTAGGACGCGGCCGGAGTTGGGGGTGAGCTCGCCGGAGAGGAGCTTGACGATGGTGCTCTTGCCGGCGCCGCTGGGGCCGATGATGCCGAGGATCTCACCGGGGCTGATGCTCAGCGAGAGATTGCGGACGCCCCGCAAGCCGCGAGCGTCGAAGCTCAGCGAGACATTCTCAAGAACCATGGGGCCTCGTGACGAGGAAGGCCCCCAGGAGCACGAGGACCATGCCGATCAGCCGCGGGCCATCTACTGGCCGCAGCGCGAGGCCCGCGAGGCCATAGTGGTCCATGATGATCGCCATGAGGAGCTGGCCACAGATGAAGGCGATCCCGAGTGCCGTCGCACCGATTTTAGGAATGAGTATCAGGGAGGCGATGACGAAGACCGCGCCGAGGAGTCCTCCGGTGTAGCTCCACCAGGGGGCCCGCGCCAGGAGGTGCGCTTTGGTGACGAACTCGTTGCGCGCGAGCGCAAGAACGCCCAGTATCACGGCGCCGCCGAGGAAGCTCACGAAGCCGGCCAGCATCGCTGAGGAGAGGGCGCTCCCGAGACGGGCATTGACGACGGGTTGCCAGGGCAGCAGACAGCCGACCAGAAAGGCTACGAAAACCAGTGCCGCCACCATATCGACCTCCCACGCGAAACGTGCTTCAATACTAGCAACTCCCGGGCACTTTAGGAATCCCATGACTCTAACGCAACTGAAGTACATTTTGGCGGTCGATCGGTGTCGGAACTTCGCCCAGGCCGCGCGCGAGTGCTTCGTCACCCAGCCGACGCTGAGCATGCAGATCCAAAAACTCGAGGAGTATCTGCAGGTCACCATCTTCGACCGGAGCGTGAATCCGGTGCGCACCACAGCAGTCGGCAAGCGCATCCTCGCACTGGCCCGCGATGTCATGCACAAGTCCGATGCGCTCGAAGAGCTGGCCCGCTCGACGCGCCAGGAGATCGCCGGTGACTTCAGCCTCGCGATCATCCCCACGCTCGCGCCCTACCTCCTGCCCTACTTCGTGGAAAACTTCCGCACCGCCTACCCCAAGGTGCAGCTCCATCTCTACGAGCATCAGACGGATGAGATCATCGCGCTTCTGCGCGAAGACAAGCTCGACGCGGCCTTGCTCGCGACACCCCTGGAGCTGAAGGACATCCGGGAAGAAGTGCTCTTCTACGAGGGATTTCAGCTGCTCTTCTCCCAGGGGCACGAGCTTTTGAAGCTAAAAGAAGTGCGGGAAGACCAACTCAAGCTCGAGGAAGCGTGGCTGCTCAAAGAGGGCCACTGCCTGCGGGCGCAAGTGCTCCAGCTCTGCCGACCGAAAATGGCGAACGTGGACCGCTCGGTGTACTTCGAGGGCGGTTCCATCGAGACGCTGGTGAACCTGCTGAACTCCATGCCGGGGTTCACGGTCGTGCCGGACCTCGCTGTGGCCCACCTCAGCGCCGACGCGAAGAAGCGCCTGCGTCCGGTGAAGGGCAAGCGCCCGGTGCGCGAGGTGAGCCTGGTCTCGGGGCCATTCGCCCTCAAGACTTCGATCACCGAGGCCCTCGCGACGACTATCCGGAAGGCCCTGCCGGCGGAACTTTTGAATCTTACGAAGCGCGACTCCGTTCTCGAGATCTGAGGGCCTCTAGCGTGTACCACGCAAGGCCCACCCAGATCAGCACGAAGCCTTGCCAGCGCGCGGCGCTGAGCGGCTCGTTGAAGATGAGCCAGCCGCAGACGAACTTCAGACTCGGCGAGAGGTACTGGATGAAGCCGAGCTGCTGCAGGGGCATCCGTTTGGCGGCGTAGGCGAAGAGCACCAGCGGCAAACAGGTCACCGCTCCGGAAAGCATGAGCAGAGGAAACTTCCACCCGAGCGCTTGCACGTCGGCGGCGAAGCTCCCGCCGAGGCCCAGGAACCAGACGAGGAAGGGAAGGTAGACCACGGCCGTCTCGAAGCTCAACCCCTCGAGAGAGCCGACGGCGGTTTGCTTGCGGATCACGCCGTAGGTGCCCCAGGTGAGCGAGAGCGCGAGGGCCATCCACGGGAAGGCCTCCAGGCCACTCTTCGCGCCGATCCACACCACGCCGAGCACGGCGAAGGCGACCGCGGGCCACTGCGTTTTCCGCAACCGCTCGCGCAGGAAGACGCCGCCGATGACAAGGTTAAAGAGCGGATTCAAGAAGTAGCCCATGCTCGCTTCGAGGATCATGCCGCTGGTGACCGCGATCATGTAGAGCAGCCAGTTCACCGAGATCAGTGCGGCGGAGAGCACGAGCCACCAGCGCTTGCGCGGCTCCCGGTAGATCGCCTTGAGGCCTTCGAGCTTTCCCGCCAGCGGGATGATGATCGCCAGCGTCAGCAGGCTCCAAGATAAGCGGTGCATGAAGAGGCGATCGCCGGGGAGTTCCGGAAAGAGCTTCCAGTAAATCGGAAAGAGTCCCCAGCAGCTGAAGGCGGCGACGGCGGCGAGCACCGCTTTTGAGGTGGTGGTCATTCAGCGGACTCCGGAGCTCTTGGCGATGTGGCGAGCGAAGAACCAGCTCACGAGGGTGACGGCCACGGCGACGTAGCCGAGGCGGTTGAAACCGACGAGCTGGCCCTGAGCGTTCTCGTAGATCATCGCTCCGGCCACGAGCGATGCCAGGCCAGAGGAGAGTTGGCGAAAAGCATTTTCCAGGCCCATGAAGGTGCCGCGCTTCTTAGGATCGATCACGATGGAGAGCATCGTCATGGCCGGGATGAAGCGCCCCGAGCCGGTCATCATGAAGAGCGTCGACACGCAGAGCGTGAGCGCGATCGGCGTGGCTCCGAGGTGCGTGATGAGCAGCAGCGGGAGAAAGGAGATCCCGGCCACCCAGGTGAAGACGCGGAAGGGCCCGAGGTGGTCACACATGCGGCCAATGAAGCGCGCCGAGAAGACCGTGGCGCTGCCGCCGACGAGGTAGATGTACTTGAGGTCGCTCTCCGCCAGGCCGACGTTGCGGACCATCGCCGGCGAGAGGAAGGGGACGATCATGAAAACGCCGAAGGCGAGCAGGGAAGTCAGCAGAAAGCCGCGCAGGTGGAGGCCCTCCACGGCGATGGAGACGAAGCGCCGGGAGAGCTCGCCGAAGGGCACGGCCGCGGAGCGGTTGTTCACTTTCGGGATGTACACGGAGCTCGCCCAGAGCGAAGCCACGCCGAGGATGACGATGAAGTAGAAAGCCGCGTGCCAGTTGAACATTTCCGCGAGGGCCAGGCCGATCGGAATGCCGACCACGCTCGAGACAGAAAACGCCGACATGATGATGCCGTTGGCGGCACCCCGGCGTTCGGGCGGGATGATGTCCGCCACGAGAGCGAAGACCACGGCGTTCAGCACGCCGCCGAAGCCGCCGGCCACGATGCGCGCCAGGAGCAGGAG
>DAIPJL010000122.1:0-9183 GCA_036770305.1 Bacteriovoracaceae bacterium | reverse complement strand
ACCCACGCACGCGCCGAGTCATGGCGGAACCGCGTCACGATAACAAAAAAGTTCTTCGCTACGCCGAAAGCTCCGGTTGGCGGAAACTCAAAGAGTTCGACTTCCCTCACAAGCGCGCCGCGCTGCTGGAGTGTCGACGCGAAAACTTCTTCAACGGGGAACGCCTGTGACTCCCTGGGAAAAGGTCAATCGCGCTCTCGTTGCCAAGGCGATCGGCGAACTGCTCTTCGAAGAAGTACTGAGCGCTCAGGATTGCGGCGAGGGGCGTTTTCGCCTTGAACTCGCCTCCGGAGTGCACTATCACTTCCACGCGGAGTTCGGTGCCTGGGGGCACCTCTGGGTCGCTCCCGAGAGTCTCTTACGCTCGCCAGGGAGTGAAGTCCGCGCAGCGCAGTTCTTCCGCGATTCCCTGACCGAAACTCAGATGAGTGAGGTCACCCTCGGAACTTTCCTCGAAGAACTCCAGAGCACACTGCACGCCGATCTGCAGCTTGCCAGTCACCCTGCGCTTTCCCGCACTGCCCTGCTGACACTCTCTCCGCTCGAGCGCGAGCAACGGCTTCCAGGCCATCCGAAACTGCTCTTAAACAAAGGCCGCTTAGGATGGGGCCTCTCCGATCTGCGCTCCTATGCCCCAGAGTACGGTGCCCGCTTCCAGCTGCGCTGGGTGCTCGTTCAACGCTCAGAGACCAAGGGTCTCGCGCGCGAGGACTTCGATCGAAAGGCCGTCGTTGCGACTTCATTCCACGGTGCCGAGCGCTCCGCACTCGAGGCACAGCTTAAGGCATACCCTGATGATCTCTGGGAACTTATGCCGGTGCACCCGTGGCAGTGGGACCGCATCGTTTCGTTGCAGTTTCATGAGTTCATCGTCAAGGGTGTCCTGGTAGACCTTGGTTTGCGCGGTGACCTCTATGCGCCGCAGACCTCCCTACGGACCCTCAGCAACCTCACTCGTCCTCATGAGGCCGACATCAAACTGCCGCTCTCAATCCTGAACACCTCCTGTGTCCGAGGTTTGCCCCAGCGCTACCTCGAGGCCACTCCAATCTTCGCCGAAGAACTCCAGGCCCTTTGCCTACAGGACCCCGAGCTCTCATCAGTGAGAGCTCTCAGAGAACATAAGACACTGGGGGTGCGCCACCCCGACTTCCATGCCTTGAAGCAGGTGGCCTACCGCTACCAGGAAAGTCTCGGTGCCATTTGGCGCCAATCCACCGCCTCCCTCGTGCAAACAGACGAGGAGATCCTCGTGACCGCGGCGCTGCTCGAAACCGCGAAAAACGGACAGACGCTCCTTTCGGCGCTCGCAGAACAAGCGCAACTCACCACTCAGGAGTGGCTGGAGGAGTACACTCGCGCGATCATCGTTCCCCTCTACCACCTGCAGCTGAACTACGGCGTCGGTGTGGTGGCCCATGGTCAGAACATCGTCCTGCGCATGCACCAGGGTGTACCCGTCGGACTGGTCCTCAAGGATTACCACGGCGACGTCCGCCTCTCGAACGAACATCAGGCGATGCACCAGCGATACTTCCCGGGCTCCCATGATCGTCTTCCGCAGCTTCCACCCGAGCATCTGATTCACGATCTCATCACAGGCCACTTTATCACGATGCTAAGATTCCTTTCCCGCAGGCTTGCGCTCAGTGGTGCGATAGAAGAAAAGATTTTCTACCACACCATCGCCCAAGGCCTTGCGGACTACCACGCGCGCCATCCGGAATTAGCGAGCGACCGCGTGAACCTTCTCGCTCCTAGCTTCCAGCGAGTGCTCGTGAACAAGGTCCGCTTTCACATCGGTTACGGCGACGGTGCCGCGCGGCCCCTTCCTCTGCTCGGAAGTGATCTACCGAACCCCCTCCGGGAGGGTGCCCTATGAAACGTAGCGACCTGGACCTCATCGGCATCGGCATCGGGCCATTCAACCTGAGCCTCGCTGCGCTCCTTCACAAGCACCCCGAGATTCGCTCGCGCTTCTTCGACGCCAAGGCAAGTTTCCAGTGGCACTCGGAGGTCCTTTTCAAAGACTCCGTCATGCAGACCTCCTGGCTGAAGGATCTCGTCACTCCCGTGGACCCGACGAGTCCCTTCTCGTTTCTCAACTACTTGGTGACTCACGGCCTCTTCTACGCCCACTTAAACACCGATCGCCGCACCATCACTCGTCGGGAGTTCGAGCGTTACTGCCAATGGGTCGCGTCGCAGCTACACGACCAGCTCTCCTTTTCCACGGCCATCCAGCAGGTAGAGTTCATCGATGGAACCTTCGTCGTGCGAGGGAGCGCAGGCCAATTCACCAGTAGGCACCTCTGCGTCGCCACCGGTCACGTTCCGAGTACTCCGGAATTCGCGAGGCCCCACCTCGGGTCGCGAGTCTTCCACGCTAAGTCCCCTGAACTTGCGAACATCGATCTAAGAGACAAACGCGTGGTCATCATTGGTGGGGGTCAGACGGGACTAGAAATTTTCCGCAACGCTCTCCAGGAAAAGTGGGGGGCCACCCGCGCACTCACCCTCGTCTCTCGCCGTCACACACTAGAGCCCCTAGACGAGACTCCGTTCACGAACGAGTACTTCACTCCGGCCTACGTCCAGAATTTCTACCAGACCTCGCGGAAACACAAAGAGAGCGCAGTTGCTCATCAGCGCCTGGCCAGTGACGGAAACACTCCCTTCTACCTCAACGATCTCTTCAACGAACTCTACCAACTCAGGTATGTGGAAAGATCCCCCAAGGACTTCCGCATCCTCGCCCGGCGCTGTGTCGCTGCGCTGGAAAGTCACGACGAAACTTATCGCCTCACACTTGAAAACCATTTCACCGAAAATCTTGAAACGCTGGATGCCGACATTGTCATTCTCAGCACAGGATTCAAAGTCGAGCTCCCCTCGTGCCTTGCGGGCATCCGGCATCTCCTAGACCTCGATGAGTCCGAAAACTTCAGACTCTCCGAAAACTTCCAGGCCAAGTGGGAGCACCAGCAAACGAACCACCTCTTCGCCCTCAACTTCGGCCGCCGCACGCACGGTATCGCCGAGCCACAGACTAGCCTGATGGCCTGGCGCTCGGGCCAGATCGCCAACCAGCTGCTGCAAAAATCTATCTACTCAACGCAGAGTCCGGTAGCAAATTTTGTGACCCACGGGAGTATTCATGGCTAACTCCCTTTTTCTCACTCTCCTGCTTCTCTTGCCGGGAGTGCTGCGCGCCGCCGAGCGCGAAGTGTTGGAGGCCATCGAGGTGAGCGGTAACAAAGAAGGCCGCGACCTCTCCGAGACCAGCGAGAGCGTCACGGTGCTGGCGCCGCACCGGCTTAACCGCGGCGACCAGAATAACTCTCTCGAGGTCCTCAACGGCCAGGCCAATGTCACCGTCACTCGCAACGCCGAGAACTTCAGCATCCGCGGGATCAACAACACCGGTGTAACCGGCTTGCAAAAAGATAACCTCGCCAGCGTCTTCGTCGACGACATCTTCCAGACCGACATCGCCATGCGCGCCGGCGCCGTCGAGCTGTGGGACATCAAGTCCCTCGAGATCCACCGCGGCCCGCAGTCCACCTCCCAGGGCGTGAATTCGCTCGCCGGTGCGCTCATCCTCCAGCGCCAGGAGGCCACCTTTGATGATGAGGCCGCACTAAAACTGGCCGCCGGCAGCTTCCGGCGCCGGGAGGTTGGTGCGCTGGTGAACCGAAGTCTCGTCGATCGGAAGCTCACGCTGCGCCTGAGCTTCAACAAAGAGGCGGACGACGGCTTCATCGAAAACCGCACAACGGGCAACGAGCGCTGGGGCCGCCAGGACAAGGGGTACGCGAGCTCGGAGCTCTTCTACAAAATCGACGGCAGTACGGAGCTGCGTTGGCTGACGAAGCTCCTGCGCGTCGACAGGGGAGGGCAGCACACTCTCGGCGAAAGCGCCTTCGACTACCAGGTGGCCGAGGACGTCGACGCGCGCAGCGTGGTGAACAACCTCCAGCAGGGACTGCAACTCAAGAAGACGCTCTCCGCACAGCTCGAGAGCAAGACGACGCTCGCCTTCACGCGAGGACAGGAGAACAACGTCGGTGACGGGGACGCCAAACCCCTCGATCAGGCTGGAGAGCGCGTCGAGCACTTCACGGATCAGTTCATCAGTTTTGAAACCGTCTTGCGCTACCAGAGTAAGAACGTCAAGAACGCCTTCGGAATTCATGCGCACCAGTTCCGCTCTTACAACCGCTACGACATGACCGTCCTCTTTAGTCAGTCCCCGCTCATCCCCGTCGACATCCTCCAGGACATGGACAAGCAGCGCGAGACGATCGCCGCCTTCAATTCCCTGTACTACCAGTTCACGGACGCCCAGGCGCTGACGCTCGGAGCGCGCGTCGAGTACGTCAAGAATGCCTTTGGCACCTACGTCAACCCGACTCCCACCGGCAACGGTGGCGTCGACAACTACCTCGACGGGGTCCGCGGGAGCTATCGCGACGTCGAAGAAAATATCACTTTCCTCCCGAAGCTCGGCTACCAGCACCGTCGCGGGCAGGATCTCTTCGGCGCAAGCTACGCGCAGGGGTACCGCATCGGCGGCGTCGGCATCAACCGCGCGAAGGCAAGGGCCGTCCCCTACGGTGCGGAGAAAACACACAACTACGAGCTCTCCTGGAAGCGCACGGAGAACCACCTTCACTTCAGCAGCGCGGCCTTCTACACCAAGTGGGATGACCAGCAGGTGGAGGTGCGCAAATCCTCCGACTTCTATGACGCCCAGATTGAGAACGCATCAAACTCTGAACTTTTCGGGGCCGAACTCGAAATGAGCTACCGCTTCATCCAGGGCCATGCGCTGAGCTCGGGCCTCGGATACGTGCAGACGCGCTTCACCAACTTCAAGGGGTACGATGAGAACTACCGCGGCAACCAGTTTCCGGAGGCCCCGCTCTGGACCGCCAATCTCCACTACTCCCACCAGTGGAGCGACGTGCTTGCGACCAGCGCCATCGCCCGTCACGTGAGTCAGTCGTTCATGACCGCCGAGAACGACCGCCGTGCGCGCCACCAGTACTACCTCGACCTATCCTTTCAGTACGTCGCTCAGACCTACACCCTCGAGCTCAACGCCAAGAACGTCCTTGATCAAAAATACGTCCTCAACAGCTCCGAGATCTACGGCAACACCTACCGCCGCGTTAACCGTCCTCGGGAACTCAACGCGCGTGTCACTTGGTACTGGTTATGATGAATAAAAAAAATCTCTATCGCTGGCATCGCCTCGCGGGCCTCACGCTCGGCTTCATCCTCTTCGTCCTCGCCCTGAGCGGCGCGCTCATCACCTACCGCGACGAACTCCTTCCCCTTACCTACCCCGAACACTTTGCCGTGACTCCGCGAAGCGAGCGCGCTCCTCTGGCCACACAGCTGCTCGCTGCCCAGGCGGCGAGCGGTGGCCAGTCGCTCACCCACTTCTACACCGCCGAGGCCGACGACACCGCCAGCATGGCGTTCTACCGCCCGACCGGTGCGCTCCTCCCCCACCTCGTCACCGTCGATCCCTACAGCGCGCAGGTAAAGGGCCACATGCCGCTTGCGCGAAACCTCTTCGGCGTCATGCTCTACCTGCATGCCAACCTTCTTCTCGGCAAGGTCGGCGGCTGGGTGGTGGGTCTGATGGGTCTTATCACCTGCGCCTTCGTCCTCTCGGGCCTCTACCTCTGGTGGCCCCGGCGGCAGCTCTGGCAGCGACTGACGCAGCTTCCGCACCAGGGCGTGCGAGGCCTGCACCGAGCGCTTGGGTTCTTCTTCGCTCCGCTCCTTCTTCTCCTGGGCCTCACGGGGTTCGCACTAAGCTTCGACCTGGTTGAAGTCCTCGCCCGGCCCTTCTCCGGCGCGAAGACTCCCGAGACGCAGCTCGCCCTCGACTGCGACCTTTCCCAGCAGCTCAAGGCCCTCGAACTCCTTTCCGCCGCGGACCAAGACCACGTCGTCTCCCTGCATCTGTGCTCGACGAAGAACGGCCTGATGAAAATCACCGTTGGCCACGACGAGCGCAGCGGACACCACGGCTTCACCCGGCTCATCGTTGACCCACGGACGCCGCAGATCGTTCAGCGCTTCGACACACGCTCGGACCCCGCGAGCTGGCACGCCAACTCCCAGATCGTTTACCCGCTCCACACCGGAGCTTCCTTCGGGCCCGTGGGCCGCGCCCTCGTTCTCCTCGCGGGCGTCGCGCTCATGGGCCTCTTCCTCACGGGGCTAGTGCCGACCCTCAGAAAACTTCGTAACTCCCGACAGCTCTCGAAAAAAGAGCCGTCTCCACTCACAAAACCTTTGGAGGTTTAGCATGAAACGCATCGTCCTTTCCGCTCTCTTCGCTCTCTCGAGCACCGCCGCCCTCGCCCGAGACCTCGACCTCACGCTCCCCGGCGAGCGCTGGGTCGCCGAGTACACCATGAACGTCTGCGCCGACGGCTTCACGCCCGTCGCCCAGGCCTCGCACCTCGACGCCCTCAGCGTTCGCTTCGGCCGCTTCAGCACCGACATGAGCCTCGACAACGCTCTGCTGAAGGCCACGTTCTCACAGGACGGTGCCACCTGCGCCTACAGCGCCCTCCTCCTGGCCGACAACAGCGCCAACACCATCTCCCTCGTGGAGTCGCGCGCCTTCGCCGTCAACGGTGACTCCGACTGCCTCGCCGGCAAAGACGTGATCGACACTACCCTCGAGCACAACTCTTACCGCTACCTCCATGGCCGCCTCGCCATCGACGTGGCCGCCGCCAACGCCGAAGCCGTCTGCGGCGCCGGCAGCACCACCATCGGCTTGCACTTCCAGGTCCGTGGCCGCCTCTAGCTCGCTCTTCTCTCGCAGGGCCCGCACTGGGCCCTGCATTAATCTCTTAATTCAACTCGCTCGGTTACTTCACTCCGGCGAAATACCCATCTAAGTTTTCGAACATGCTTTCCAGATCATGCGAGTCGCCTGCTCCGAAAATCTGTGAGTAGTTCGCCTTCACGCGACCCGCCACTTTCGCGTAGGCACTCGCATCAAGGCCATAGAGTGAGGCGAGACTCTGGCCGTAACTTCCAGATCCGCGAGAAAAATCCAAAAGAATCTGCTCGTAGTTGACGACAAAAAAAGTCTTACGCTTTTCTTCCACACTCCCATTGATGGAGCACTCACCCGTGGAAGATACGAAACTCGCGGTTGAAACGATCAGCCCTTCTCCTCCGCCCGCAACCATCGTTCGCGCACATTCTTTGTTATCGAAGGCTCGCAAATCGACTGAGACAAATAAGGCGAGAACGCCGAGGAGGGAGAAGGTATTCGCGGGACAGGCGAGCCATCCTTTCATTTTCTTATTTTATCGAACTATTCATTTCGCCTGAGACAATTTTTCTCCTCTCAGCCTAAGAGAGGCATAATTTCCGTCACCTAGACACCTTATCGCAGACAGACAGAAGTTTATTATCAGCGACTTATCCGGCTTTATCCGCCACATTCAAAGTGGCGGATGTTTGGCGGAAAAGGACTGATACGAGCCCACAAAGTAGGGACTATTTTAAAACTTATAAAAGAGATCGATCGATTTCTTTGCGTGCGCTTGCCCAACAATTCGTTCGTGGTTTGAGAAGTAAAGCAGCACCTTCGTTCCATGTTTTTGTGAACGCTGTTGCGCCTCGGCCAGTAGCCACTTGGATAGTCCCTTCCCTTGGTAGCGCGGCAGCACGGCCACGCTGTGCAAGAGTCCCAATCCGGAGAAGCAGACAATGCCTGCGATCGCGACGGGTGTCCCTTTTTTATTACTCACGACGATCAGCTCATTCTTCGATGACTGGAGTTTGCAGAGTCGACGAAAAGAAATGAGAAATTTCTCGTCAAGGCCAAAGACCTTCAAACCTACTTCACTATACACCTTCGCCCCACGAGGAGTGCTGAACTTAACAATCTGAGCGCTATACCCCTGAGGTAGGGAGAGATCATTGGACTTTCCGAAAAGATAACAACCGCTAAGCTGCAAATGTTTAAAGTCACGCTTACCCCAGAGCTGGAGATCCTGGCGGCTTTGTTCAAAGAGAACAAATGGGGCGAAGTCCCAATCCTGCTCCTCGAAGTGCGCCTCGAGTTGCGCAATGTCGGTGTCGGTGAATTTCTTCTCTCCGAACACCGGACTCGAAAGTGGGTACGGACAGAAGCGAGCGAGATAAGAAGAAAATTTCTTCTTCCGTGACCGGAAGACTTTTAGGCCGCTGCGTTTCCAGAGGTCTTGGAACATCGGAGGCTGAGTTTTTTTCATTTTTTAATTTTATTCAAAACCAGGACAACCCCAACTCAATAATTCTAAACATTAGTCCACATTTTGAGGTCGAAACATGCGACGTCAAAAATTCACAGATGAGTTATGAATGTTTGAGGTGCCAAAATTGCACCTCAAAGAGCGCCTAAACTGGTCCCCCTGTGTGGGGTTGCCAGGTTGCCTTGTCATTTCACCGGACGAAAATGAAGTCTGATGAGTTCTGATGCTCTGGTTTGTTTCTCTCCAGAAACCTTTGCTGCCAAGGTGTCCGTGAGCAATCCTCAGGCCTATCAGACGAGGGGCCTACGCGATCAACCCCACACAAGGGGACCAGTTTAAAAAGAAAAAGGGTTCTGAGAGTGAAATCAATCTCAGAACCCTGGAGGTGTTTGGAGGTGACGGGCGGATTTGAACCGCCGGCTTTACGGTTTTGCAAACCGTTCCCTTGGGCCACTCGGGCACGTCACCAGAAATAAAAAGGGAACCTCATATTCGAAGGTTCCCTCTGTTTTGTCAATGAGTTAGGACCTAGGCTTCGCGGATGACGTACTTGTCTTTACCCTCGTCCACCATCTCCTTGAGCTCTTTGCCCACTTTGAAGAAGGGAACCTTCTTGGGCGACACCTTCACGACCTTGCCGGTCTTCGGGTTGCGTCCTTCGTAGGCCTTGTAGTTGCGGTTCGCGAATGAGCCGAAGCCGCGGATCTCGATGCGTTCATCGTCGTAGAGCGCTTGAATCATACTGTCGAAACAGATGTTCACGATCTTCTCTGCTTGGTGATGAGGCAGGTTCGCTTGCTTCTCAATTACTGCGATCAAATCGGCCTTAGTCATGGACGCTCCCTTAAGATATTCAAGCCTTACTCCTATCATATCGGAATTTCTGAAAATTACTAAAGGG
>DAIPJL010000121.1:0-9242 GCA_036770305.1 Bacteriovoracaceae bacterium | reverse complement strand
CCTCGAGGAAGCTCAGGCGGTCCTTGTGCCAGAGCACGCGCAGGTGGGAGGTGAAGGCGAAGAGCTCCTCGAGGGACTGGTAGTTGTGGGCCAGCTGCCAGCGCGCGCTGAGTTTCTCCGAGAGTTCTTTGAACTGGAAGGCCGGCATGTCTTCGAAGGCGCTGTAACCGAGGTCGAAGTTCTGTCCTTCGAAGATCGGGTAGTGGCGCTTTTCTTTCTCGAGTAATCCCATGAGCTGTTCGAAGTGCTCGGTCTGGCCCACGAAGAGTGCCTGGAGATTCTGATCGGGGAGGTCGGTCACGTCGATGAGACGGCTCGAGAGCTTGGTCTGTTCCCAGTCGAGGTCCTTCAGAAGCACCTGCGAGGCAGAGCGCACGTAGCCAATAGTAAGTTGCATCGGGTCTCCTTGGCGCAGTATGATAAGAGGATGCGCCACTTGCTCACAAGCCTAGCCATGACGCTGCTCTTTGTGAACCCTGCTCGAAGCCAGGATGAGCGTTTTTGGCGAAAAATGCTCTCGGGCGAACTAACTCAGGAAATACACAAGACCCCGCCCGAGCCGAAGTGGGTCTTCGAGAGTCCCGCGTACCACCTGGACCTCGACGGAGATGGCCGTGACGAGGTGCTTAAGATCATCAAGCGCGACGGCGTGGACTGGTTGGACCTGCGGGGGCACGACCGCAGAGAAGTCTTCAGCGGAAAACTGTGGGCGATGGGAAGCGGTTCGCGGATCTACCGGCTCCGTCTGGTGGATCTGTCGGCCGGCCTGCGCGTCCTGCTCATCTACCTCTACGAGGGACAGACCGAGGCGCGGCGCTTCGAGGCCACGGCGCGGCTCTATTTCCTGACGCTGCCCGACCGGCAACTTAAGAATCTGGAGCTCACTGCGGGGCCGCGCTTCTGGCACGAGTTCGCGGCCCAGCGCGAGCAGTATGGCCGCCGCGCCTACAGTGTGAACGTCAAGGACTACGACGGCGACGGCGTAAAAGACATCGGCGTCGAGTACCACCACATCCAGTCGATCTGGCGCTACCAGAACGGCCGCTGGACCTCGATCTAGTAGAAGAAGTACACCGTCAGCACATGCTCGTGGGTGGTGCGCTCGTGACGAGGCACCAGCTGGTGGAGGTAGCCGATTTCCCAGCGATGGGTCTGTTCGTCGATCCGCACTCCCGCGAAGAGACGGTTGCGCTCGTAGCGCCGCTGGCCGGTCCAGTCTTCGCTCGAGAGGGTGACGAAGGCTTCGTTCCACAGCAGGGCCGCGTGCTTCGGCGTGAGCTGGTAGCGGCCGCTGGCGAAGAGCCGGTAGCGCAGCGAGTTTGCCTCCTCGTCCTCGACGTCTCTGAACTCCAGCCGCGACCGCAGCTGGAAGTGGAAGCCCCCGGCGCTGCCGGGAGTGTAGAAGTGCTGCAGCGTGGGCCGGTACTCTTTTTTTAGTCCGGTCTGGACGTAGCCCATGATGAGCCCAAGCTCGTGCTCCGGCGAAAGCTGCCGGAGGGCGCCGACGCGAATCAGCGTCTGCAGCATGCCCCCTTCATTGGAGTCGTAGCGGAACTGGAGCTCCTGCCAGGCAGACCAGGCATCATGGAAATTCTTCTTACTGAAGACCCCCAGCCAGGTGCGCTGGAAGTCGCGCCCCTCGCTTGCGGAAGCGGCCAGGCTCGCGAAGAGCAGCAGAGAAACAAACACAGCTCTCACGCACTACGAAGCTTTCTTGATGTCGTCGCGATCGGCGCTCTGTTTCTCGCGCGGCTTGAGAACGGTGACGTTGCTCGGGAGTGCGGCGTCTCGGCGTTTCTGACGCTTCAGCTGCAGCATGGTGAGGGACCAGGTGACCACCGGGAGTGCCAAGACGATGAGCGCGCCGAACCAGGCGGAGAGAGGCCAGGCTTCGGGAGACACCGGCGCGGCGGTGTACTGCGGCTCCTCCGCGGGAGAGCGCACGACGGTAACCCGGCTTTCGGGCGATTCCGCCTGCGGCGGCTTCGCGGCGTGGCCCGCGACCTCTTTCTCGAAGTCGAAGAGCACGTGCGTCCCCTCCGGCGTCAGATCTGGCTGCTCGCTCTCGACGCCGACGAAGTCTTCGACGGCAGGCTTCCGCGCCCAGGCCGCGGAAAGGGAGAGGGTCACGAGCAGGCAAAGGTAAGCAACGGCTTTCATTGGTGTCCTCCGGACGTACCTCCTTATCGACCGAAGTCATCCCGGGCCTTACACCTCTTTGTGCTCAAGTTTTCCACGCCTTCTGCCGATAGGTGACCAAGGAACTCTCACTTTCGGGGATCGTCCATGACGAAGACAGTGTTTACTTGGTTCGTGCTCTCGACCGCCTGGGTAGCCATCGCCTGGAACTGGGGCCGCGTGGACTGGGGCGCAGCTCAGAAGCTCACCCAGGCCTGGGGCCACGAAAAAGCGGCGCTCAAGCTGGCGCAGGAGAAACGGGTGCTCGAAGCGCGCGTGGCCGAGCTCGAACACCGCCTGGCCACGGTGGAGACGGAGAAGAGCGTGCTCGCGGCGCAGGCGCGCAGCGGTGCCGCTAGCCGCGCCATCGCCAGTGTTCCCAAAACGGATCCGGAGGACCTCGTCCAGTATGAGGTCTACCGCTGGACACCAGAAAAACTCCTCGCGATTGGTGAGAAAGAGCTGCATTTCAAAAACTACGCCAAGAGCGCGCAGTACTACCACGAGCTCGTGAAGCGCTTCCCGGACCACGCGGTCGTCACCGACAGCGCGCTCTTCGGGGCCGGCATCGCCGCCTTCGAAGCCAAGCGCCACGACTGGGCCATCCAGCACCTTTCTCTGCTGGTGCAGAAGTACCCCAAGTCGCAGTTCTACCGGGGCGCGAAGCTGTGGATGGCACTCTCGCAGTACAGCACCGGGAACCACCGCATGTTCGCCAGCACGGTGGAAGAGTTCCGCCTCAAGTACCGCAACACCGACGAATGGAAAATCCTGAGTAAGTACTATGAAGACATCAATCACCAGCTCAAAGATTAGTTTCCTCTTTCTCGCCGCGCTCGCGCCCGGCCTGTGCTTCGCGAAGCTCGCGGGCAAGGTGCACGAGCTCAAGGGCCAGGCCTTCCTCGTGCGGGAAGGAAAAACCGAAGCTCTGCGCAAAGACATGGACCTGCTCGAGGGCTCGCAGATCATGGTGGCCGACGACTCCCACGTCACGCTCGGCGACTTCCACGATCGCTACTATCACCTGATGCCAGGCACTCTCTTCACTCTGCGAGAGAAGGCTTCGGTCCTCCAGCGCGGGGGCGTCTGGAGCCAGGCGCGCGTCACGCGGACCGCGGCGAACCTCTCCACCGCCAACCTGCTCGTGCGCTCGCTGAGCGGTGAGTTCGTGCTCACCTACGACTCCGCGTCTCAGCACTCGCAGCTCAGCGTGGTCACCGGCGAGGTGGACGTGGCGTCTCCGGCGGACCCCGCCCTTCGCTATGGCCTCGCCGCTGGCCAGTTCACCGTCGCCCGCCCCGAGGTGGATGACGGATACCCGCGGACGCCGGCCAAGCTCGGCTACGAATCTTTGCTAAAAGTGGTAGGGCAGTTCCCCACCGTCCGCTCCTGGGACGCCGGAGTCGCCCGCGCTCAGGAAACCCAGGCGAGCAGTCCCGCTCGAGGGATTGCTTCAGTTTCTGAGGCAGCGCCTCAGGGGCAGATTATTTTTATGAAAACAACTCTTTCAGCTCAGGATCGCCTGCCCGCATCGTGGTCAGGAGAGGCGCAAAAGTACTTCCAGTTGAAAAAGGCCACAAGGCCATCGAAAGCGGAAAGTGCTAAAGTCAGGGTTATAGGATTTCAGGCGGATGGCACGGCTGCCTCGCGCAACCCTGCGTCACCAGTTGTGATGCCATCTAAAGACAAGGGGCATCGCAGCAAGTCTTCGGATTTTCTTGAGTCATACCAGCTACATCTGCAGAAACAGCCAGTGCATTCTAAAGAAGTGCAAAGATTAATTGACGATCTTAAGAGCTACTAGAAATCTGGGGCCTAGAAAGTACCGCGTTAGTGCTTTTGAAAGATTAATGATTCTCAATCGTTAAGCTGTTTGAAACACCCGACACAATCGCAAGATAACTTCAGTTAACGCCTTATCATAAGTTTGTTTAGAATGTCCCTTAAGCCAAGGGAGTGCATTATGCACGTCACGATTATTGACGACAATAAAGACGTTCTGGAGACCTACAAAACGGCGCTTGAGGGAAAGTTCAGCTGTGAAACCTTCTTCGAGCCAGAGCGTGCGATCGATTTTGTTAAGAATAATCACACAGATGCGATCTTGCTCGACCTTCACATCCCTCAAAAAGATGGCTTCCAGGTCTACGAAGAAATCCGTCGGGCCAAGAGCTTCGTGCCGATTCTCTTTTTGACCGGTGACGGCACACTGCCGGCGAAACTCAAGGGCCTCGAGATGGGCGCCGACGACTTCATCACCAAGCCCGTCGAGATCGAAGAGCTCGCCGCACGCATCAAGAACCGCGTGCAGCTCACGAAGAAGAACTTTCACCTCAACAAGACCATCCAGTTCAAGGACCTCGTCATCGACCTCGACGCTCACCAGGTCATGCAGGCCGGCACGCCGGTGAAGCTGACGCCGAAGGAGTACCAGCTCCTCCTGGTGCTCGCCCAGAATCCGAACCGCGTGATCCATAAGGACGATCTCCTCACGATGCTCTGGAAAGACGTCCACGTCGAGGTCAATAACCTCGACACGCACTTCTCCAACCTGCGCCGCAAGCTCAAGCCCTTTTCGAACCACGTGAAGACCCTGAAAAATTTGGGTTACGTGCTGCGCATCTGAGCTTTTAGGAACAACTTCTCTTGCTATTTGTGGCACCGATGGCCATAACTATAAGGCATATCTACTCTCAAAGGTATGCCGATGTTCTACTCCCACTCCGACGCCCTTACCTACGATGACGTGCTCCTCGTCCCTGGCTACTCCGAGGTGCTGCCGGGCGAGGTGAACCTCCGGTCTCGCTTTTCTCGCAACATCGCCGTCAACCTCCCCATCGCCTCTTCCGCCATGGACACGGTCACCGAATCGCGCACCGCCATCGTGATGGCCCAGGAAGGCGGCATCGGAGTCATCCACAAGAACCTGCCTCCCGATGAGCAGGCCTTCGAGGTTGAAAAGGTCAAAAAGTTCGAGGCGGGCATGGTGGTGGATCCCTTCACGGCATCCCCGGAGCAGACTCTCGCGAGCGTCTTCGAGATGATGAAGAAGTACAAGATCTCGGGCTTCCCGGTGGTCGACGAAGGAAAGCGCCTCGTCGGCATGATCACCAACCGCGACCTGCGCTTCCAGGACGACCCGAGCAAGAAGGTGCGAGAGGTGATGACCGCGCAGGACCTCGTCACCACAGCCGAGGGCACGAGCTTCGAGGCCGCCAAACGCGTGCTCCAGCAGCATCGCATCGAGAAGCTCCCGGTGGTGGACGCTCAGGGCGTCCTCAAGGGCCTCATCACCATCAGCGACATCGAGAAGACGATCCAGTACCCCAACTCGAACAAGGACTCGCTGGGCCGCCTGCGCGTCGCCGCCGCGATCGGCGTCGGTGACAAAGAACTCGCCCGCGCCCAGGCCCTCATCAAGGCCGGCGTGGATGCGCTGGTCATCGATACGGCCCATGGCCATTCGAAGGGCGTCCTCGAGATGGTTCAGCGCGTGAAGGCTCTCGGGAGTCGCGTCGACGTCGTCGCCGGTAACGTCGCCACGGCCAAGGCCTGCGAGGACCTCATCAAGGCCGGCGTCGACGGCATCAAGATCGGCATCGGGCCCGGGTCGATCTGCACCACGCGCGTGATTGCCGGCATCGGTGTGCCGCAGATGCAGGCCCTGCTCGACTGCCGCACGGTCTGCGAGCAGCACGCGATCCCCTTCATCGCCGACGGCGGCATCAAGTACTCCGGTGACATCGTCAAGGCCCTCGCCAGTGGCGCCGGCACCGTCATGATCGGATCCCTCTTCGCGGGCACTGACGAAGCTCCCGGAGAGATGGTGCTCTACCAGGGCCGCGCGTACAAGATTTATCGCGGCATGGGCTCCATGGGGGCGATGGAAAAAGGCTCGAAGGATCGCTACGGCCAGGGCGCGGTCGAAGAAGTCTCCAAACTCGTCCCCGAGGGCATCGAAGGCCAGGTCCCGTACCGCGGGCCGCTGTCGCAGAACCTCTTCCAGCTCGCCGGTGGCATCCGCTCCGGCATGGGCTACGTCGGCGCCGCGACCATCGTGGAGCTGCGAGAGAAGGCGCGCTTCCTGCGCATCACGGGGGCTTCGCTCAAGGAGAGCCACCCGCACGACGTGATTATCACCAAAGAAGCCCCCAACTACCGGCAGAGCTAGGAGCAGGCATGAGCATCTGGATCGTCGACTTCGGCTCGCAGTACACGCAGCTCATCACGCGCAAGATGCGCGAGCTCGGCTTCGCCAGCGAGATCATGACAGTGGAGCTTGCGCTCGAGCGCATGAAGACGCAGAAGCCCAGAGCGCTGGTGCTCTCCGGCGGGCCCCAGAGTGTGTTCGAGGATCAAACGAACTACGCTCCCTTCTTCGCCGCAGCGGAGCTCCCCGTGCTCGGCGTGTGCTACGGCATGCAACTCATGGGACAGTTCTTCGGCGGAAAAGTCGAGAAGGGCGTCATCGGCGAGTACGGGCCGGCGCGCGTCGAGGGCGTTGCGGGTTTCACCATCCCCGGCTGCCCCGCCGCCCACGACGTCTGGATGAGCCACTCGGACCACGTCGCGGAGCTGCCGGCGAACTTCACAAAAATTCTCGTCAGCCACAATGGCCTCACGGCCGGCATCCAGCACACTTCGCGGCCGCTCATCGGCCTGCAGTTTCACCCGGAGGTGCAACACAGCGTGCACGGCAAAGAGATCCTGCGCTACTTCCTCGTGGACGTGGCGAAGCTTTCCAGCGACTGGAACGGCAAGGCCATGCTGCAGGGATGCCTCGATGACGTCGCCCGGGTGAAAGGGAAAAAAGTCCTCTGCGCCTTCTCCGGCGGCGTCGACTCGCTGGTGGCCGCGATGCTCACGCATCAGGTCATCGGCGGCGATCTCTACTGCTTCTTCGTCGACAACGGTCTCTTGCGTCCGCAGGATCACCACCACATCCGTCTTCTGAAAGAGAAGACTCCGCTGCACATCGAAGTCATCGACGCCAGCGAAGTCTTCCTCGGGAACCTCGCCGGCGTGAGTGAGCCGGAGGAGAAGCGCAAGATCATCGGCCGCACCTTCATCGACATCTTCGAGGAGAAGGTGTCGAGCTACGCCCGGGAGAAGGGGATTCACTTCGACTATCTTTTGCAAGGGACGCTCTACCCCGACGTCATCGAGTCTTTGTCCCCGCACAAAAAAGGCGGCAAGTCTTCCACCATCAAGAGCCACCACAACGTCGGCGGTCTGCCAGAGCGCATGAAGCTCCAGCTCCTCGAGCCCCTGCGCTTTCTCTTCAAAGACGAGGTGCGCGCCATGGGTGAGGAGCTAGGCCTCGCCCACGAGTGGGTGTGGCGCCATCCCTTCCCGGGCCCCGGCATCGGCGTCCGCGTGCTCGGTGCGCTCTCGCGCGAAAGCATTAAAAAAGTTCAGCTCTCGGATCAGATCCTCTTCGAAGAACTGAGGGCCTCGCAGCTCTACCAGGCCACTTGGCAGGCCTTCACCGTGCTGCTACCGGTGAAGACCGTGGGAGTGAAGGGCGACGGCCGTGTGTACGAGGAGGTCATCGCCTTGCGCCTCGTGAACTCGCAGGACGGGATGACCGCGACCGTCACCGAGCTGCCCTGGGAGGTCTTGGGCAAGATCACCGCGCGCATCTGCAACGAAGTGGCCGGCATCACCCGGGTGGTTTTCGATCTGACCCCCAAGCCGGCGGGAACTATCGAGTGGGAGTGAAGCCCCAGGTGTAGTCGAGGAACACCGGACGGTCCGCGTGGAGAACCCGGTAGCGCAGCAGGGGAGTGCTCGAGTAGGGCGGCAGCTGCTCGATGAAGGGGTGCCGGTACTTGAGCTCGACGTTCTCGATGCGCTCGAGGCGCAGGACGAGGGTCATCCAGTGCGCCGTGGGGTTGATCGCCGTGAGCTGGGAGTGGTCGCGGAGCACGCACACCTCGTCGTCGGCGAACTTCGGCGGACATTCGATTTTCACGGCCGCGAGATCGGTCTTCGCCGGAAGACTCAAGATGGCGAGCAGAACTGCGAGGATGGGCCACTCCATCACGCTATGCTAGCAATGATGCCGTGATGATGAAAGAAGGCCTTAAGCAGAGTCAGGCCATCTTGCTGCACGCGTTCGATGCTTTCGGAATCAGTGAGCTCTGCGAGGCGGTGACAGAAGTCGACGCTCGCCTCGAGGTGCGGCTGGGAGCCAAAGAATGGCAACTTCTTGTGGCGGACCAGGTCAAAGCTTAGGCCTTCGCCGACGGCCTCTAGGTCGCTGGGGAGCGAGAGCACTTTCTGGCAGTGGCTGACCGCGAGAGAGAACTCCTGATTTGCAGGAAGGCCCCAGAGGGGCTTGGTCAGGCGCACGCGCCGCTCACCCTTGAGCTTGGTTTGTGCGGCAGTGAGGTAGTTCACCTCTGCCCCAAAGGCATGGGTGAGGAGTTGGTGACCGAAGCACAGGCCCGCGATGGGCTTCTGGGCCTGCAATTGTGTTACCAAAAAGTCGGCGAGAGGGGCGTGCCACTGCAGCGGCTCGGTGACGTTCGATGCCGAGCCCAGCACGACGTACGCGTCGGCCGACGTGGCTGCGAGGTGCGCGAGGCCCTCGGGCGTCTGCGGGTGATGGTAGGTGAGGCGAGCCTCGAGTACGCTCACCAGGCGATTGAAGCAGGGGATAGAGGGGGAGACCACAAAGGGGTCGATGACGGCAATTTTTTTCATCGGCATTTCCGAGGCAGCGGTGGTAGTGTCGGGCATTCTGACACAGTGAGGAGAGCCGTGAAAAGTGTGTTTTTTTTGAGCCTGATCGTCCTCGTGACCGGCTGCACCCAGCGCTACGTGGACTACGACGTCATCAACAAGCTGCAATTCCGTGATAATCCTGAAAAACGTCCCGTCGCACCGGTGATGGCGAAGGCCCATCGCGATGACGTGAAAGAATGCTTCGACCAGTGGCTCTTCTTTCGCAACGCCGAAAAAGATAAGGAGCGCTACCTACCGGCCCTCGTGCAGGTGCTCTGCCCCGGCTCCGAGTGGCTCGTCGACACGCGCATCACGCACCTCTGGTGGACCACACT
>DAIPJL010000120.1:0-9318 GCA_036770305.1 Bacteriovoracaceae bacterium | reverse complement strand
GCCGAAGGCCGCCAAGGTCGAGAAGAAGGACCTCGGCGAAGACTTCCTCAAGAAGCTCGAGGCCGAGACGCAGGTGAAGCCGGCGCCGGTCGTGGTGCCAGCGAAGGCCCTCGCCACCGACGAGGTGCGCGTGAGCAAGGCCGCCCCGGCGCGCGAGAGCAGCTTTTCCTTCGTGACCTACGCCGGAAAGTTCACGGCCTTCCTCGGCTGCGTCCTGCTCTTCTTCTGGGGCATCACGCAGTTCATGAAGAAGGGCTTCCTTGGCAAGGGCAAGCTCGGTTTCCTCAATAACTCTCAGCTCGTGAGCGTCCTCTCGACGACCTACATCGCGCCGAAGCGCTCGCTCCTTCTGGTGAAGGCCCACAACCAGGCCTTCCTCGTGAGCTCCTCCGAGGCGGGCCTCCAGCTCATCTCCGAGGTCCGCGACGTCCCGGGCCTGGTGAAAGAGGGCGAGAAGTTCCTCACCGGCACGAACTTCGACGAGAGCGTGGACGTGGCCGAGAACTCGCCGGCCAGTCCGGCGCTCGAGGAGAAGGTCGACATCTACGCCTCCAAGCCGCTCCCCGAAGAAAAGGGCGTGCAGCGGGACCTCGTGCGCTTCTCCGATGAGCTGAAGAAGAAAGTAAAAAACTTGAAGGCTCTCCAGTAGCCAAGGGAAGACCGATGAACCACGGACGATGGATCAAGTTCTTGCTTTCGATGCTCGCCGCTCTTGCCGGTGCCAGCGCCTTCGCGCAGAGTTCGACGCAGCTTCCCGGCGTGAGCGTGAACTTCGGCCAGGGCACGAACCTCGTGGACACCATCGAGGTCCTCATCCTCTTCACGGTGCTTAGCCTCGCCCCGGCGATCATCATCCTGTGCACATCCTTCACCCGGATCATCATCGTACTCTCGTTCATGCGCCAGGCCCTCGGCACGCAGAACCTGCCGCCGAACCAGCTCCTCATTGGCTTCGCCATGTTCCTCTCGCTCTTCGTGATGATGCCCACCGGCAAAGCGATCTTCGAAAACGGCATCAAACCCTACATGGCCAAGCAGGCCACCACCACGGAGGCCCTGGGCGTCCTCGAGGTCGAACTGCGCGGCTTCATGAACAAGCACGTGCGCCGCACCGACATCGGCCTCTTCTACGAAGTCTCCGGCGAGACGGCGCCACAGGACATCAGCGCCGTGCCGATTCACTACCTCGTGCCGGCCTTCATCATCTCGGAGCTCAAGACCGCCTTTCAGATCGGCTTCCTGCTCTACATCCCCTTCCTCGTTCTCGACATGGTCGTGGCGAGCGTGCTCATGGCCATGGGAATGATGATGCTCCCGCCGATGCTCGTGTCCTTGCCCTTCAAACTCTTGCTCTTCGTACTGGTCGACGGCTGGCAGCTGGTCACCGGTTCAATCTTACGCTCGTTCGCGAGCTAAACAAGGAAGCCACATGGGTAACGAAGCCGTCCTCGAGATCACCAACCAGGCGATGAAGGTCGCCCTGATGTTGGCGGCGCCGATGCTCATCGGAGCACTCCTCATCGGTATCCTCGTGTCGCTCTTTCAGGCGGTGACGCAGATCAACGAGCAGACGCTCTCGTTCATCCCGAAGATCCTCATCATCGTCGGCGCCATGGTCGTCTTCAGTCCGTGGATGCTCGAGACGATGACCGAGTTCACCCGTGAGACCTTCCTGCGCATTCCGGAAATGGTGCACAGCCCATGATGTCCGTGACGATCGTCGACCACGTCG
This sequence comes from Bacteriovoracaceae bacterium, assembly GCA_036770305.1. Taxonomy (GTDB): domain Bacteria; phylum Bdellovibrionota; class Bacteriovoracia; order Bacteriovoracales; family Bacteriovoracaceae; genus UBA6144. The sequence goes on along the minus strand of DAIPJL010000120.1, from coordinate 7,586 downwards.
CCTTCGTCGCCTTCTGGCTGGGGTTCTCGCGCTGGCTCGCGATCCTCATGCAGCTCCCGCTCTTCGACAACACCGCCGTGCCCGGCACGGTGAAGGTCGTCGCCTCCTTCGTGATCAGCTGGGCCCTCCACCCGGTCGTCGCCCCCGCCCTCGTCGCCGAGATCCGGGCCGTGGGCGTCCAGCACCTGTGGTTGCTGACCGCGATGCACGTGGCGGCGGGCCTGGTGATTGGTTTCTTTGTGAAAAGCTTCATGGCCCTCTTCGCCTCGGCGGGTACGATCCTCACGCAGCAGATCGGTTTCGCTTCGGTGAGCTACTTCGATCCGACGCAGGCCCAGCAGACGGGCCCCTTTGAAAAGATCATCCAGTGGACCCTCGTCGTGCTGATCCTGACGTCCGGGGCACTCGTGCCGATGATGAAGGGAGTCACCGAGAGCTTCTACACGGTGAACGCGCTGAACTTCGACAAGCTCACCAACGCGCACGCGTTCTTCGGCGAGACCTTCAAGGGGATCTTCACCGCGGCGATCATGCTCGCGGCGCCGCTCCTCTTCGCGAACATCATGATGAACCTGGTCTTCGGCATCGTCGCCCGCACGGTCCCGCAGATGAACATCCTCATGGTGTCCTTCGTCGTGAACATTGGCCTGGGGCTGATTCTGTTCGTGGCCATCTCCGATGAACTTTTCCGCGTCAGCTTCGACGTCTACATCACCCGCCTCGGCGAGTGGTACCAGTACTTTTCTCGCTAAAGAGGGACCATGGCCGAAGAACGGGACGATGGCGAAAAAACCGAAGAACCGAGTCAGTACCGGATCGACGAGGCCCGCAAGAAGGGCGACGTTGCCTCCTCGCGGGAGCTCTCCTCGGTGCTGCTGCTCTCGGGGACGCTGCTCACGACGGTCCTCTGCTCCGCCTACGTCTACGACGAGTTCACCACGTACCTCGAGTGGCTCCTGCGCCAGGACATCCGCAAGGTCTACGACGCGAAGGAGTTCAGCGAGGTCATTGCGAAGACGGCTTGGCTAGCGCTGAAGTGCGTGGCTCCGGTGTTCGGCGCCTCGGCCTGCATCGGTTTCATGTCGCAGTTCGCGCAGATCGGCTTCCTCTACGCCCCGGAGATGTTGACGGTGAAGCTCGAGCGCATCAACCCCCTCAACGGCTTCAAGCGCCTCTTCTCGAAGAAGTCGCTGGTGGAAGTCCTGAAGGGTCTCTTCAAGTTCGCCGTCGTGCTTTCGATCACCTACATGATCATGAAAGACAGCCTCGTGCTCTTCCTCGGCTTCCTGCACGCGGAGGCCGGCGCCGGGCTACTCTTCGGGAAGGGCCTCATCCTCAAGCTCGGGTACTCCGTGCTCCTGGGCCTCGGGGTCGTCGCCCTCGCCGACTTCGCCTGGGAGAAGTGGTCGTACCGGCAGAAGATGATGATGACGAAGAAAGAGGCCAAGGACGAGCACAAGGAGAAGGACGGGAATCCCGAGGTGAAGAGTCGGATTCGCGCCATCCAGCGGCAGATGGCGCAGAAGCGCATGATGGACGGAGTAAAAAAAGCTGACGTTATTGTCACTAATCCGACGCACATTAGTGTAGCATTAAGGTATGACGGTTCCACCATGGTGGCACCGGAGGTGGTGGCCAAGGGGGCCGATCACCTCGCGCTTCGGATCCGAGAGTTGGCGCAGGAGCACGACGTCCCGATCGTGGAAAACGTGCTCCTCGCGAGAACTCTCTACGCAACGGTCAAGGTGAACCAAGGCGTGCCGCGGAACCTTTACCGCGCCGTTGCTGAAGTGCTCTCGTTCGTCTACAAGCTCCGGCGCAAGAAGAAGGCGCTCGGATAGTTACCGACCCAAGGAAGGGGCGCTAGCGCATGGATGAGATTTTTAAACGGCTGCGGATTTTTTCTCAGAACTCGGACCTCGCGGTAGCGATTGGCCTCCTGATCATCCTCTTCGTGATGATCGTACCGATTCCGCCGATCGCGCTCGACGTCTTCCTCGCGCTCTCCCTCGCGCTCTCGGTGATCATCCTGCTGATGAGCGTCTACGCGCGCAAGCCGCTCGACTTCTCGACCTTTCCCTCGGTGCTCCTCGTGACGACACTCCTGCGGCTCTCGCTGAACGTTGCGTCGACGAGAAACATCCTCCTCAAGGGAGCGAGCGACGGAACCGGCGCCGCCGGCGCAATCATCAAGGCCTTCGGGGACTTCGTCGTCGGAGGCAATTACGCCGTCGGTATCATCATCTTCATGATCCTCGTGGTGATCAACTTCATCGTCATCACCAAGGGCGCTGGCCGAGTAGCGGAAGTCAGCGCGCGCTTCACCTTGGACGCGATGCCGGGCAAGCAAATGGCCATCGATGCTGACCTGAACGCGGGGTTGATCAATAACGACGAAGCGAAGCGACGCCGCTCGGAGATCGCGCAGGAGGCAGACTTCTACGGTTCGATGGACGGTGCCTCGAAGTTCGTCCGAGGGGACGCCATCGCCGGTATTTTGATCACCGCCATCAACATCATCGGCGGAATCATCATCGGCGTTGGCCAGAACGATATGGCCTTCGCCGACGCAGCTCGGACATTCACGCTTCTCACGGTGGGTGACGGCCTCGTCGCCCAGATCCCGGCCCTCGTCATCTCCACTGCTGCCGGTATCATCGCCACGCGCTCGAGCACAGATAACGCTCTCGGGAAGCAGGTCGGCGACGAGTTCACAGTCCACCCGAAAGCCTTCTACATCACCGCGGGCGTGCTCTCTGTTTTTGCGATGATCCCCGGACTACCGGGCCTGCCCTTCTTCGCCATCGGCGCCCTCTGCGGCTTCGCCGGCGTGCGCATCGAACAGAGCAAGAAGCAGCAGGCCATCGCGAAGGCCAGCGACGAGGTCAAGGAGCAGAAGTCGCAGGCGGAAACGCTCGAGAGCCTGCTCCCTGTCGAGCTCGTGCAGCTCGAGGTGGGCTACGGCCTCGTGAGCATCGTCGACGCCGAACAGAACGGCGATCTCCTCGAGCGCATCTCGCACCTGCGCAAGCAGTTCGCCACCGACTGGGGTCTGATCCTCCCGTCCGTGCGCATCAAGGATAACCTCGAGCTCAAGCCCGGAGGCTACTCGGTGAAGCTCAAGGGCATCGAGATCGCCAAGGGCGAGCTGCTCGCCGACCACTTCCTCGCGATGGATCCGGGAACGGTCATCGGGCCTATCGACGGCATCGAGACAAAAGAGCCGGTCTTTGGCCTTCCCGCTCTGTGGGTCACCGAGGACCAGCGCGATGAGGCGCAGTACAACGGCTACACGGTCGTGGACCTCTCGACCGTCGTCGCCACCCACCTCACGGAGATCCTCAAGGCGAACCTCCACGAACTCCTGGGCCGCCAGGAACTCGTGCGACTCCTCGATAACTTCAAGGAAGAGAACCCGAAGATCGTCGCGGACCTCGTCCCCGACATCCTCGCGCTGGGCGTGGTCCTCAAGGTCATGCAGAACCTCCTGCGCGAGGGCATTTCGATCCGCGACCTGCGCTCGATCCTCGAGACTCTCGCGGAGTTCGGCCCGAGCTCGAAGGATCCGGACGTTCTAACCGAGTACGTCCGTCAGGCGCTCTACCGCCAGATCACCGAAAAGATCAAGGGCGCCCAGGGAGACATCCCGCTCTTCACCCTCGACCGCAGCGTCGAGGAGAGCATCGCCCGCTCGATCGTCCGGGCCGATGGCCACGAGCAGCTCTCGCTCGACCCGAAGGTCACGCAGACGATCCTCGCGGGCCTCAACGAGAAGATCGAAGAGGCGACCAACGCCGGCGAGAAGATGGTCGTGCTCTGTTCGCCCGTCATCCGCCGCCACTTCAAGCGCATGACCGAAAAGTTCATTCCCAACTTGATCGTCGTTAGTCATAATGAACTAAGTCCTGAAACGAACATCCGCTCCCTCGGTACCGTAAGGTTGTAGTGTCATGCTTGTGAAGAAATTCGAAGCCGATACCATTGATGAGGCGCTCAAGGCCGTCAAGGCCGAGCTGGGCCCCGACGCGATCATCCTGAAGACCGTTACGAACAAGGGCCTCAAGGGCGCGTTCAAGAAGAAACGCATCGAGATCACCGCGGCGATCTCGGAGAAGAGCTTCGACAAGAAAGCCAAGGTGGACAAAGTGCTCAACGACGACCAGAAGAAAGAGTTCTACGCGCGCGGCGCGAGCAGCGTGAAGTCGAGCATCGACGGCTACGCCCAGGGGCCCTCCGGCGGCGGCGCGAGCTACGGCCAGCTCGGGCTGAACAAAATGGTCAACCAGATCGCGCGCTCGGGCCAGGGCATCGCGGACGCCGCGAAGTCGACGCGCGAGGCGCTCAAGCAGGGCCTCGACGACTTCCTCGGCGACGACTTCTCCGAAGCCATGGACGACGACGCCGTGGTCGAACCCGTCCGCTCCCTCCCGCGCCGACCGCAGCCCGCCCCGGCCGCGGCAAGCGCGTCGTCTCGGCCCGCTCCGGCGGCTGCGGCACCGGACGCACTCGCTCCGGCGGCGCCCGCGCCGCTCTCCCGCGAGGCGCGCGAGATCATCAACGAACTCCGGCAGGAGCTCCGCACGCAGGCGCACCGCCTTGAACTCCTCGAGGAAAAGCTCCGCGAGATGGCGCCGCACGCGCAGGTCAACGCGAGCCTCGAAACGCGTGGCGTTCACCAGCTCCGCACCACCCTCAAGGCGCTCGAAGTCGACGAGGCGATCGTGCTGGACCTCGTCCGCAAGGCCACCTACGAGCTCTCTCGGGACGACCTCAACAATCCGGACGTGGTCTTCGAGTTCGCGCTCCGGGAGCTCACCCAGCAGGTCAGCGTGGCGCACCCGCTCTTCTCGACGCTCGCCGACGGCGCTCCCGTGGTCACCGTCCTCGTCTCCGAAGCCGCCGCGGGCCAGAGTTCGATGGCCCTGAAGATCGCCGTGCTCAAGAAGGACGTGGAGATCGTCCAGTTCGCTTCCGAGGGAAGTCCCCAGGGAGCGGCGGACTTCGCGGCTCAGGTATTCGGGCTGAAGATCCACCGCGCGCAGACTAGCGCGGAGATCGTCCAGCTCTCCCGCAAGGCCGTGGAAAGCGGTCGCAGCGTGATCGTCGACCTGCGCCTCGCGAATAGGCTGCAGGACGAGACGAAGAAATTTATTGAGTCTCTGCGCCGGGGCTTCGACCACGTCGAAGTGCTTATCACGCTCTCGGCGATCCATGGGGAACTTTATAACCGTAAAATTCTTTCCCGTTACAAGGAGCTGGGTGACGGCCTTATAATTTCTCATGTGGACCTGTGTCTCAACTTCGGGGCACTCTACAACGTCCACCGGGCCCACCCGAAGCTTCCCCTGAAGTTCTTCGGCACTGGGCCGGTTGTCCCCGACGACGTCGAGTCGGCGACAGCGGAGCGGATCATGGCCGGTCTGTTCCAGTTGCACTAGGCCAGCGAAAATTTGTGATTAGCCGCCACCCTAGGATGGGGTGGCCGTGTGAGAGAGATACAGGAGGTATATGCAGAAGACCAGCGACTGGCTCATGTCCTTTAGCACCGGACAGCGCCTCAATGCCCGCCCCGCGCTCCCGCTTTCGACGCCGAGTTTCTGCACCAAAGTTTCCATCACCGGTGGGAAGGGTGGGGTCGGGAAGACCTCCGTCGCGCTGAAGTTCGCTCGCGAACTGGCGGCCCTCGGCCAGCGCGTGCTGCTCATCGACGCCGACACGAACCTCTCGAACACCGCCATCAAACTCGGGCTCCCGCTCGGCGACGGCTTCTGGAAACTGCTCTCCGGCGAGCAGAGCTTCGAGGCGACCGTCATCCGCCGCGAAGGCTTCGACCTCCTGCCGGCGTGCAACGGCAACGTCGAACTCTTCGAGTCGAAGATCGCCTACGACGAGCTCCTCATCGAGATCATCGCCGCGCACGAGCAGGACTACGACTGGGTCCTCATCGACTGCCCGGCGGGCCTGGGCCGCGAGAGCCTCGTGCTCAACGCCTGGTGCGACCACCGGATCGTCGTTGTGACCCCGGACAAGAGCTCGATCACCGATTCGTACTCCCTCGTCAAGCTCCTCGCGAGCCGCTTCGGCATCAAGGAGAACCACTTGCTGGTGAACATGGTCCAGCACGACCGACAGTTCCAGAAGGTCGTCCTCACGCTGAGTGAAACGATCGAGAACTTCCTCGGCTCGCGCACGCACGTGCTCGGAGGCCTGCGGAAACTCGACGTGCCGGCGGAAGGGTTTGATACTTTTTTCCTCTCCGGAGAGCAATCCGAGTGGCACAAGAATTTCGTAAAGCTGGTCTCCGCCTTCGCCGAGAAGTGGGGTACCAGGGCCGCGTCCTCGGGCCTTCGCGTGGAACATGACGTCCACTAGGATCTTCGCTTAAGGAGTAGCGCCAATGTCTTCACTGACTACCAAGCTCAAAAACCTGAAAGACTACCGTAGCACCGTGGATCCGAAAGTGAAGGACGAGATCGTCCTCGAGTACGCGCCGCTGGTGCGCTACATCGCGCAGAAGATCGCCTCGCGCCTGCCGGCGAACATCGAGCTCGACGACCTCATGAGCTGCGGCGTCATCGGCCTGATGGACGCGATCGAGAAGTTCGATCCCTCGCGCGACAACAAGTTCAAGACCTACGCCGAGTTCCGCATCCGCGGCGCAATCCTCGACGAGCTGCGCTCGCAGGACTGGGTGCCGCGCTCCGTGCGCGAGAAGGCCAAGCAGGTCGAGCGCGCCTACGCGAAGCTCGACAAAGAGCTCGGCCGCCCCGCGACCGACGAGGAGATGTGCCAGGAGCTCAAGTGCACGATGGACGAGTTCCACGACCTCATTAACAAGTCGAAGTCCGTGTCGCTGCTGAACATCGACGACACGGCCACCATGGGCCGCGGGGACAAGAAACTCATGGTCAACCTCATGGAGAACAGCCGGGGCGCGAACCCGTTCTCGGCGGTGAACTACAAGCGCGCGCAGGACATCATCAAGGACGGCATCAAGTCGCTCCCGGAGAAGCAGCGCCTGGTGCTCTCGCTCTACTACTTCGAGGACCTGAATCTCAAGGAAATCGGTCAGGTTCTGGACGTCACGGAGTCGCGCGTCTCGCAGCTGCACACGCAGGCGATCCTCAAGCTCAAGGCGCGGCTGCGCACGCAGTTCGATAGCCACGAGGACCTCGCGAGCTAGCTTCTCCGTCTCGTCGCAGATGATTTCTCGGCTCCGCGACGGCGGGGCCGTTCCTTTTTTGTGATCGCTTCTCCATAATGGAAATGGAGTCTACCCGCATCTCAAAAAAGGTCACCCATGGAACAGCGCTGGCACCGCGCCGCTCGTCTCACCACTCACTTCTTCCTGGCTTCGGCGCTCGCCGTCGTCGGCTTCGTGGCGTGGGAACTGTCCCAGAGCCTGCGCGACCGCGAGACTCTCGCCGAGAGGCAGAAGCAGATCCGCGACGAACTGACGCAGCTGAAGGAGAAGAGCACGCTGCGCGCCCTGGTGCGGAGCCTCGAAACCGTGCAGTCGAAGGAGGCCAACGATCACCTCAACCGACTCCTCAAGACGATCGGGAGCCTCGAGCGCTCCCTCGGCG
>DAIPJL010000119.1:0-9334 GCA_036770305.1 Bacteriovoracaceae bacterium | reverse complement strand
ATCTACACCCTACTTTACGGCGAAGCACTGATCCTCGTCGTCGAGCGCACCCTGCAGGAGCTCGCCCACATCCTGCCGCTCTCGTGGAGCTCGCTCTTCTACCTTCTGGCCCTTGCCTACGGGCTGAAACTCTTGCTCGGGCTTGGTCTGGTGTATTTTATCGCGCGCCTGAGCGACGAGAAGCTCCAGCTCTGGCAGCGCGAGCTGCAGCGACTGGCCCCGCAGCGCGCGAAGTCCTCCAGCACTCCCCTGCGCGGCGCTCTACGAGATCTCTGCGCCCCCCTCTTCTTGCTGCCCTGGGTGCTCACGCTTTTCTTTTACTTCTTCGCCGTGGAGGAGTCGGCGCTGACACTCTGGCAGGTGCTGCGTCCCTTGGCGCTAGGTCTCATTTTTTTCTACCTCTTGCGAAGGATTCCCGGAAGCTGGCCCGGCACGCGTTTAAAACGCCTTTCACCGGACATCGCGCAGCACCTGAGCGAGGCCCTACGATGGTTGAACAACACCCGGGCCAGCGATGGCGTAAGTCAGGAAGAAAGTCTATGCTCAAGCCCACAAGGAGAACCCATGACACCTGCAAACCTCATTGAAGTTCAAAACTGGCGCTACGCCACCAAGCTCTTCGACGCCAAGAAGAAGATCCCCGCCGCCACCTGGAACGCCATCGCCGAAGCGCTGGTGCTTTCGCCCTCGTCCTACGGCCTGCAGCCCTGGAAGTTTCTCGTCATCACCGACGACGCGGTCCGCGCCAAGCTGCGCCCGCACACCTGGAACCAGTCGCAGACCACCGACTGCTCCCACTACCTCGTGATCTGCGCCAAGGAGAAGATGGACGCGGCCCACGTCGCGCGCTTCGTGGACCGTATCGCCGAAGTCCGCGGCGTCGCCCGCGGCACGCTCGAGGGCTACGAGAAGATGATGAACGCTGACGTGGTCAGCGGCGAACGCTCGAAGGTGGCCTTCGAGTGGGCCGCGCGCCAGTGCTACATCGCGCTCGGCAACTTCATGACCTCCGCGGCCCTCCTCGGCGTCGACACCTGTCCCATCGAGGGCTTCGCTCCCGCCGAGTACGACAAGATCCTCAAGCTCGAAGGCACCGGCTGGCGCTCGGTGGTGTGCTGCGCGGCCGGCTACCGCTCCGGCGAGGACAAGTACGCCCAGCTCAAGAAGGTCCGCCAGCCGCTGAGCGAAGTCATCCAGACGATCTAGCGAAGAAGCGATCTCGCTCCCGCAGCAGCTGCGCCAGCATGGAAATGGCGATCTCCGCGGGAGCGTTCCCTCCGAAGTCCTCGCCCATCGGGCAGAAGAACGACTTGCACCGCTGCGCTGCCACTCCCGCCTCCTGCAGCTCACTCTCCAGGCGGCGTCGCTTCTGCGCGGAGCCGATGACGCCGATGTAGGGGAAGTCGAACTCGAGGAGCGCGCGCTTGAGGATGGGGGCGTCGAAGCTGTGGCCCATGGTCATCATGCCGACGAACGTGTCCGGGGCCAGGGAAGCGAGCACACTCTGCATGTCGTCGCGGCAGATCTTCTTGAAGCGCGCGCTGCTCTGGGGAAGCTTCTCGAGCCAGTCGGCGCGCGGGTCGATGACGCTCAGGTAGCAGTCGAGCTTCAGCAGCAAGGGAACGAGCTCCTGCGCCACATGCCCGGCGCCGAAGATGGCCACGTGCCAGCGGCGCGAAGGCCTGAACACCTCGAAGAACATGCTCACTTCGCCGCCGCAGCTCATGCCGATGTCGCGCTGGAGGTTCCACACCTGCGTCTGCGCCTTCGGCGCCGCGGGGTTCTGCAGCAGCTCGCGAGCGACCTCGAGGCAGCGCTGCTCGATCTTGCCGCCGCCGATGGTGCCGAAGATCAGGCCCTCGGGGCCCACCATCATGCGCGCGCCTTCGTCCTGCGGAGCTCCGCCGCGGGAATCGGTCATGGTGACCACCACGAGCTCGCGGCCCTCGTCGTGGAGGCGCACGAAGTGGCGGCAGAATTGGTCGAAGAGCTGCTCCATCAGAATTCTCCCGAGAGTTCACGCAGAATTTCTTCCGCCGTCGCCGGACTGGTGAGCCCCGCGCCTTTACCAAAGTACGAGAGCGCGTTCTTCACCGCCGTCCAGACGCTGATGCCGAGCAGAAAGGGCGGCTCTCCGACGGCCTTCGACCGGTGGACGTTGCTGCGGTTCTCGTCGTTCGGAATCAGCGCCACGTTGAACACCCGCGGCGTGTCCTGGATGTTGGGGATCTTGTACGTGGTGGGCGAATGGGAGACGAGCCGGTGCGTCTTGTCCCAGAAGAGCTTCTCACTGGTCACCCAGCCCATGGACTGGATGTAGGCGCCGGTCACCTGGCCCTGGTCGATGCCAGGGTTCAGCGAGCGCCCGAGGTCCATCAAGAGATCGGCCCGCAGCACCTTCAGCTCGCCGGTGTAGGTGTCGACCTCGACTTCGCTCACGGCGAAGCCCTGCGTGTAGTAGTTGAAGGCCTTGCCCTGCACCTTCTCCTTGTCGAAGCCCAGGCCCGGAGTCTTGTAGTGGGCGTAGGCGCCGAGGGAGATGCGGTTCAGGTAGGCGATGCCGATGAGCTTCTTAAGCTCGATGCGCAGGCCGCTCTGGCGATCCACCACCGCGCCGTCCTTGAACTCGATCTCCGTCGGCAGCGGGGCCTGCAGAATCTCGTACTCTTTCATCGCATCCGCAGGTTCTCCGGCGAAGACCTTCTTTGCCAGCGCCGCTAGCCGCGCCTTGATCAGGTTGGTGGCCTCGAGCGCCGCCGCACCGTTGAGATCCGCGCCGGAAGAGGCGGCCGTGGCGGAGGTGTTGTGATTCTTCTCCGTGGAGGTCGGCATGACCTGGACGTGCTCCATCCCCAGCCCCAGCGCATGGGCGACGATCTGGGCGATCTTGGTGTTCACCCCCTGGCCCATCTCCGTGGCGCCAGTGGAAACCTGCACCGTCGCATCGAGGTGCACATTCACCAAAGCATTGGCCTGGTTGAGGAAGCGCGCCGTGAAGGCAATGCCGAATTTTGTGGCCGAAAGCGAAAGGCCTCGCACCTTACCCCTACTCTGCGCATTGAATTGCTCAATCGCCTGCCGGCGCTGCTGGTAATCACTGGTACGCAGGAGCTCGTCGAAGATCTGCGGGAGCATGTTGTTCTCAAGATCCTGCCCGTAAGGTGTGCGCACGTTGTCGCCGCGGTAGAGATTGATCTCTCGCACTTTCGCCGGGTCGAGCCGCAGGTGCGCAGCGATGTCCTCGAGGATGCTCTCGATGGTCATGCTCCCCTGCGGGCCACCGAAGCCCCGGAAGGCGGTGTGCGAGGTGTGGTTGGTGCGGTAGCAGACGGCATCGATCCAACAATTTGGCAGGTAGTAGGCCGAGTCGAGGTGGAACATGGCGCGCTCGAGGATCGAGCTCGAAAGATCAGCATAGGCCCCGCCGTCGGCCTGCAGCGTGGCCTTCAGCGAGAGGATGCGGCCTTGGTCGTCGAAGCCCACCTCCCACTCGTTCTCGAAGGGGTGGCGCTTGCCGGTGAGCTGCATGTCCTGGTCCTTCGTGAGGATCAGGCGCGCCGGGCGTTTGAGCTTCTGCGCCACCAGCGCCGCGTAGGCCGCGATGGGAGCGCCCTGCGACTCTTTCCCGCCGAAGCCTCCGCCCATGCGCTTCACCACGCAGACGATCTTGTGCAGCGGAAGGCCCAGGGCCTCGGCGACTACCCGCTGTGTTTCACTGGGGTGCTGACTCGAAGCGTGCACTTCCAGCTGATCTTGCTCGAGGGGGTAAGCGATGACCGCTTGGCTTTCAAGATAGAAGTGCTCCTGCCCTTCCACCTTGAACACACCTTTCAAACGATGCGGTGCTTGGGCAAGCGCCGCATCTGCATTCCCCTGCGCGAACGGGGTCGCCGCGCGATAAAGAACGCTCTTCGCCGCCCGGGCCTCGGTGATAGAATAGATCCCCGCGCTTTCTTTGACTTCAATACGCACAAGCTTCTTGATCTCTTCGAGCGTGTAGCGCGAGCGCGACACGACCAGCGCCACCGCTTCGTCGCGGTAGCCGATGCGCTTCTCCACTAGAATGGGTTGGTCGTGGACAATGGTGCCCCATTTCTTTCCGACGAGATCCGCGGCGGTGTACACCGCCAGACAATCCGGGTGCGCCAGTGCCTCGGTGCTGTGGATCGCAAGCACCTCGCCGCAGGCCACCGGCGCGCCGACGATGCCGACGTGCACTTCGCCGCGGCTCTCGGGCCGGTCGTCGATAAACACACTTTCCCCCGTGACGTGGGTGACGCCGGCGTCGTGGCGCGTGTTCTGGCCGATCACGGGGCCACCTCATGAGCGAACTTCACCAGGAGATTGCGGCACAAGAGGCGCCGGTACTTGTCCGAGCCGCGCACGTCGCTCAAAGGATTGATCTGCTGATCCAGCTCCACGGCGAGATCGCGCATGAGCTTCTCACTCAGGCGCTCGCCGCGCGCTTTCTGCTCGAGGCCCTGGAAGCGCAGCACGCTCGGGCCCACGCCGCCGACGGCGAGCTTGAACTCGGAAAGTTTTTCGTCCCGGAGCTGGTAGCGCAGGGCCATGGTGACGGCCGAGATGTCGAGGTCCTCGCGGCGCGCGACCTTGTAGAGTTTAAAGTGATCCTCGGTCTTCGGCAGCACCACGTGGGTGACGATTTCGCCGGCACGAATATTGATCTCTTTATAACCGCGCCCGAGGAAGTCGTTGACGTCCACTTCGCGCACGCCACTTTCTGACTGCAGCCGCACGCGGGCGTGCGCGACTTTCAAGAACGGAATGGTGTCGGCGATCGGCGAGGCGTTCATGAGGTTGCCCACCAGGCTCGCCGAGTGCTTGATCTGCGGCGAGGCGAAGACATGCAGCAGCCGCGAGAACTCGGGGAAATCTTTTTCCACTCCGCGGGCGACCGCAGACAGGCCCACGCGCGCCCCGATGACGATCTGCTGCGCCTCGTGGGTGATCTCCGACAGCTCCTCGATGGCGGAGAGACTCATGAGCTTCTGGCCCTGCCAGCGGCCCTTGTTGTGAAGCACGCCGAGGTCCGTCGCTCCCGAAACGATGCGCGCGTCCCCATGAGTAAAAGCGCTTTTCAGCGAGGCCGGCAGGAGCGCCCGCTTGTCCTGCCACACCACATCGAGCTCGGGGTCGAGCGCCGCCAGCTCGCGCGTGATCGTCGCGTCGTCGAAGAGTTCGCTAAGCTTCGGTACCTCGCTCTGCCTCGATAGGCGCAGGCCTGCTTCGATGATCGGCTGGTAGCCGGTGCAGCGGCACAGGTTCCCGGTGAGCGCGTTCTTCACATCTTTTTCCTCGAGCGACTTGCCTTCGCGCTGAGCGGCATCCTTCATGCAGGCCAGCGCCGCCACGAAGCCAGGCGTGCAGTAGCCGCACTGGGCCCCGTGGCAGTCTACCATCGCCCGCTGCGCCGGATGCAGTGCCTTGCTCTCTCCCAGTCCCTCGACGGTGATGAGGTGGGTGCGATCGAGCTGCCACACAAAAGCGATGCAAGAGTTGATGGACTCGTAGGGAGTGAGCTTGCCGGCGCTGAACCGCGCGCGCGCGAGGGTGCAGGCCCCGCAGTCCCCTTCGGCGCACACCACCTTCGTGCCCGTCAGGCCCCGCTGGTAGCGTAGGTAATCGGAGAGAGTTAAAAAGGCCTCGGCGCCCTGCACCTCCTGGCGCTCGCCGTTGAGGTAGAAAATCACTGTATTTCTCATAGAGGACTAGTATGCCTGCTGCGGCCCAGGCTTGGAAGGTCCTAAAGCGTTTTACTCGGTTGAGATACGGCGCAATAGCGCCGACCAGTACCTCATGCGTTGTATAACTTTGCTCCTCTTTTTTAGTTTTAGCGCTCTTGCTGCGCCTGTCTCCCCGCTGGTGCGTGGGCTCGACCGGCAGGGCCAGACCCGCGCCTGCCATCCGATGTCCCCGGAGGACGTCATCTGCACCGGCGAGTTCACCGCCGGTGATCAGTACGCCGTGGACTGCGTCGCCCAAGGCGGCATGGCAGTCGCCTGTGGCTGCCACGACTACCTCTGCATTCTTGTGACCGAGTCCAAAAACTAAACTAAGGCGCGTCGACGTCCGGCAAGTAGTCCGCGTAGCCTGCCGCCTTCATTTCGTCGCGGGGAATGAAGCGAAGCGAAGCCGAATTGATGCAGTAGCGCTTCCCTTCCGGCCCAGGGCCGTCGTCGAAGACGTGGCCGAGGTGCGAGTCGGCGTACTTGGAGCGCACCTCCACTCGAGGTACCCCGAGCTTTCGGTCGACCTTTTTTGTCACCAGCCCCTCACGGATCGGCCGGGTAAAGGAGGGCCAGCCGGTCCCGGAATCAAACTTATCGCGCGAACTGAAGAGCGGCTCGCCGGAGACGGCGTCGACGTAGAGCCCCGGGTCCTTGAGCTTGTAAAAGGCGTTGGCGAAGGGCCGCTCGGTGCCCTCCTGCTGCGTGACCGCGTAGCAGATGGGTGAAAGCTTACTCTTGAGCTCCGCATCCGTGGGCTTCTTAAACGCCTCGGGGTCGAAGGCAAAGGCCAGCGTCGTCCCCAAGAGCACGGCCAGGGCAGCAAATTTCTTCGGCATGAGTTCCTCCTCATAGAACATATTAACTCGACTTGAGTGAACGCCAAGTCCGTCTAATATGTGACAAAGGTTTTCATTCTTATCGATCTAATTTTAAGATCAAAACCTTCAACCCATTCTCGCTGACAAAAATCAGCTCATCCCATAGATAATAAGAGTGTTCCCCGAACCCGTAGAGGTAGACGATGAAACTCTTTTTGCTGGCCCTGTTGATCCTTCCTGAGTTCGCCCTCGCGAGCTTCTCCGCCTGCGCGGAAAAGACCCGTCTCAACTACGCCCACGAAGGTGGCCAGATCTCCGACATCCCCTACCGCATCAACGAGGGCAAAGTTCACCCCCGTGCGGAGATGCTGCGCGACTACCGCGGCCGAGAACTAGGGAGTTTCCCGCAGGACGTCTTGGTCTTCGAAGTCTCCGGGAGCTACTGGAGCGGCTGGTTCACGGACTTCGTCGTCGTCGACCCGCACCAGTGCCGCATCCTCGCCATTCACAACGTCTACGCCGAGTGAAGAGGAAACTATCCTACCGAGAATCCTTAACTCATCTTTTGACACAAAAGGCATTGGCCACTACTGTAACAGTAAAGTTAACACTATGATGCTCATAGCCTTCCGCATTCGCTGAACAAGTAATTTTCCAACTTTGCAAATCCGAAGAAGGAACACTTGAGCTAAGGCTCGCTGCCGCATTGCCGTTGGAAGCGCTCGCATAACACTCACCAGCGCCACTGATCGCCATTTCTCCAGATGGACAAACGATGCTTAATTGATGTTGACCGCGATTTGTAGATACAAAATTTCTTTGACTCGAATTACTAATGTGCCTAACCGATACTGGTGAACCACACACCGGATTGCCATTCGATATCCCCCTCAGTACCAATCCATCTGGACAAGAGATATTAGCTTGCACAGGAACGCAGGTAGGAGTGCCAGCACTTATCGATTGGAGCACATGCCCGGCGGGACATGTTGCGTTTGCCGTATTTGGTATGATGTCACACTGAACAGTCCCATCAGCGTTAACTTGTTTCACATATTGGTTCGTAGGGCATGTATTCGTGGGGTAAGGACGGCAAACGGGATTATTGCTGACATCAATACCTGCGAAGAATTGATTCCCTGGGCACTGAAGCGCTCTACAGTTAGGCTTGCCGTCGGCCTTGACACCATTGGCCACTTGACCATTAGGACAGCTCTGATTCGCGAGTGCCAGTTCGTCGAGTGATTTACAGTTACTATTGGTGCAGATCTTTTGACTGGTCGTGATGTTTCCTTGAGCGGAGATAGTCGTACTAGATTGAATCCTCCCGCTTGCAGTTAAATCAGCGCCTGCGACCACACTGCCGGCGGTATTCAGATTGCCCGAAGTAGTAATGTTTCCGGTGGCGTTAACATTTCCTGAGGCATTAAGACCGACGAGGCTAAGGTTTCCGGTCATCGTGTCACCGGTTTTTCGCACATAGCTTGATAAAGTACAGGAAGAGGTTGTCACATTCCAAACGCCTCCCAAAGCAAGGCACGCCTCTTTGGTTGCGTTCGAGACGATGGCGTTCTCATCGCTGTAGCAAGAAGTGACCAGTGCCGTGGCACTAAGGGCGTTTACTTTAAGAGGAATTGTGAAACTCTTGACATCTGCGCCGTACGCTTGCTTTTGAAGCTTCCGGGTGGTGACAAGAAGGTCAATCATTCGTGTTCCGGTTGCAACCTCCCCTTTGTCCCGCGTTGTCATACTCTGCAGCTGAAGGGAGTTACTACCGTAAGACTTTCCAACCTCAAACATCCTACTGTTGTTGGTTGTTTTAATAGAGGAGACACTTTGACCGACGGAGATCCCGGAGAAGGTATTTTCACACGCACGTTTTTCAGCTAAAACTGAGATCATCAGACGGCGCAGCTCAATCTCCTCCATCTTGACCTTGGCGGTCGCCTGCCCTTTAAACATATTTGAATTCATTTGCATCAGGGCGAGGGAAATTGCACCGAGTAAACTGCCGGCTATGATGACTTCCAGCAAAGAGAAACCAGTTTGTGTTTTTATGGGACTAATCATCAGTGCCTCACTGGAAAATCATTGACGCTCGCTATAGATGATTTTCAGTGCACTTAGAATAAATCTAATTATTAATCGCCCGATGACATCAGTATTCGCTCCCTCCAAACTCAAGGGATCAGCATCCAAAATTTGAATGCTATGATCTCAGACATTACGGGGAAATATGATCAAGTATGAAGAGAGCCGCTGTGAGCGGCTCTCGAATGGAGTGGTCTTATTCGACATGAACTGGTCTATGGCAACACCGATAGGGTCGTATCGTATCAAGTTCTATCGAATTCTCTGGCAAGTCAGTACTCACACAGCTAACTGTATCTACTAATACAGTCGACATAAACGAGTCTTCTGATACTGAATAGTATGCTTCATTAAAAGGGTACACCCATTCAGGCCCGCTGGCATCACTGAGCGATCCCTCCTGACATGCATTTTGAACTACAGTGCTGTTGCAAGCAAACGCAGCTGCACTTGAACCACTTAAATTGCTAAAGGTTAGGCTTGAGCTATGACATGAGTTTGCACGATAGTCATTCCAACTGTTCCAAGGCATCCAACCGTCCGGACGTCCATCAATGTATTTGTAGTTTCCAAAGTCATGAATGGAATTTGAAACACAAAACTTCTCAAACCCAGGATGCCCCGTATCCGTAAGCGCATATCCGTCAGCACAGTAATAACCCGGTGCAGGCATAC
>DAIPJL010000118.1:0-9406 GCA_036770305.1 Bacteriovoracaceae bacterium | reverse complement strand
CCGCGGCTTGCTCTCCCGCGACATCTACACGCTCGATCCGAAGAAGCGCGACCCCGTCGCCGTCGAAGAGGCGATGGATCGCTTCATGCGCACTAACGACGAGAGCTTCCTCGAGCCCCTGGCCGAGCGCAGTGACCTCGACACGCACTACCGGCTCAACCGGCGCCGCCTGAACCTCCTCTCCGTCTACCGGTTCCGCGCCATCCAGCGCGTCGACAACATCACGCTCGCGGAGCGCGACGCGGACGGTCTGGTGCAGGAAACCCGCGAGCGCTTCCAGGTCAGCATCCTCTCGCTGGCCGAGTGGGCCGTGCTCGGAAACGCGCACGAGAGCAAGGACATCAAGCTCACGGCGAAGGTGGAGTCGGACGGGAAACTCGACAACGTGCGCGCCGAGGTCAAGCTCACGATCTTCGACCGTGCCACCACCAGCCGCGACCTGCGCACGCGCTACATCCCGATGCTCACCACCCTGGCGCAGGACCCGCAGTTCATCAGCTTCACGCCCGAGCTCCACTCGACCAACAACAAGTGGGGAGAAACGCTCTCCGAGGCGCTGCTCGTGTACCACCAGCGCGCGATCCGCAAGGTCCTCGGGCTGAGCGACGCCGAGCTCTGGCAGCGGCTCTCGCAGATCACGGGGGTCCCGCTCGCCGAACTCCAGTGGCGCCCCTCGGCCAGTCCCCGCACCCACCACCACCGCAGCGAACACCCCCTGGGGGCGCGGCTTCGGCAGGTCATCGCCCAGCTCCGTAAGGCGCGGGCCCTGGGCGCCGACAAGGAGCGCATGCGCGTCTTCGCCCAGCTCTTGAACACGGCAGTGTGGAAGCGCAGCGGAAGCTACGAGACGACGCTGCTGGCGGTGTTCAACAGCTTCCTCGCCGACCGAGATTACTTTATCAAAGGACTAATTACGCAGGTGCCCGACAAGGAAAACAAATTCCCCGCACGGCTGCCGCTCTACAATGAGAAAGGCGACGCGCTGAACCTGCGCTACCCGTACATGGATTTCGACTTCACCGACGTGAAGACCGCCTGGGAGATCTTCTAGAAGCGAAAGTCGAGTGGCAGCGTGCGGTAGGCACCGACGGGCAGATCCCCCAGCTCGAGCGCCCCGAAGCTTCGGCGGTGAAGCGCGAGCACCTCCAGCCCCTGCGAGGAGAACATGCGCCGCACCTGATGGTATTTTCCTTCGTGCAGCACCAGGGTCGCCTTGCGCTCTTCGAGGATGGTCAGCTGCGCGGGCAAGCAGGCCTTTCCCTCCCCCTTGAGGAGCAGGTCGCCGCTCGCAAAGAGCGCAACCAGAGACGATGGGATCGGAAGATCTGTTTCGAGCACATAGGTTTTTGCCACGTGCTGCCGAGGCGAGATAAGGCGATGGAGGAGCTGGTGCTGATCCGTTAGCAAGAGCAGTCCAGAGGTCTCCTTGTCGAGCCGGCCGACGCTCTCCACCGCAGGATGGCGCGCACGCCACGCCGCCGGCAGGAGTTGGTACACGTTCGGGCCCTCGCTTTCGTCGTGCGAGCACACCACTCCCAAGGGTTTGTGGAGCATGATGAGAAGGCCTTCGGTGTGCTCGAGCGCCTTGCCCTGCCACTGCACCTTAGCGGGATCGACTTTCAAGTCAGGCCGAAGCTTTGCCTCCCCCTCGACGCTCACCTCTCCCGCGCGGATCGCCGCCGCCACTTGCGAGCGGGCCACCAGTCCGAGGGACGAGAGCAATTGATCGAGGCGACGTTTAGCGCTGGGCATGGAGCACCTTAAAGCCATCGGCCTGGGCCAGGCGAGAGACTTGCGTGAATTCTTCGGCGAGCACGTCTTCGTAGGCGAGGAAACTATTGGCCACCATCACGAGCTCTCCCCCCGCGCGCAGGAGGCGTGCGGCCCGCCGGATGAAACTTTCCCCGAGCGAGCGCGCCTGCTGATCACCCTCGTGAAAAGGCGGATTCATGATGACCCAGTCCAGCGACTTCTCCGCCACGGGAGTTTCCTGCAAGACGTCGCACCAGTGAAACCTCGCCGTCGGATAGGCCGCGAGGTTTCTCTCGGCACACAGGAGCGCTCGGGCATCGGCCTCCAGCAGATGGATCGCGAGCGCAGGCCCTTTCCCTAGCAGCATCTTCGAGAGATACCCCACACCCGCACCCAGGTCGGCACCAACTCCTCTGAGCTCGGGCAGGTGCTCCACGAGGAGCTTCGAGCCCGCGTCGATTTTTCCGTGGCCATAGACCCCCGCGGCACTCCAGAGTCCCTCCGTCTCGAGTGCGGCGCCGGCGCTCTCCCACTCGCTCAGCACCCGGTGGTCCTGCACGTCAGCGAGACCGAAGCTAAAATAGCGGCATTTGCTTTTGCTCTCCGCTTCGAAGGGGCGCAAGAGTTTGGAGAGGTGCGCAAGGTAGCCTCTGGCCCCCGCACCGTTGGCGCAGACGAAGTGGACCCTTCCCTCTGTGCCCGCCCACCGGAGGGCCTGGGCGATGAGCGCCAAACTTTCTACCCGGCTGCGCGTGGGGACCACGATGACCTCGCTGACCGGTGCGGCCTCGGCCATGTCGTGAAACACCCGCGCGCCGTGCTTCTGCCACCGCAACACATCCGGGCGCCAGGGTTCGAAGATCTGCAGCGAAGAAAAGAGCTCTCGCATTTCGAGCGGAAAGGGCAAAGGTGGCCGTAAGAGTCCCAGCTCCTTCCCCCTCACCAGCTCCAGTGCGATCTTCCATTCCACCATGGCGGCAGCTCTACCAAAAAACACCTCACACTCACAGCGCTGAATGCATACCATCCGTTTTTTAGATTATACATCGAAAACCAATCTAACTAAAACACTCTCACTCCATCACCACCACACTCAGCAAGGATCGGCCCATGAAACTCACCCTCATCGCAACTCTTCTCCTGCTCGCAGGCCACGTCGTCGCCCAGGACATGTCCCGCACGGAGCGCTGGCAGGACGCTTACACTGAGGAAGGAAACTACGTGGGCCGCTGTCAGCTCCACCAAGACTACCAGGACATCCACTACCGAGTGGTGGCCGAGGTGGTCAGCTACTTCGAGCCAAGCTACGGCAACGAGGCCAGCACCCGTGCACAGCTCGCCGGCGTCCCGAGCGGGCTGATCGATGCGGTGGAAAAACAATTCGCTCCCGAGGGCATGAGCTTCGTGGACGACATCACCGTCGAGACCATCGAAGCCGCGGCGCTTCCAGAGGTCGTGCTTTATCGTCTTAATATTGGCGTGGGTGGCGGCAACGGCATGTACGTGGTCTTTCAACAACTTGGCGACAGCTTCGAGCTCCTCTCCGAAGTTTTTGACGGTGATGTAGAATTCTGTCACGCTAAAGTCTGGAGTCACTAGCTCACTGATACCGGAAGACACTGGACGTCTTCCGGTAAACTTCAGTTTCGGTGAGCGAACATATGCATGAAGCACACCCTCGCTCTGCTCTTTGTTTTCTCGCTCAGCGCCCTCGCCTTTCCCCAAGACGTCGAGGCCTTCAGAAGACCCATCTCCCCAGTTCCAGTCCATAAGCGCCTGCAGCACCTGGGTGAGGCCACTGCGGATTTCTTCACGGGCCAGACGCTACGAGCGATGATCTGGAACATCAAAAAGACCGAGGAAGATCCCTGGCAACTGGAGTTCCTCCGCCTGAGCTCGGGCCAGGACCTCCTCGTCCTGCAGGAAGGCATCACCTCGCCGCGCTTCAACTTCGTGCGACAGTTTTTTCCAACTCATGAGTTTGCCATGGGTGTGAGCTTCCTTAACTTCGGTAGGCCCACGGGCGTGATCAACGCCACCACCGTCCGTGGCACCCACGAGGTGACGCACACCCGCGACCGGGAACCGGTGGTCAACACGCCCAAGGCCACCATCTACTCGCGCTACCCGCTCGCGGGCCTCGAAGAGGAGCTACTGGTGGTGAATGTCCACGGCATCAACCTCACGAGCTACGCGGCCTTTCGCCGGCACCTCGAGCAGATGCTCGCTGTGATCGACCAGCACTCCGGCCCCGTCCTGTGGGCCGGGGACTTCAACACGCGCACCAGAGCGCGCACGGCGCTCCTGCAGCGGCTGGCACGAGAGCGCGGCTTCGAGGAAGTGCGGTTCGAGAACGGCCACCGCCGGATGGTCTGGTGGGGCACGCAGAACTACCTCGACCACGCCTTCGTGAAGGGCCTTCCGTACTCGCGCGCCTGGGTCGAGCCGGGCGTGCGCGGCTCGGACCACAAGCCGCTCTTCGTGGAGCTCGATCTAGAGCCGGCGCAGGCGAAACTTTAGACTCTCGAGGTGGTCGCCGAAGTCCTTGGCGTTCAGGCCCGCGGCCTTGAACGCTTGCTGTGCATCGAGCCTCTTCTCTAAGAGTGGCCGGACGATCAGCTGCTGCTTCTCGGGCCAGAGTGCCGGATCGACGCGGCCCCGTAGGCGTTCGAGCTCCTGGTAGACTTCATCCAGCAGCTCGTCCATGGCACCGCGGGCACGCACCAGCGACGCCGGCGGGGCCTCGCGCAGCAGCGACTCCATGCCCTTGAGACCAGCGATCTCCCCAAGGAACTCGTCGAGCGTTAGGAGTTCCCCGGCGCCGCCGCGATCAAGAACACCCTCGCCGATGCTCGTGAGCAGTGAGCGCAGGAAGCTCACCTGGAAGGGATTCGTTTCGAGGAAGGGTAAGGCCTCGAGGCTGAGAGTGCTGCGCGTCCCCTCGAAGGACTCCCGCAGCGCAGGCTTCTCCTGGTGGTTCTCGAAGTCTTCCCAGCACAGCTCCGCGAGGCGCTCGGCCACGCTCGCCGGCGCGAGGTCTTCGAGGGCCGGGGCGAAGCGCTCCAGCTCGTCATCGGAGAAGAGGTCTTCGAGTTCCTGCTGGAAAGCTTTGCGCAGGACTTCGACGCCTTCGTCGAGCTCCGGCGCCGAGCGCGGTGAATAGAAATAGAGCGACCAGGCCATGGGCGCTAGCTTGGCCCAGGCCCGACGATGCGTAAAGAGCTAGTAGCGGCAGCCGCAGAAGTCGTAGCGAGCAACCTCGCAGGTGCCGGGGCTCAGGGTGCGGTTGTAGCAGTCGCGGAAGGCACGATCCACGGCTTCCTCGGCGGAGCGGTTCGACGACCCGTAGTAGTGCCCTCGGTCCCAGTCCGTCACCGAGCACTCGCAGCGCCGGCGCCACTTACTCTCTTCTTGCCCTTCGCTTTCTTGTGCCTGAGCGAGGCCTGAGCTCATGAGAATAAACGACAAAAGTACCAGAGTTTTCATTCCACTCTCCTTGAGTTTTCTTTAAGTAAAGCGGGCCCGCCCGCGAGTTACCAGTGTCACCGGTGCGAGCGCGAGGAATGACCTCACAAGCTGTTAAAAATAGTGGGCGCTTCTTCCGCGTCTCGGCGGGGTGTCATTCATGAGGCTTCAAGCACTTAGATTGCGATTTGAGATTGGGCACGATCTACATACAATAGGAGGATGAGAAAAAAGCCCTTCATCTTCACACTGATTTCCATCCTTTGTCTCGTCGAGCCGCTCATCAAGGTGCTCTACTTCAAGGCGATCACCCACTTCGACTTCGCCGTCATCGTCTCAAACCTCAGCGCCCGGGCCTCCTTCTTCGAGGTGGTCGATTTCTGGCTGGTGTTTCCGATCGCGGGCCTCTTCATCCTCAAGCTGCGCAAGTTTAACTACTTCGCCTTTCTGGCGATCCAGGCCTACATCATCTACTCCATCGTCACCTACGAGGAGTACACCTGGCCCTACAACAGCGACTCGCCCTTCTTCTACAACTACGCGCTCACGGTCTTCTCCATCATGAGCTTCCTCTACTTCCTCTTGCCCGGCACGCGCAAACCCTTCTTCGATGCGCGCGTGCGCTGGTGGGAGCCCATGCGCCGCTACACCATCAAGCTGCCGGCGCAGTTCTCGCGCGCGGATCTCACCTTCAGCGCGAACGTGCTCAACATTTCGAAGTCGGGGGTCTTCGTGGAAGACAGTGCCCAGGTCGCCGTCGGAGACCGGCTCCACCTCTCGCTCTCCGCGATGGGCATCACCATCGCTGTCCCCCTGCAGATCATGAACAAGCACTCGATCCACGGGGTGGCCGGATTCGGTGCGAAGTTTGTCACCGAGAACTGGACGCAGGAGATCGCCATCCGCCGGCTGATTCACCGGATCCACAAGGCGCAGAAATCCTCGAAGAATTTCAAGCTCGCTAGCTCCACATGAGGTGGTGTTTTTTTCTGCTCACCTTTCTTCCCTCGGTGGCACTCAGCTGCCCCACGGAGTGGAGCCTGCGCGACTGGCGCCGGACGCGCAGCGAGGAGTTTTCCTCCGCGAGCATGCCGCGCACGCTTGGGGGCCAGGTGCTGCGCAATCGCCGCATCACCGCGAGCTACGCGCGCCTCTCCCGCGAGGCGCAGCACCCCTTCGTGAGGGTCATGAGCGAGCTCTACGCCGAAGCCTCGCACCAGCTAGGCCGCGTCGTGCGTGCTCAGTACTGGAAACGTGCCCGGGTGCTCGACGAAGACATCGTGCGCTTCGACCTAAGCTTCCTGCGGGGCCGCCCCCTCACGCAGCTCAGCGCTCTCTTCCCGCTGACCACGGCGCTGAAGCTCCTCGACGCCAGCGAAGACCTTCACCACGAACTCACGGCCTTCCTCGTTGCCCTCGACCGGTGTGGCGAAGCCCACGTGGCGACGCTGGTGCGCGACGCGGACCTCCGGGCAAGCCTCGCGGCGCGAAGCCCCCGCGAGGCGCTGCAGAGTTTCGTGAGCTACGAGCAACGCTACCTGCAGAAAACGCTCTACGCCGACTGGCAGATCGCCACCCTGACGCGCCAGGGAGTCATCGACCCCATGCGCTTCATCCCCTTCGGCGGCGAGATGCCCGAGGCCTTCGACCAGTGGTGCCGCCGCGTGCAGTGCGGAACGACGTCCCTGGATCTTAGAAATCGCATCCGCTACGACCGGGAGTTGCTCACGCCGGAGATCGATCGCCGCTCACCATCGCGCTGGCGAGCGGCGCGCGTGGAAGAGGTCTTTGCGCTAGTCGACGAGCTGATGGAAGTCGCGCTCGACGCTGGCGAGGTTCTCGCTTCCCGTCACGATGAGCCGGTAGGGCTTGTGAGCGAGCACGTGCCCCGTGCGCTGGTGAGATAAGCTAATCTCAAGCCGTGTCCCGCCTTCCACCTGGAGAACGACGAAACTCGTCAGGGCACCACTCTCGGCGGAGAACTCGTTTCCTCTTTCGTCGCGAACTTTCACCGCGAACCCATCGAGCTCAAACTCCGGCACCAAGACGATGCTCACCCACTGCCGGCGTTTCGAATACGCCAGCTGCTTGCGCTCGCCCCGACTCGCGAGCGTTCCGCGCAGAGCGAAGGAGGTGTCCAGCACTTCGGTGGACCTAACGGCGTCCGCGCGGTAGAGCTCAAAGAGGTCGAAGCGGCGCGCGCCGTCGGCGAGCTTCACGGAGAGCGTTTTCACCACACGATTATTTTTGTTCAAATAGTCTCCGCGCTCGTTGCGCTCGAAGCCGTGCGCCCCGTTAGGGCCAAGGGCCCCGGCGATGCCCAAGGGCCCCAGCGCCCCTCCGTTGCCGAGCACGTGCAAGCTCCCGCCTGGACTCAGCATCGTCAGCGCACCTGGCGGTAGCATGAAGCTCGCCATGCTCTGAGCTAAGGTGCCGGTGAGAAAGAGCGGGCCCGCTGCGGAGAGCGGCCCTTCCAATTGGGTGAGGGCCTCGGCGAGGTCCTGCCAGTTCCCCATCAAGCGGAACGCGAAGGTGGCGTTCCAGAAGTCGTCACCGAAAGGCCCCAGGCGACCCAGGGGCCCGTAAGCGCTGAGCACCCCCTTGGTGCGCGAAAGTGGGCCCCAGGGGTTGAGCCAGGAGCGCTCCTCAATACTTAGGTTGCTCTTCTCCAAACTACTGGAGCTAAATCCACGCAGGATGCGGGCCTCAACATGAGAAGAAATTAACAAGGCCAACAAGGGCCAGACGGTCCATTTCATGGTGCCTGTGTATCCTAAATAACACTTCGCGTTTAGCGACTCTGTACTCTTTGCAGGGAGTTGTCGCTCTTCGTTGGGCTTTCTTAAACGCCGCTGGCCTGTTAGAACTAAAGAATCACACAAAAAGGGCCTCCTATGCGTCTGCTGGCATTCCTTCTTTTGCTCTCCTCACAAGCCTTTGCCCAGGAACTGGTCGAGGTCCGCAACTTCGGCCCGAACCCGGGCGCGCTGACCATGCTGAGTTTCACCCCGGCCCGGGTGCTGCGCTCGCCGCGGCTCTTGGTGGTACTGCACGGCTGCCTGCAGGGGGGCAACGATATCGTCAGAGGCAGCGGCCTGCTCGAGCTCGCCGCTCGCCAGGGACTGCATCTGCTCGTTCCTCAGCAGAACTCCGGCAACAACGGCGCTCGCTGCTTCAACTGGTTCCTCCCGGCGGATACGCAGCGTGATCAGGGTGAAGCGGCTTCGGTCAAAGCGATGATCGATCACACGCTTGCGCAGACGGGCATCGCCAGTGACCGTGTCTCCATCATGGGCTTCAGCGCCGGTGCGGCCTTCACCGCCTCAATGCTGGCGGCCTACCCGGAGACTTTTTCCAAAGCGATCATCGCTGCCGGTGTGCCACACGGCTGCGCCACCAGTGCGCTCAACGGCTTCAGCTGCATGGGCGGCTCGGCACCCGCACAAAACGCGCGCACCCGCGGAGACCATGTCCGGCGCTCCGCTGGAACCTTCACCGGCCCCTGGGCCGAGGTGATGATCATCCATGGCACGAGCGACGAAATTGTGAACTACAAAAATGCTCAGTTCCTGGTAGACCAGTGGACCGACGTGCACGCCATCCCCAATACACCGGCCCAGTCACGTGACCTCGGCACCTACCGTGAGCGCGTCTTCGCCGACGCCCGCGGCGAAGTGAAGGTGCGCGAAGTCACGATTCCGAACATGCGCCACGGCTTTCCAATCGACGCCGCCGGCGGCTGTGGCCGCGCGCAGAGCTACGTGCTCGACGCTAAAGTGTGCGGAGCACAGCTAGTGTGGGACTTCCTCCAGCAGTAGAAGCTAGAGCAGCTTGAGCGCCACCGAGCCGACGGAGTTGGCCTGGGCGGCCACCGCGGTCGATGCCTGAGAGATCACCTTATTGCGGGCGAGCTTCGATGCCTCGTCGGCGTAGTCGAGGTCGCGGATGCGCGAGTTCGACTCGCTCATGTTCTGCGAGTAGATCTCGAGGTTCGCGGAGCTGACCTGGAGACGGTTCTGGATCGAGCCCAGCAGCGAGCGCTGCTGCGAGAGGCGGTCGAAGGCACGAGTGATCGGATCGATGGAGGCCTGCGCCTGTGCCTTGCTGCGGACCGAGAGACTTCCCACGCCGAGCGCGTCCGCCGTCGCGTTGAAGTTGGCGGTGTTCATGCTAATGCGATCATCCGCAC
>DAIPJL010000117.1:0-9412 GCA_036770305.1 Bacteriovoracaceae bacterium | reverse complement strand
CTTTCAGCGCTACCGGCGTAAAACTCATGACCTTGCTGACGTCCAGGCCCCAGCGCCCGAGGGCATCTCGCAGGCCCGCGCGCACCTCTTCCACATTGAGTCCGCCGTGTGCCGGAAACCCACCGGTGCCACCGAAACTCTTGCCCCAGATGTCACAGCTCAGTCTCAGCTGCGCGCTCATGAGCGACACTTCTGCCTCGAGGAATCCGCGCTTCTCCTCCACCACAAGAATCTGCTGGTGGGCCTTGAGGAAGGGCGCAACGCTCTCTTCGTTGAGCGCATAGGCGCCAGCGACTTTCAGGAGATGCACCTGCGATAAGAGCTGGCTCTCTTCTAGCACATGTTTCAATGTTTCAAAGACCGCGCCACAACTGATGATGCCGACGGCGGCGGCAGGATTGCCGAATGTCTTGTCGAGTTTTTTACTCTTCAGCGCCGTCAAGAAACGAGGGAACCGCTCGCGGATCATGCGCTGATCGGCACCCAGGGAGTTGGGAGGAACCATCACGTTCTCGGAAAGGTTAAAGGTCCTCGGATCGAGCGTCACCGCTTGCTGCGGGAGGTGCTTTTCTTCGCCCACCAGAACGCGGCCGCCGCCCTCGGCCATGAAGGTCGTGAGGAGGACTCCCACGTACACGCTCGACTCCTGCGACAGCTCGAGTGCAACGCGCATCCAGTCTTTGAGTTCCTGTGGCGTGGAGGGCTCGAGAAAAGGAATGTGGAGGTGCTTGAACAGGTAGCGCGAGTCGGCCGGAGTCGAGGTGGAGATCGACCACGGGTCGTCGCCCACGGCGATGACCACTCCGGCGCGCTCGCCGGAAGCCGACACGGGCCCGGGGTTGGCGAAGTTCCCCACCGAGAGGGCGTCGGAGGCGACGTGCAGACCCATGGACTTCATGGCAACGAGTACGTTCTGGCCCGCCATCTTCGCCCCAGACGCCATGGCCGCGGCGTTGGCTTCCGAGTTCGCGATGACGACGCGCACGCCCTTATCGTGCAGCTCGTCTTTTCTTTCGTAGAGGATGTTGAAAAAATCAGCGAGAGGAGACCCAGGGTAACCGGTGTAAAGATGAAAGCCGGCCTCCAACCCGCCTTGGATCAGGAGCTCGTTCCCGTTTAGGATTTTCGCACTCATTCATCCCCCTCAATATGGTCCCCATCTTATCAATCTCGTGACCCCTTACACAATCTTTTCGGGGCACTGAATCGCAGGAGTTAATCTGTGTCGCAGACAATTCAAATTTCACAAACAGTGGCCGTCCTGATCGACGGTAACAACATCGAACGCAGCCTCGAAACCGAGTATGGCGCCGATAGTCGAATGATCAACTTCGACGTGCTCATTCCCAAGCTCTTGGGCAAGCGGGGCCTGAACCGGCTCATCTACTTCCGCGAAGGCCAGAACATTTCGTCCCGGCTCGCTGATAAACTGCACAGCAATTTCTATGGTTCGGTGAGGCCCTGCCACAAGTCGGCCGACATCCCGCTTTCCATCAAGGCCACGCAGCTCGCCGGCAAGGTCGATACCATCGTGATCATGTCGGGTGACTCCGACTATGTCGAGCTGGTCCGCCACCTGAAGAGCGAGGGAGTCCGAGTGGAGATCTGCGCGGTGGAGAATCACGTCGCCCAGGTGCTCATCGATGAGGCGGATCACTTTTACCTACTGGAGAAGGACGATTGCTTCGGTGCAAAGATGCCGCAGCAGCGCTCGGTCTCCCGCAACCCGAAGGCCCGAAAACGCCAGCGCTAGGTTTTGACAAGCTCCGGACGCTTGGGGAGAATCGAAGGGCAAAAGGAGCCCCCCATGACCATCCCTAACCCCGCGGGTCTGAAGTCCATCGATCACCTCGAGTTCACCGTCGACAGCCTCAGCTCGCCGACCGTCGAGCTCTTCACGCGCATGGGGTTTAGTCGCACCGCCGAAGCTTCGGAGAAGGTCCTCTTTACTCAGGGCTCTGTGCGTTTCTTGGTGACGGCGGAGCAAAACTCCGCGTGCCACTCGCGCCGGTATCTCCAGGGCCACGGCGAAGGTGTCTCGAAGATCTCCTTTCAGGTCGACTCCGTAGAGCGCGCGCTTGACGTGGTCCTAAAGAACGGCGCCGTTCTCAAGGAGGACCTCAAGGTGTCCCATTCATTGCACGGCTCGATCAAGACCGCGGCGATCCAGGGCTTCGGAGACGTCCTCAACGAGTTCGTCGAGCGCGGCGCCGGGGAGTTCCGTGAGGGCTTCTCCCCCATCGCGCAGGACCCCACGGCTCGGCCCCTCATCACCCGCGTTTCCCGCATCGACCACCTCACGAATAACGTCCCGAAGGGGCAGATGGACCACTGGGTGGAGTTCTACAAACGGACCTACGGTTTCGTCGAGACCCGCTACTTCGACATCAAAGGCTCCAAGACGGGCCTCAACTCGAAAGTGGTTCAGCTAGCGGACAACTCGATCATCATTCCGATCAACGAACCCGAGCGCGAGGGCGGCAAGAGCCAGATCCAGGAGTTCCTCGACGTGCACAGAGGGCCCGGCGTGCAGCACATCGCCCTCATGACCCCGAACATCATCTCTACCGTCGGCGAGCTACGGCGGCGGGACATCGCGTTCCTCGACGTGCCAAGCACTTACTACGAGCTCATCCCCCAGCGCCCGTTCAAGGTCACCGAGGACCTGAAGACTCTCGAGGAGCTGCGCCTGCTCGTCGACGGTGACCCCGAGGGCTACCTGCTGCAGATCTTCTCGCAGACCTGCATCGGTCCGCTCTTCTTCGAGTACATCCAGCGCAAGAACCACTGGGGCTTCGGGAATGGAAACTTTCAGGCACTCTTTGATGCCATCGAACGGGACCAGATGAAACGCGGATACCTCTAGGGAGATAGAATGGGACATGTAACACTTGAGATCGCAAACAGCGTCGGCACGATCACCATCAATCGCCCCGAAGTCTACAATGCTCTCAACATCAAGGCTAAGCTCGAGATCATCGAAGCACTCGAGGCCCTCAATCGGAACGCCGACATTCGCGTGATCCTCCTCACCGGTGCCGGGAAGGCGTTTTGCTCTGGCCAGGACCTCAACGATCGCAGTGTCGATGCCCGCCAGGGACCGGTGGACATTGGCCACACCCTCGAGACCGAGTGGAACCCCCTGGTGAACGCCATTCGCAGCAGTGAGAAGCTCGTGATCGGTGCCATCAACGGAGTGTGCGCCGGCGCGGGGCTCTCCGTGGCGCTGGCCTGCGACGTGAAAATCGCCGCGGCGGGGACGCGCTTCATCGCGGGGTTCACCCAGATCGGTCTTGTCCCGGATGCGGGTCTGTCGTTCCAGCTCGTGCGCCACCTCGGCTACGGCCGTGCGCTCCTCTTCGCCTTGCGCGGCAAACCCTTGCTGAGCGAGGATCTGCTGGAGCACGGTCTCCTGAGTGAGGTGCACGCGGACCCCCTCGCACGCGCGAAAGAGCTGGCGAGTGAGCTCGCGCAGCTGGCCCCGCTCGCCGTGCTCCACGCCAAGCGGAACTTCACCAAAGCGCAGGAGGCGAGCTGGGCGCAGAACCTCGAAACAGAAAAAGAATCTCAGCGCTTCCTCGGCTTCAGCCGCGACTACCGTGAAGGCGTCTCGGCCTTCCTCGAGAAGCGCCGCCCGGAGTTCAAGGGCGAATGAGTACCTTCGAGCTCTCGAAAGTCGTCGTCATCGGGGCCGGCACCATGGGCCAGGGCATCGCCCAGTGGTTCGCCCAGCAGGGAGTGGAAACCTTCCTGACCGACCAGTCTGCCGAGCAGCGCCAGCGCGCCCTCGGCGCCATCCACGCGTCCTGGGAGAAACTCGCCGAGAAGGGTAAGCTCACCGCACGGCAGGTCGAGGGCTTCAAGGGTCTGCTCCGGGTTCGCGAGCGCGGGGAACTCCCGCGTGATGCGGCCCTGGTGATCGAGGCGATCATCGAGGACCTGGCGATCAAGCGCTCGCTCCTCCGCGAACTCGACGCGGTGTTCGGCCCCGCGACGGTCTTCGCGTCGAACACCTCGAGCTTTCCGATCCGCGAGGTCGCCGCCGAGCTCTCGCCGGCGCGGCGCCAGCGCTGCCTGGGTCTGCACTTTTTTAACCCCGCGACGCTCATGAAACTGGTGGAAATCATCGCCCCCGATGCCTCCACGGCCACCGTCGCGGCGGAGCTCGAAACCTGGTTCCGGCAGCACGGCAAGGAGCCCGCCGTCTGCGCGGACACGCCGGGCTTCATCGTCAACCGGGTCGCGCGCGGCTTCTACGGCGAAGCCTTGCGCATCGTCGGCGCGGAGGACGCCGCGAAGGTCCGCGAGGTCGATCACCTCCTGCGTGAGGTCGGCGGTTTCAAGATGGGCCCCTTCGAGCTCATGGACCTCATCGGCGTCGACGTCAACCTCGCGGTAACAACCTCGGTCTGGGAGGCGATGGGCCGCTCGCCGCGCATGGCGCCGCACCCGCTCCAGCAGAGCGTGGTGGCTGCGGGGCGCCATGGCCGCAAGACCAAGCGAGGCTTCTATGAGTACCCGTGATTGGCTCGTCGACCTCAGCGCCGGCACGCTCGAAGAGAAGCGCGCGCTCCTGCGCGCCAACGCCGACAAGCACGTCCTGATGGATCTCACCTGCTACCCGATCGCTCCACTAGCCGCGGAGTTCCCGCAGCTCAAGCTGGCCTGCTCGACGCTCTTCGCCCGGCTGGGGAAGTGCGAGGTGGTGGTGCTCGATCCGGCGCTCAAAGACGAGGGCCTCGGCCGGCTCGCTGCGCACGGTTTCGCGGGCGTCGAGACGACGATCACGACCCTTGGTTTCACCGTCGCGCGCACGCTCGTGACCATCATCAACGAAGCCTACTGGGCGCTCCACGACGGTGTGGCGGACGCGGCGGCGATCGACCGCGCGATGGTCTTCGGGGTGGGCTATCCCCAGGGCCCCTTCGCGTGGGCCCGGGGCCAGGAGCGCGCCGTGGCTGCGCTGCTCGACGCGCTCCATGCGGAGACCGGAGACGCGCGCTATGAAGCGGCCCCCCTGCTGCGGCGGATGGCATAAAAAAAGACCCGGCATTCGCCGGGTCCTCCTAAAGATGCAGGTATCTTTTAAACTTAGCCGATCAGCTTGAGGGCGTTCTGGCCGCTGGCGTTCGCTTGCGCGAGCACCGAAGTACCGGCCGAGTTCAGGATGCTGTTGCGCGCCTGCTGGGCAGTGGCGTCGGCGTAGTCGACGTCGCGGATGCGCGAGTTCGCCTGGCTCAGGTTCTCGACGTTCACCTGCAAGTTGTTGCTGGTGGAGATCAAGCGGTTCTGGATTGCACCGAGGAAGGCGCGGTAGCCAGACACTTTCTCGATCGCCTTGTCGACGTTCGAGAGAGACGTCTGCGAACCTTCCTTCGTCGTCACGTCGAGCTCAGATACCCCGAGGTCGTCGATGCGCGCGTTCACGAAACCAGAGTCGTAACCGATGCGGTCCTGGAACTCGTCGTTGTTGACGCCGATCTGGAACTCGTACTTCTTGCCGTTGCCGTCGAGGAGCTTCATTCCGTTAAACTCAGTCACCTGAGAGATACGATCGAGCTCCTGCTTCAAGTTCTGGTATTCCATGTTGGTCATCGAGCGCTCGGTGTCACCCACTGTGTCCGAAGCGGTCTGGATGGCCAGTTCGCGCATGCGAGTCAGGATCGAAGAGACTTCGTTCAAACCACCCTCGGCGGTTTGAATCATCGAGATACCGTCGTTGGCGTTGCGGTCCGCTTGTTTCATCGAGCGGATGTTCGCCTTCATCTTCTCCGAGATCGCGAGACCCGCAGCGTCGTCGGACGCCTTCGTGATGCGCGAGCCCGACGAGAGCTTCGAGAGATTGCTCTCGCTCTCGCGGTTATTGATGCCCAAACTTCTCTGGGCAGCAATCGACGAAATGTTAGTATTAATTCGAAAACCCATCAGATCCTCCTTGGTTGTTTTCCCTCACCAAGTCCCTGGTGATTCTTTTTCCCAACCTTGAGAAACAGATGAGCTTCCGTGCTCTGGTGAATTTTTCTGTCTGCCCACATGGGCTCGACAAATCTCGTTTCGTACCTCGTCTCGCAGAACTTAAGTTCCCCGCAATTGAATACACAGGTTCTCTTGAAGAAAATTTAAAGTCCGTGGCATTTGGAGAACTTATCATACATACCCGACCGTTTCGGTCCCTCGCCTTTGCACGCGATTCTCAATAGAATGAACCCATGAACACTCCCGCACGCCTCCTCCTCGTCCAAGCCTCGCACGAACTGCGCACCTACACTCAGCAGCTCCTCGAGGAAATCGGACTGTACAACGTTGTCGGATGCCCCTCGGCACCGCAGGCCCTCGAGCTCATCGCTGCCGCGAAGGCGAAGAAGTCTCCCTTCGAGATCGTCCTGTGTCACCAGGGCGAGGCCACCAATGCGCTCGAGCTCCTCAGAGCCGCGGAGGACGCGCGCATCTACGTCGTCTCCCAGGAAGACGATCCGAGAAACCTCTCACTCGCCGCCTCCCTCGGCCTTCGCAGGATACTCTTCACTCCCTACGGCAAGGAAGAGCTCGCAGCGCTGCTCGAGGCGACTAGTTGAAGTCTTTGTAGGGTAAGTTCCGGAGCCCCGTCCAGACCCGCAGGTCGAACTCGACCTGGTTCTCGAACTGCGTCACGTCGACGTGGTCCTCGAAGGCGGCGATGCGCGCGTAGGGCAAGGAGAGCGAGTCCTGCCCCTGGGACAGGTCAAGGTTCACCATCTTCGTCCACGTGCCCGTGTTGATGAAGGCCGTGCCGTCGGAGAAGAGCCGCAGACTTGGATTGTGCGTGTGGCCCACCACCAAGAGCCGCGCCTGGGGTTTCGCACTGAAAAACTCTCGCGTGAGGGTTTCGAAGTCCTGAAAGAGCGTGAGCTCGCGCACGAGGTCCCCGACCACGCGCCGCCACCCCACCTTGAGCTTGATGTAGTACCAGAACCGCACCATGAAGTAGTAGTGGATGTTCGAGAGGATGAAGCGCAGAGTAAAAAAGGTGTCGAAGATCAGACCATGGATGATGAAGTGCTTGATGGGCCTCACGGCGTTGATGTGGGGCCGCTCCTGCTTATACCGGTTGATGACGTTGATGACGTAGTAGGACCCCCAGGACGGGATGAAGTACCGGCCGCCGCCCTGGACTTCGACGATAGACTCCTCGGGGTCGAACTCGTGAGCTCGCTCGTACTGGTGCCCGTGCTGGATGTAGACCCCAGGGATCGGCACGTGAGTGTGGAGCGAGTTGTCGATGCGAACGCGGTCCTCGAGTTCCTTCCCGAAGAAGGCCTTGAACTCCTGCTTGACCGAGTCGAAGATCAGCTCAGCGTCGTGGTTCCCGATGATGTAGACGATCGACTTGTTCGGCATGGAGACGAAGTGCTTGAGCGCTTGCATGACGGGCCGGTGCGCGCGCATGATGATCCGCAGCTTCTCGAGGCACGCTTCCTCGCTCCAGAACTCGTCGTCAAAGAACTCGACGTAGGGGACCGCGAGGAAGTCGAAGAAATCTCCGTTGATCACGAGCTCGACGGGCTTCGCTTCGTACTCTCCGCTGCAGTGGTAGTTGAGGAAGTCGATGAGCTCGCTGTCGTAGTGGAAGTCCTCGAGGAGGTTGCGGCGGCCTCGGAGCTGCTTGCCGGCCCCCAGGTGGAGGTCCGAGATGACGAGAACGAGCTTCTTCCAGTCGCTACTGCGGCGGGATTTCATAGGTCTTTTTCCCTGCGACGAGTTCAACTTCCTGGAAGGCCGGCGCGAGAGGCCTGAAGAACACCTTCGCACCACTCTTGACTGCAAACTCAACCGTCTGTGAGCTCGCCGGAGCGACGCGGACAAAGCGCAGGTCCTCCTCGCCCGAGGAAAACTTCCCTAGTACCGCAGAAACCGACTGGTTCTCCACGATGACCGAGAACTGCGGCCCGACCTTAACCGGCGACCGCACGACCAGTTTGCGGTCATGGAGCTCGAGCCGGAAAGCTTCGTCCGCCGAAGCACCATGGCTCGCGAGGAGGATCAGGAGGCTTATCCACTTCACAACATTAATCTCCACTCCGTCAGCTTCTTCACTTCATCTCGCAGCCGCGCGGCTTCCTCGAACTTGAGCTCACCCGCGGCGCGCTTCATCTCTTGCTTCAGTTGTACAATTTTAGCATCGATCGCCTCAGGAGAAAGATCCTGATCAGTCTTGCCCACCAGGGCGGCGTCGCGCTTCGATGCTTTCCTTGACGAGCGCAGGATGTCGATCACCCCGCCGCTGACCGCTTTCTTGACGGTGGTCGGAGTGATCCCCTGCTCGGAGTTCCAACGCATCTGCTTTTCGCGGCGCTCGGATGTGATTTTCATGGCCTCGCGGATGCTCGGGGTCTCCTTGAAGCCGTAGAGGATCACTCGGCCTTCGCTGTTCCGGGCAGCTCGCCCGATCGTTTGGATCAGGGATCGCGTCGACCGCAGAAAGCCCTCCTTGTCAGCGTCCAGGATTCCCACGAGGGCGACTTCCGGAAGGTCCAGGCCCTCCCGCAGAAGGTTGATGCCGACCAGCACGTCGAACTCCCCAAGGCGCAGGTCCCGGAGAATCTCCATGCGCTCGATGGTGTCGATGTCCGAGTGAAGGTACCGGATCCGCAGGCCCGCTCCTCGGTAAAACGCCGTGAGCTCCTCGGCCAGCTTCTTGGTGAGCGTGGTGATCAGCACGCGGTGCCCGAGAGCGATCGCCTGGCGCGTCTCGACGAGAAAGTCGTCGACCTGGTTCTTCGCGTCTCGCAGCTCGACGACCGGGTCCAGGAGGCCCGTGGGACGGATGATCTGCTCGATAAACTCGCCCTGCGACTGCTCCAGCTCGTAGTCAGCTGGCGTCGCCGAAACGTAGAGCACCTGGTCAAGGCGCGCGTCGAACTCGTCGAACTGCAGGGGCCGGTTGTCCAGTGCGCTCGGAAGGCGGAAGCCGTAGTCCACCAGAGTCTGTTTGCGGTTGCGATCCCCCCGGTACATCCCCCCGACTTGCGAAACCATGATGTGCGACTCGTCGACCAGCAGGAGGAAGTCGCGGTTAAAGTAATCGACCAGCGTCGGCGGGGGGTCCCCGGCCTTGGCGCCGGTGAAGTGCCGCGAGTAGTTCTCGATGCCCGGGCAAAATCCCATCTCGTCCAGCATCTCGAGGTCAAGCAGCGTCCGCTGTGAGAGGCGCTGCGCCTCCACGAGCTTGTTCTGCGCCTCGAGCTCCTGAAGCCGCTCCCGCAGCTCTGCCTTGATGGCACTCACGGCGTCCTTCAGGCGCGCCTCGCCGACGACGTAGTGACTCGACGGGTAGATCACCACCCGCCCCAAACTCTGGAGCACTCGTCCCCGGAGCGGGTCGACCAAAGAGAGAGTGTCGATCACATCGTCGAAGAACTCGACGCGGACAACC
>DAIPJL010000116.1:0-9420 GCA_036770305.1 Bacteriovoracaceae bacterium | reverse complement strand
CAGCACGAGCGAGAGCTGCGCAGCCAGTAGGATATCGGCCTTTAGGAAAATCCAACAGGCAAACGAGAAGGCGAGCTGCCAGGGGATCAGCCGGACCAAGACCAAGTGCGTGCGGCGCGCGTAGAACAAGGTCGCCCACGCGCCGAGCCAAGAGGCCGCGAACAGGAGCAGCGTCCACTCGGCGCCGAGAGCGTGACCGGCGAGTCCGCAGAAAAGCGGGATCCGCCACATGACCTTACGCTGTAGCTGAGTGGGCGACTCAAGCACTCCGAGCCAGACGAAGGGCCACCAGGCGCCCGCGAGCACACCCAGGAGCACGCCGTAGATGTTGCCGTAGTAGAGAGTGGGTGGCGCGCCAAGGAAAGTCAGCGAATCCGCACTGAAAATCCCCGCGAGACTCGCCCAGCAGAGGAGGGCAAGAAAAGTGACCGAGTCACGCAGGCCAAAACGAACGAGGTTCACCAGCAAACTCGCCAGGGCAGCGGTCGCCAGCAGGAGTTGGCCAAAAAAAAGCAAAGAACTATTCATCAGGTCGCCTATTTCACGTAATATAGTCAGTATAATTAAATTTTTACAGATGTCTTAGACTCTTTTGGAGGAGCCATGGAAGTGAGCGCGGAGTTAAGCCGGGAGATCATGTGGAACATCCCGGTGTGGATGAAAATTGCGATGTACGCCCTCCTCGCCGTGTCGACCGGCGTCTTCCTCAAAGGTCTCTACGCCAAGTACCAGTACGTCACTCAGGGGAAATCCCTCAAAGGGCTTTTGCCGACGGAGCTCAACTTCGCCAATCTCCTGAAGACCATCTTCTTCCAGGGGAAAGTGACCCGCTCTCCTCTGGTCGCGGTGTACCACACGCTGATCTTCTGGGGCTTCATCACTCTGCTGATCGCCACCGAGTTCGTGGCCGTCCACGCGGACACCCCCTTTAAGATCTTCAAAGGGCCCGTCTACCAGATCGTCTCGCTCATCGCCGACATCGGCGGCGTTGCGGTTCTCCTCGGGATCGCCGTCGCCTACTGGCGCCGCTACGTCCAGAAGCCGGACTACCTCGCGGCGTCGAAACCCAAGCAAGAGCTCTTCATGTACGGCATGCTCATCGCCCTCATCGTCGTCGGCTACTTCCTCGAAGGCATCCGCCTCCACGGCACCGGCATGCCGCTCGAAGAAAAGATCTGGTCTCCGGTCGGCTGGCTGGTGGCGCTCGGGGTCGCCGGCCTCGGCGTCGGCGAGGAAGCCTGGGCGACGATCTACCGCACGACCTGGTTCCTTCACATGGCCAACACCATGGCCTTCGTCGCCGTGATCCCCTACAGCAAGTTCTTCCACATCGTCGCGATCCCGCTCTCCGCCCTTCTTACGCCTGCCCGGCGCGGTGCCGTGCTCCAGCCGATGGACTTCAACAACGAGAACGCCGAAACCTTCGGCCTCGGGAAGACCAGCGAGCTCACGATGAAAGAGCGCTTCGACACCCTCGCCTGCGTCGAGTGCGGACGCTGCACGCAGGTGTGTCCTGCGAACCTCGCCGACAAGCCGCTCAACCCGAAGACCATCGTGACCAAGCTGCGCGACACCCTCGAGGCGAACCCCGGGCAGGACGTGAATCTATGGGAAAACCCTATCTACGCGTCGAACGAGCTCGACTCGTGCACCACCTGCGGCGCGTGCATGGAAGAGTGCCCGTCGAACATCGAACACGTCCAGATCATCATGGACCTCAAGCGCTACAAGGCCCTCACGCTGGGCGACCTGCCGCCGGCCGCCGCCGACGCCGTCAACAAAGTGAAGAAGAACGGAAACCCCTGGGGCATCGCTCAGGAAGACCGCTTCAGCTGGGCCCAGGGCCTCGACGTTCCGGTCATCGAAGCCGGCAAGAAGGTCGACTTCCTCTACTACGTCGGCTGCGCCGGTTCCTACGACGGCTCGAACCAGAAAGTTGTCAAAGACACCGTGGCGCTCCTCAAGAAGGCCGGGGTGAGCTTCGCGGTCATGGGCAAGACGGAGAAGTGCAACGGGGATCCGGTGCGCCGCTTCGGCGACGAGTACTCGTTCTACGAGATCGCCATCGAGAACATCGCGAACATGCGCCAGTACGAGTTCGGCAAAGTCGTCACGCACTGCCCGCACTGCCTCCACACCATCGGCAAGGAGTACGCCAAGTTCGACGACGGCGCCTTCGAAACGCTGCACCACACGGAGCTCCTCGCCGAGCTCGTGCGCAGCGGAAAGCTCAAGCCCGAGAAAGAAATCAGAGAAGAATTGACCTTCCACGATCCGTGCTACCTCGGACGCCACCACGGCGAGTACGATGCTCCGCGAGACGTGCTGCAAAGTATCCCCGGCCTGACGCTCAAAGAAATGGAGAAAAACAAAGACAAGGCCCAGTGCTGTGGCATGGGCGGCGGGAACATGTGGTACGAGCTCCCCGAGGGCCACCACATGGCGGAGAATCGCCTCGAGCAGATCGGGGAAACTCAGACGGCGAAACTTGCCACTTCATGCTCCTACTGTATGATTAACTTTAACTCCTCCAAGGGCACGGTTAAGACAACGGAGAACTTGCAAGTTGAAGACGTGGCCTCGATCCTCGCTAAGTCGGTCCTCTAAGAAGTTCCTCACCGGGGCGCTCGGTGTTTTACTGAGCGCCTCCTCCTCCCTCTCCAGTGCGCAGTCGACCCCCGCCGCTCCCCTCGAAGCTCCCAAGTCCCTCAAGTACCCGGGTCTCTTCGAGAGCTTCGAAGGCATGCTGCGCTTCGACGAAGAGCGCTTCGACGCCAAAGCGACTGCGCTGAAGTCGAAGGAACTGAAGGCGACGGACCTCAAAGACCTCTCGCAGATCGACATCGACCCCGACTTCCTCAACTCGCTGATCCTCAACTCCAGTCCCAGCTACCTTCGCATCGCCGGCCGCGACCGCTGCGCGCTCTACGATGCACTGATCACGGACCTCCTCAAGACCAAAGAAGGCAAAGTCGAACGCGTCTTCGTCCAGTTCCGGGACCAGGAGGGCCAGAACGTGAGTGCCGTCGCGAGCAAGCCGGACTTCCTCGAGAAGCTCGTCTACCCGAGCTGCCCGAAGACAAAAGAAGAAATCGGCCGCTTCCAGATAAAGGTCATCGACAGCACGATCAAGGCGGCTAACTTCGAAGCCCCGAACAACCGCGAGCAGTGCGACTACGTACTCAACACCTGGCTCGATCGCAACGACGCCCCCTACTGGTGCCAGATCCACGAACTGCTCACCGAAGCCGCCGCCTGGGAGAAGAGCCCGGGCCCGCGAGACCCTGCGCAGAAGAAGCTCCAAGAGGGCCGCCTGGCGGTGGCGCGGATCCTGCGCGGCAAACTCTCGGACCAGCAGCAGGATTTCCTGCGAAACTTCTGCACGAACGCCGCGAGCCCGAAGCGCTTCTGCGACGAGTTCTTCAGCACGAACTTCTTCGCGAAAGTCGCCGACGGCACGAAGCCCGACGTTTACGTCCGGGAGATCTGTCAGGCGGCGCTCGGGAAAACGAACTGGTCACCCGCGCTCCTGCGCGAGTGCCTGCGCAGGCTGCGCGACGAGCCCGACGCCTGCATGTGGGGCCAGTACGAGACGACGGGCCTCTCGCCGCGGCCGCGCTGCGACCACCTCTCCCTCGCGCTGAACTCTTCGAGCCTCACCGCTGACTACGCCGACTGTCCGCGGTACAGCGACCAGCAGGGCATCACGAACCTCAGTCGCATCCTGCGCCACCTCGACCCGCAGCCCGTGCTCCCGATGACCGGGATGTGCTCGGCGATCGTCGCCGGCACGGTCTACGAGTTCAACAAGCGCTACGGCAACGAAGACCAGTGGAAGGGCCGAGTCTGCTACCTCGACCGCGTGGAAGAAAAAGAGCGCTGCCTGCCGATGTTCTACGGCGACTACGGGACCACCAGCGCGTCGCTCACTTCTGTCATGGCCGAGATCCTCTACCGCACCAAAGGTGCGCCCAAGGACCTGCGCTGCACAGTCGTCAAGCAGTCCGAGTGGAACCCGAACCTGCTGCAGTACCGCTACGGGTGCCACCTGCTCGTCGACGAGCACAACTGCGGCATCGGAAACTGCAGCATGAAAGTGATGTACAACGAGAAGGAGATCAAGGGCATCAAGTTCCAACCGGGGCTGCCCCTCGACTACTTCCCAACGAACCTCTCGATGGAGAAGTACTCACAGACCTACCTGCTGACGCGCGACGCGAACAAGAAGATGCGGCAGATCACAAGTCTCACCGCCCTGAGCAGTTTCTTCGCGACGACGCCCAAGGGAATCCTCCACGGCATCGGCTGCGCGGAAGACCTGCTCCCGAGCTTCTTCAAAAAACGCTTCTTCAACCAGTGCTCTCCGCTGCCCTTCATCGTCGACGGTGTCCTGAGCGAAGGCGACCGCGTCGTCCTAGTGACCCGCAGCGGGGCCGACAGCCTCCAGGCGCCGCGGCTGATCTCCTGGAGCCTCGTGTACTCCGCCGTGAAATCCTACCAGCACCACCATCCGGTGAAACAATGGACGCTCCATGCGATTCAGTAGCGTGCTCGCACTCCTCTTCCTGAGCCTCGGTGCTCGAGCGGCCACGGAGCTCCCGCGCTTCGTCGCCAAGCACGCCGTCGACCAGATCCGCTTCGTGACCCACGACGGGCGGTTCAGCTACACTCAGAAGCGCTCCGGTGCTCTCGCACTCGCGACGAGCTTCAAGTCGAGCGACGTGATCGAAGGGGCCCTCGGCACGAACTACTACGTCACCGCCTCCGCCGCGCGCCGTAAGCAGGTCGTCGAAGTCGAGAGGGCCTGGCACCAGGACTACGACCTCACGAAGGTGAACACCCTCCTCGTCGGCAGCTACGCCGGAACGCAGTTCACCGAGGTCGGCAAGGGCCGCTTCCCGCAGCTGCACCTCGACGACGACTGGCTGAGCTGGTACGACCCGAAGGAAAAGGTCATCCACCTCCAGTTCCTCAAGGCCGCCGAGCGCCACCACGTCATCCGCCTCGGGATCAAGCACAACCCTTTCTTCGTCCCGGACGTCGTCATGCTCAACCCCGAGACGGTTCTCTACACTGACGTGAACGACAAGGGCCACGCCGCCCTCCTGTCCTGGAACATCGTCGAAAAGAAAATGACGGTCCTGCGCAAGGCCGAACGCCCGGGCTCGAAGATGGAGCTGTGCCGCTACGGAAACTTCGTGGCGCTGGGGGAATTCTCCTACGACGACGCGAACCTCGGGAGCCAGATCCACGTGATGAGCTGGAAGAATAACCCGAGCCTCGCGGGCCTCGTGAGCCTCTACCGCGTGGCCGACAACGACCTCGGCAACCTCGTCTGCACGGAGAACACCGTTTGGTTCGTCAAAACACTCTCGGAGGACCGGCGGCTGAACACGAAAGTCACCGAAGCCGCATCCCTCGACATCGCCACCTCGAAGCTCCGCGTGCACAGTGAGCTCGAGCGCGTGACCCAGCTGATCGAGATGGACGGCCGCGTGCTCCTCCCCTACCGCGACGAAATCTTCGTCTTGAGCGGCTACGCCGGCAGCGCCGTCGACGTGCTCAAGGCACCGGAGAAGGCTCCCGGCGCGCCCAAGAAGGGGGCACCGTGAAGTGCCGTCCGCTGCTGCTCGCGGCACTCCTCGTCGGCCCCGCTACCGCGGGTGCCTTTCACAAGGATTTTACTCTCGTGAACGACCGCGCTCCGCTGGAGTTCAAGCTCATGTTCGAGAGCATGAAGTACGCCCTCAAGGAGCACAACGAACAGCTCCGCCTGATCGTCATCGCCCAGCACATCAACAAGGGCCTTGGGCCACTGAAGAAAGACCAGGCGTTTTTCCTGCTCAAGTCGGAGATCTACAAAACCATCCTCGAGTGGCCTAATCCGAGTGAGAACTTCCAGGTCGGCTCCCACACGCTCGAGCGAATGAAGGCGAATCTCGCGGCGAGCCAGGCGATCTATACGCCCTTTTCGAAGTGGATCCTCGAGGCCCTCATCGCGGACCTCGAGGAGTTCAAGAAAGAAGGTCTCCTCGACCTGAGCGCGGCGGACAGGGCCTCGCTCACTGGCGAAAGAGGCCAGCGCTACCTCAAGCTCCAGCGCGTGCTCCGCTACACCCGTCCCTGGCTCGCCCAGGCCGACACCATCTCCGCCAAAGACTTCAACGCACTGACACAGCAGGTGGCATGGAGCTCACTGGAACGCGTGAAAGAGCGCGCCGCCCTCTTCCGGCGCTTTTCCTCTCAGGCGATTCAAGAGACGAGTGAGAACACCTTCAACATCCCCGAGCAGGGAATGCCGCAGGAGGCAGGGCCCCGGAGCCGGCCTCCGGTCGACGGCGACGCAAGCATGAGCGAAAAAGCTGCGCAAGAAAAGTCCGCAGCCGAAGAGACGGTCGGCAACCTCGACGTCGGTGACTCCGACGTGCCGCGCGGCCAGCTGAGTGAGGCCATCGACCAGTTGGATGTTGAGTCGGAGGTGACGGCTCCGGCTCCAGTACCTCCGGCCCCCGCGCCAAGTGAGCTCAAGTAGCTACGCGCTCCGCGACAAAGGTGGCGAGATAAGTCCTCCTGCGCTAGGATAGTGGCGCGAACTCCCGCAGCGAAAAGGCACCCATGGCACTCTCAAAACTTCCCTACAAAGGGACGCGCGATTTCTTCCCACCCCAAATGCGGCAACGCAATTTTCTTTTCGAAAAGATGAAGACCGTAGCAGAGCTGCACAGCTTCGAGAACTACGACGGGCCGCTGCTCGAGGAAGTCGAGCTCTACCTCGCCAAGTCCGGCGAGGAGCTCATCAACGAGCAGATCTACTCCTTCACCGACCGCGGCGAGCGCCGCGTGGCGATCCGGCCTGAGATGACGCCGACGGTGGCGCGCATGGTGGCACAGATCCACCGCGAACAGAGCAAGCCCCTGCGCTGGTACTCGATCCCGAACCTCATGCGCTACGAGAAACCCCAGAAGGGCCGCCTGCGCGAACACTGGCAGTTCAACTGCGACATCTTCGGCGCCCCCGAGGGCCTCGGCGAGATCGAGATCCTGCAGGTCGCCACCGGCCTGCTGCAAAGCTTCGGGGCAGGCCCCGAGCACTTCGAGGTGCTGCTCAACGACCGCCGCGTGGTCGACGCCGTCTTCAAGCAACTTCTCCACCTCAGCGACGAGCAGACCTACAAGCTCTACAAGGTCATCGACCGCGCCAAGAAGGTCAGCGCAGAAGCGCTCGACAAGATGATCGGCGAGATCCTCACGCAGCCCACCGCCGTGCTGCACTTCAAGGAGTACCTGGCCCTCGATTCGATCGTCGCGCTAACGAAATTCCTCGAGCGCCACGGCCTCAAGGACGCCGCCCAGGGCTTCCTGCGCTTCGCCGAGCGCCTCGCGCCGGCGGGCCTCGCGAAGTACGTCGTGTACGATCCCACCATCGTCCGGGGCCTTGACTACTACACCGGCGTGGTCTTCGAGATCTTCGACAAGAGTCCCGAAAACCGCCGCGCCATCTGCGGCGGCGGTGCCTTCGCCAACCTGCTGCAGATTTTCAACGAAGATCCGCTGCCCGGCGTGGGCTTCGGGCTCGGCGACGTGACCCTCGCCGACTTCCTCGCGACCCATGGTTTGCTCCCGGTGTTCGAGAAGCCCGCGATCGACGTGCTCGTCGCCTACCTCGACGCGAGCTGCGAGGCGCGCGCCTTCGAGTTCGCCGCGGGCCTGCGCAAGCAGGGGCTCCGGACGGAACTCTTCCTCGGCGACGCCAAGCCGAAGAAGGTCTTCGCGCACACCGAGCGCCGGGGCCACCGCGCCGTCGTCATGATCGGCACCAACGAGCTCAGCACCGGCGAGGTCGAAGTGAAGCGCCTGACGGATCAGGAAAAAGCCGTTGTTAAATTTGATCGGCCAGAGGACCTGCGCCGCTTTTTGGAGATCGCGTAATGGATAATTTGATTGATAAGACCTACGACCCGAAGGCCGCCGAAGACAAGTGGTACCAGCGCT
Organism: Bacteriovoracaceae bacterium; assembly: GCA_036770305.1. Lineage (GTDB taxonomy): Bacteria > Bdellovibrionota > Bacteriovoracia > Bacteriovoracales > Bacteriovoracaceae > UBA6144. Next base: position 1,428 of record DAIPJL010000116.1, on the reverse strand, counting down.
GGGAAAAAGACGGCTGCTTCAAGCCGAAGAAAGGCAAACAGGGAAAAACCTTCAGCCTCATCATGCCGCCGCCGAACGTCACCGGCAAACTCCACATGGGCCATGCGCTCGATGCCACCACGCAGGACGCGCTCATCCGCTTCAAGCGCATGAAGGGCTTCGAGACGCTGTGGATCCCCGGCACGGACCACGCCGGCATCGCCACGCAGTCAGTGGTGGAAAAGCTCATCCAGAAGGAAGAGAAGAAGAACCGCCACGAGATCGGCCGCGAGGAATTCCTCAAGCGCGTCTGGGCCTGGAAGGAACAGTACGGTAACGAGATCGTGCAGCAGCAAAAGAAAATGGGCGTCTCCTGTGACTGGGACTACGCGACCTTCACGATGGACGAAGTGCCCAACAAAGCTGTGCGCAAGTTCTTCGTCAGCATGTTCAACGAAGGCCTGATCTACCAGTCCGACTACATCGTCAACTGGGACCCGAAGCTCCAGTCGGCGATCTCCGACGCGGAGGTCGAGCACAAAGAAGTCAAAGGCTTCTTCTACCACCTGCACTACAAGGTGAAAGATCGCGAAGAAGTCCTCGAAGTCGCGACGACGCGGCCGGAGACGATCTTCGCCGACACCGCCGTCGCCGTCCACCCCGAGGACGAGCGCTACAAGCACCTCATCGGCCTGACCGCCATCGTGCCGATCTGCAACCGCGAAGTCCCGATCATCGCCGACGAGCACGTCGACATGGAGAAGGGCACCGGCTGCCTGAAGGTCACGCCCGGCCACGACTTCAACGACTTCGAAATCGGTAAGCGCCACGGCCTGCCGATCCTCAATATCCTTAACCCCAACGGCACCTTCAACACCGGTGCGCCGGAGATCGAGGGCCTCAAGGTCAAGGACGCGCGCGAGAAGGTCGAGACGATCCTCACGGAGCTCGGTCTCCTGAAAGAGAAGAAGCCCCACGTCCACCAGGTGGGCCACGGCGAGCGCAGCGACGCCGTCATCGAGCCGCTGGTCTCGAAGCAGTGGTTCCTCAACGTGCGCAAGATGGCGGAGACCGCCGTCGCCGCCGTCGAGAGCGGCGACATGACCTTCTACCCGAAGGGCTGGGAGAACACCTACTTCGCCTGGCTCAAGGAGCCGAAGGACTGGTGCATCTCGCGGCAGCTCTGGTGGGGCCACCAGATCCCGGTGTTCTACTGCCTCTCCTGCGGCCACCAGTGGGCGGCGGAAACGGATCCCACGAGCTGTCCCACGTGCCGCGCCGAAAATCTTCGCCAGGACGCCGACGTCCTCGACACGTGGTTCTCGTCGGGCCTGTGGCCCCTCTCGACCCTCGGCTGGCCCGACGAGAAGGCCATGGCCGAGAAGCGCTTCCACGACTTCTACCCGACGGCGACGCTGGTGACGGGCTTCGACATCATCTTCTTCTGGG
>DAIPJL010000115.1:0-9447 GCA_036770305.1 Bacteriovoracaceae bacterium | reverse complement strand
CTCCTCAGGCCCGAGGGCGTCGTCGAGCTCGGCGAGATCCTCGTGGCCCTCGTGGTGAAGGAGATTATCGTCGACGAGGAAGCCGCGGACGAAGCGCCTTCCGACGTTGACTTCATCGAAGAGGCGCCGGAAGAGATCCCGCCGATGCCGGAGGCTCCGGCGGAGAAAGACGCGAGCACCGGACTAAAGAATCGGCTCGAGGAACTCAAGCTCATTTCGGAGAAAAAAAAGAAAGGCAAGGCGGTGAAGTCCGTCACGCGAGTGATCGGCGGAGGCCGCGTCCAAGCCGCGAACGTTCTGCCGCGGTTCTTCGGTTTGCTCTTCGACCTCTTGCTGGCATCCTCCGTCTGGGTGGTTGTTGCGCCGATCGACGAAGTGGCTGCACCGCTCAAGGCGGTGTTCCCGATGATCGGCGAAGCGCTCGCTCCTCTCGCCGAGGAACTCGTGGCAGCCATCGGCGTCGAGGCGCCGTACCAGCAGGCCCTCGCCGTGGCGAAAGACCTCCTCGAGAGCATCGGGCCAGGGGTGCCCCTGGCTGAGGTTCTCACCCTCGTCGTGGTCCTGCGACTCTTCTGGACGCTGCTCACGGGCACGAGCCTTGGGTTGTGGATGGCCGGTGTGCGCTCGGCAGGAAATCCGCTCGTCACGCGCTTTCTTGGAGCCGTGCGAGAGCTCCTCGGTCTGATCACTGGCCCACTGCTCATCTTCGATCTCCCCGCGCTCTTCTCGCGCCGGACCCTCAAGGAGTTCGTCACCTTCACTCGACTCTCGTCGATCTCCAAGGGCGCCACAACGATTTCGTGGTTACTTTTTTTTCCGCTCACCCTTGGTCTTCTCGCGGTGGCGCCGATGTTCGTCGGCTTCGAAGAGCCCACGGCCATTGCGCTGAAGACCGTGCCGGCAGGCCGCAGGGAGAAAGGCACAGAGGGCGAGGAACTCGTGAGCTACCGGCTGCAGTGGTTCCGTGCCCAGTTCGCGCTCCCCCCGGCAAAGTGGGAACTTTACCCGCGCTTCGCCTGGGCGCAGAAGGAACGGGCGCGGCGGCTCACGCCGACGCTGGCCTTCGTGCACGAGAACGGGGCCGTCATCCCGCTCGTCTTAGAGGGGAGCTTCCAGTGGGAGAAGCTGCTTGAGCTTGGGCTCTCGCACAATCCCTTTTTGCAGCAGAATTTTCCGACACTGTGGGCCTTCGTCCAGGCGAAGCGCGTGAAAGATTCGAAGGTGCTTCGCTCCGAACTCTCGGAGGCGCAGAGGCCGATGTTCGAGTCTGAACTCGCGGAGTTCGTGCGGATGTCTTTCGAACTCTCGCTGGAGACGCTCTGGGATCACATCCTCTCGTTCGGCCCCTTGCTCGCGGGGCCCATGCAGTTTCGCCGCGAACTCCGGGCGCTCGTGAGCGACGGCGGCGAGGGCGGCGACGGAGAGTGGAGCGTCGGGCGCATCGGGAAGGCCACGATGCTCATCTACGAAGTCTCCGGCCCCAGGCCCTACGACCTCATGATTCCGCTCGACCCCGCGGAGGGGAGGCTCTTCCGGGTGAACTACGCCGGGCCGAAGGAGCGCGCCGCGGCGGTCAAGCTCGCTCGCGGCGAGATCTGGGCACGCTCGCGCTGGTTCATCGACCAGGAGCCCATCGCAGCGAGCCTCGTGCAGGTGATCGACACGGTTGCGGCCCTCGCCCGCGGAGATGAGCTCGCCGAGGCGAGCTTCGAGGCGATCTTCGCGGCTTACTTCGAGAAGGCCGCGCAGCTGCTGAGGCAGGAGGCACCGGCGCAGACGAAGCCCTTCGTCGACTCTCTGAAGAACACGGCCGGCGTCCTGGCGAAGATCGCGGAGAGTAAGAAAGTCGCCGAGGGCCAGCGGGCCCTCGCCGCGAAGCTCGCCGAGCGCCTCCGCCTGGTGTTGGGGAACTTCGAATCCCAGAACAGACCCTTCTTCAATCTCTAGAGGACGACGTGAACCCAATCTTTATTGCTGTGATCTACGGGCTGGTACAGGGGCTCTCGGAGTTTCTTCCGATCAGCTCGAGCGCCCACCTCGCACTGATGCCCTTCTTCCTCGAGCTACGCGACCCCGGCGTCGCCTTCGACCTCTGTCTTCACATCGGGACGGCCCTTGCGGTGCTCATCTACTTTCGCCAATCGGTTCTTGCCATCGGTCGCCAGGCGGTGCCTTCGCTGGTGCGCTGGAGCGACGAGTCCGCGGGGCTCTGCCGTGCGCGCCACTTCGTGCTCGCAACACTTGCGAGTGTCCTGCTCATCCTCGCACTGCGCCCATTCACGGCACCCTTCCGCGGACCCTGGATGATCGCCGGCCAGCAGCTGGTATTCGGGCTTCTGCTCTGGGCCGCGGACCTCTGGCAGCGCAGGCCAGGGAAGGCATTACACGGCTTTGGCCACTTTTCCACGGCCCGGGCGCTCCCGGATGCGGTGATCATCGGTCTGGCCCAGGCGTTGGCGATCTTCCCCGGCGTGAGCCGCTCGGGGATCACTCTCACCGCGGCCCTCTTCCGTGGCATCGAGCGCCGCGAGGCTGCGGCGTTCTCCTTCCTGCTTTCCCTGCCGATCATCATCGCGGGAGCTCTCGTCGAGCTACCGGCGCTCCTGAGGTCCGGCCTGGGAGAAGATGGCCTATTCATTCTGGGGCTGGGCGTGGCGGTCTCGTTCGTGTCGGGAATCCTCACGATTCATTTCTTCATGCGCCTCATCGGCCGCATCAATCTCGGCTGGTTCACCCTCTACCGTGTGGGCCTGGCCGGGCTCCTGGTGTTTTTGCTGCTGCGGAGCTAGCTACTGGCCTGGTGGAACGTAGTCCGGCGGAGCACAGTAGTAGTGCGTGTTCCAGCGCAGGCCCGCGTCGTAGATGTCGCCGATCGGGCCGGTCTCGGAGTTGTTGTCGAGCGCGTCCTTGCGGTAGGCGAAGCGTCGAGACTTCGCTTGCGGAAGCCGGTTTCCACCCTGCAGCGGGATGAAGTAGTCACCGACGATGCTGCCGGCGACGATGTTACCTGAGCAGCAGAGGTTCTTCGAGCGTGCGAGCGCGAGCACCTGGCCTGGGTCCTTGATGTAGCCGGAGCGCGCGTCGTAGGAACTCTGCGGAAGTCCGCGGCCTTCGGAGGAGACGTAGCGGTTGAGGTAAAGGGTCACGTCGGAGAAGTCATCGAGGCAGCAGCGTGCGCCGTTGTCACCGTCGTTGGTGGCCGTGCCGGTGCAGCACATGTTGGCGTTGGCGTTCTGCGGGAGAGTACCACCGGCGCCGATGCAGCAGTTGAACTCGCTTTCGGAGAACACGCGCTTGAGCTTTCCGTTTCCGATGTCGAGCTTCGAGTAGCTCGTGCCGGAGATGTACCCCTCGGCGCTATCCGTGATGTCGGGGACGATCTCGCTGGCGCTCGGCTTGATGAGAGTCTTGGAGATCGGGCTGTTGACGCTCTCGAGGCTGGTCTGGTTGCTTTCGTCGACGAGACGAGCGAGGCGGTTGTTCTGCGTCGGAATGGTGATCATCGCCTGGGGGATGCCCACGAGTTCGAGGAGGGCCACCCAGCTGAGGTACTCGCGGACCTGGGTGTCGTTGAGGTTGCGGATCTCGCAGGCGAGGGTGCCGAAGTTATCGGCTGCGCAGGCCATGGGCTCGGCCTCATTGGTTTCGAGGATCGTGGTGAATTTTTGGTCGTGGTACCAAACCCAGGCGGCGAAGCTCGCGCGGTCGACGTTCTGCGTGCGGTTCTGGCCCCAGCGATAGCCGCCGCCGTTTTCGCTGGCGAAGCTTCGGACCCAGCTCCCGGTGCAGCACATGCGAGAGTTGATCTTGTCGAGGGTTTCGTACTGCCGGAGGATGCGCTCCGCGGACATCGGTGTGCCCCCAGTACGCGTCGTCGGTGTGAAGAGGGCGGGTGTCTTGCCGGCCTCCGGGGGCGCGCAGGTGGCCACGTCTACGGCGAGGTTGTTGCGCAGGTTCCGTTGGGAGGAGTTCGCGGGGATGTTAACTCCGGCGATCGGGATGGAGCTCCCGATGCAGTTGAAGAAGCTCGCTTCGCCGTCCTTCTGCGTGAAGGTCTGGATCGTCTTGGCGATCTCACGGCAGCACCGGTTCGCCTTGATGTCGAAGAGAGGGTTGTCCGTTCCGTTGATGAGCTTCGCGGGCTCGGGGTTCCCGCACACGAGGTCTTCGCGCCAGTGGGCCTGCTCCGCGGGGTTGTTAGCGAAGCCTCCCCAGCTCGAGAGGGTGCGCATCTTCGTCGAGATGAACTCGTTCGGCGCGCATTCGAAGTCACTGAGGCAGGTCGCGCCGGCGTTGCGCAGGCAGGCGTTGCGCTGGAGGCCGATGGCGGTGGCGGCGCTACCGTTGTTCGTGTTGAAGAGATTGAGCGAGGCGTACTCCGTCAGGTTGAGCAGGGTCGTGGAAGTGTTCTGTCGGATCGTCTGCTCGCGCAGAGTCGCGTTCGTGAGCGACGCCGTGGGCGAGTGGTGCACGAAGGTACCGGCCTGGGTCGCTGGGCACATGGCGAGGAGTTTCGCGTCGAGTGTGCTGCTGCTCGAGAGCTTCGCCGTCGGGCCGACGCCGAGGATGCGGTCGGCCGCTTCGAGGTCGTTGGCGGGCGGTGTCCGGGAGTGGGCCTCGGCGTAGGTGGAGGAGCCGGTGACGTCGCGGCCCGGGAGGCAGAGCGCTTTCACCTTCACGGAGTTCTTGAGGTAGTCCGCGAGCGTGAGGTTGGCGTTCAGGGCGAAGCTCGTCGGTGCGAGCTGCGAGAGGGCCTGGGTACCGTAGTAGTTGAGCGGTCGTCCGATCACGCGCGCGCCCTGGCCCACGGTGTCCCGCGTGCCGAGAGTGCCGAGTAAGTTCTGCGCCGCCGGCGAGCTGCCGAAGCGCGCGATGGCGGTGTTGAAGCGCGCCTGGCCATCGACGGCGGCGCAGTAGTTATTCGGCGAGCAAGCAGAGAGTCCAACGCCGATGGAGCCGTTAAAGCTCTGGGTGAGAGCGTTGAGGTTGGGCTCGCAGGGCGTCCCGCGGCCACGGTAGACGCAGCGACGGGCCTGCCCGTTGGTGCCGCCGACGAGCGCCGCGAGCGGCCGCAACTGGGAGCCGACGAGCTCGTTGCCGGAGGCGTCGAAGCTCGGCCATGGCGTCGTGAGGCCCGTCACGGTCTGGCAGGTGTAGTCGTAGCCCAGCTGGTTCACGCAGTCGTCGTCCGTGCTGCAGAAGTGCGCGCGTTGGCACTGAGCCCCGTCGCTCTCGCTGTCGTGCTCGACGGTCGAGCCGGAGTTCACGGCGGAGAGAGACTCGCTGACCACGACCTTGAAGTTGTTGTCGAGCGTCCGGTCACCGAAGAAGGCGTTCACCGCGAGGAAGAGGCGCGAGCTCGAAGCCTTGATCCGGCGCTGGTTGCCGATGGAGAACCAGGTGACGCCGTCGAAGGAGCCGATGAGCGAACCGTAGTCGAAACCGAACCAGTCGCGTTGGTACCCGTTGGCGAACATCGCGTGCTGTGCCGCGAGCCGGCGCTGACGTTGTTCGCCGACCGTCGAGGCACTGGCGTGCGACCACGGGAGCATCGTGGCCGGGACGAAGCAGGCGCGGCCAAAGAGCAGGTCGTCCGCGCGGTAGCTACCGGTGTTGCGGACGCGGGACGTGTTGACGAGGTCGGGGACGTAGCCGCCGGCGCGCGAGGAGAAGTTCTGCGGGAACAAACGGAGCACGGGGTTGTAGGGGTCGTTGCCGCAGTTTTCGCAGCTCGCGAAGCCTCCGGCGTCCACGAAGATGTCGTAGACCCGGTCTTTCTTCACGTTCACCAGGCGCGGTGGCTTCGGTGCCGCTGCGGTCTTGGTGAACGAGCCGTAGATCTCGTGGAAGCCGACGTACTGGGAGACGTTGTTGGGCCGTAGCGGATCGTTGTTGGTGTAGTTGAACTCCAGGCCCTCCTGCGCCGGCGCGGTGGTTCCGGTGTCCCCGTCCCAGACCGCGCCGTTGACGTCGTAGTAGCGCGAGGGCACGGTCTTGCCGGAGACGAAGATGACCTGCTGGAGCGGAGGCTCGGCCTGCGGAGGCTGCGGGTAGACGCAGCTGTAGTCGGTGATCGTCGAGGTGGTGCCGGAGGTGACGGTGACCGGCGCGAGGTTGCAGTTCGTCGTTCCGACGACGCCGCAGCCGCAGAGTTGGTTGATCCGATTCTGCGCCGTCGTCCGGCTCTGAGTGAGCGTGTCGAGGTTGATGTTCCTCTCGGCGTTCGGGGTCGCGTAGTAGGTGATGGAGACCACCTGGTTGGCAGTCACGGGCATGGTGAAGAAAATGCCCTGGCCCTGTGGCCGCCAGGTCGAGTCGCCGCGCGAGATGATGGTGTCGCCGATGCGGACGATCGGATCGAAGGCGACGAGGTCAGCGTACTCCGGGAGCGCGAAGAAGTTCGACGTCGGGTGGTCGGAGGGCCTTGGCGGCGTCGAGACGCGGCCCTGGACGTAGGTTTTGCTACAGCGGGCGAGCTGGCTCGAGAGGCGCACGCAGGTGGCGTCGATCTTGTACTTGAGGATGAGCGTGTCGTCGGGTGCGTTCGAGGCGAGGCGCTTGATGACTTCCACGCCCTGGGCGAGCTGGAGCGTACCATTGCCACCACCGGATAAGATGTGGCTGCCGGGGAGCACAGGGGTGTCCAGACCAGTGAGGCCCTCCTGATAGAGGATCTGCTCACCGTAGCGGAAGGCAAAGATACTATTGATGTTGAGCGCGTTGCCGGTCCAGGAGAAGTTGTTGTCGTCGAGGTTCGCGCGGAAGATGCGATCCGCCAAGTTCTCGGAACGGATGCGCGTGGACGCGTTCGGGAAGCTCAGCGAGCAGTAGCCCATCTCGTCGAACTGCGGGTTCACGCACTCGAAGAGGTCGCGCATTTCGTTGAAGCGCTTCTGGGCGGCGAAGTTCGGGTCCGTCGCGTCGCTGCCTCCGGGAGTCGTCGGCGTGGTGGTGGGACAGACGTAGAAGATCTGTGGGTAGATCTTGAAGCGCGTGGGATTGTTCAGCACGTCCTGGATCGCTAGAGCGTACTCGTTAGTGCTGGTGTCGATGCCTGGCCTTTCGGCGCCGTCTTTCACGCACTGGCCCTCGAGGCAGCAGTTGAAACCGATCTGGGCGCAGGCGGAGTTCGAGCTACAGGTCAACCCGGTGCTGGTGCTCGCACCGGTGAGATCGATGCGTAGCTTGAGCGCCAGCAGCGAGAGGTCGGGGAGTTCGCTGCCGGAGTCGAGGAAGGCGCGCAGGCCTTCGCTGGTCGGGGCGTTCGAACAGTCGCTGCAGAGGGTTGGGAGGCTGAAGCGCAGCGGGGTCGCCGCTCCGTAGAGTGTGTTCTTCGTCGCGACCAGGCCACTCGTCAAGCAGTCGGCCTGGTTGCGGGCCTGGTCGCCTGGGAAGATCAGCCAGCTGTAGCTCACGGTGGTGACGAGGCCCTGCGCGGTGGTCTGCGTGGCGAGCACTGTGCGCCGGCGAAGGGCCGAGAGCGCGAGCACGCGCGTCTCACTGCCGAACTTGAACTCCGCGAGGACGCACACCTTGCTCGTCACGGGGAGCGCCTGGATCCGCGCCTGCACTGCGAGGCCCATCACGAGGATCGAGTCGGCGGTGCCGATGTTCAGCGTTTGCACGTCGAAGCTCCGGACGCCGCCGGCTTCGATGAAGTTTCGCGTTTCGCCGTTGAAGCCCGCCAGCACTTCCGTCGCCGCTCCATTGCCGCCGCCGCCGTCCGGTGTCTGGCCACCGGCCGAAAGATCCCCGCGCGGCGCTTGCTGCTGCGGCATGCACGCGAAAAGGCTCAGCAGCAGGCCGAAAAGAAAAATTCTGAATGGAGTTCGCCGCAATCCGTTCATGGCGTTTCACTTCCTCGACATCCTATCGGCATATGAGAGTGCGAAGTTTTAATACTTCTAAGGCCTTAGCAAGATTTTCCCCTAGAGCAAGCGAAGCCTGTGAAGGCTAAATCTAAGTCGCCGAAATCTCATGTTTGATCTTGGTGGGTTTGCAGGCCTACTGGCAATATAACTTGCCGTTTTGGTCGGCTTTGAGCAAAAAAAGCCGATAGATTTTCTCGTCTGTCGACTTTGAGGTATGCTCTTCATACGGAGAACACGCTATGAAAACAATTTTGACCGCACTCCTCCTCCTGAGCACCCACTCGCTGTTGGCGAACTCCGTTGGAATCCAAGATGCTCAGCCCATGCTTGACCAGATGGTGAAAGACGGGAAGATCAGCGAGCAGCACGCGGAGATCACTCGGCGCTACATGAACACCATGTCAGAGTCCGAGTGGAAGAAGATCCAAGAGGAAGCGGCCGATTGCTTGCGCCGTAACCCCGCGGCGGCCGAGAAGATTCAGCAAGAGGGCATCAAGGCCATCACTCCCGACACCTGTAAGACTAAGCCTTCCCACTAGCGCGGAGCTCGTCGAGGAGCTCGAAGAGCGCGATCTGTGAAAAGCGCAGCTTGAGAGTCTCGCGGTCTCCCGTGAATTCCTTTCTCAGGCTACGAACGCCGCGGCCACTTGCAATCCCGAAGCACACTGTCCCGACGGGCTTCTCGGGGCTCCCACCACCGGGCCCGGCGATCCCCGTGATGGCGAGGGCAACGTCGACTCCGAGAGCCTGCAGCGCGCCTCGGGCCATGGCCTCTGCCACCGCTGTGCTGACGGCGCCGTGCTCGCGGAGCAGTTCCGGCGCCACCGCGAGCTGCGAGGTCTTCACCTCGTTCGCATAGCTCACTACGCTGCCGGCGAAGACCTCGGAAACGCCGGAGACGTTCGTCAGGCGATGGGAGCACAGGCCTCCGGTGCAGGACTCGGCGAAGGCGAAGCGAAGACCGCTGGCCCGCGCCGCCGCGACGATCACCTCCTCGAGGCTCTCGGGCCCAACGTGCCAGAGGTAGGGGGCGAGCGCCGAGCGCGCGACGAGCTCTCGCGCTTGAGCGACGAGCTCTTCCGCCTGAGCTTCCGTGGCCGCGGACACCTTGACGCCGACGTCGACGCTGAGGGTGTGCGGCAGCGAGCTCACTTCTCCGAAACGAGCAAGCTCACTCCAGAGCGTCGGGCAGAGTTCGGAGAAGATTTTCTCCTCGGGGATCCCTCGAGTGCGAAAACTCAGGAGACGAAGGGCGGCGGCGCTTTTCGCCAGCAGGGGCGGGAGGTGTTCGCGGATCATCTCGCGGAACTCTTTGGGCACTCCCGGAAGTGCCATGAGCACGAAGCTTGCTTCTTGGTGCAAGAGTCCCGGCGCGAAGCCACTGGGGTTGTTCAGCGCACGGAAGCCGAGGGGGAGCTCTTGGTAGCAGTGGCCCTCGGGCAACTCCCGGCCCTGGCGCTGGTAGTTCGCCGAAGCTACCGCTCGGGCTTCGGCGCTCCACTCGACGGGTTTCCGGTAGGCCTCGGCCAGGGCCCTCTTCGTTACGTCGTCGGCGGTGGGGCCTAGGCCCCCGGAG
>DAIPJL010000114.1:0-9456 GCA_036770305.1 Bacteriovoracaceae bacterium | reverse complement strand
GTCCAGGCCCACTGTCCGGTTAAGGCACCTGCGAAGAAATGATTCTCCTCTTCCTAGGTCTCCTCCACTTTAACCGGGCCCTTGCCTTTCACCAGGTCGAGGCGATCCTCGATCACCGGCAGGTTCTGGTGACCCTAGACCCGCAGCACGACTGGCGGGAAGAGCAGAAGGTGCTACTGATCTCGAAGTCCGCGTCCGCACTGGTGGCGATCGGAAGCGTGGCCAGCCTCAACGAAGACGCCGAGCCGCACATCGCGCGCGTGGAGGTCCTCGAGGTGATCGGGGCCCAGCTCGTGGCGGTCGGAGATGCGGTGGAAGTGCTCTCGGCGGAGAACCTCGAGCGCTACCACATCTCAGGCCACATCGGTCTGCTCCTGGGCCGCGACGAGAAGATTCCTGCGCGCTACAAAGACTTGCCCTACCTCGGCGTCTTCAACTCCGACGGCCACACGCTGGCGCGCAACGAGTGGCTCGTCTCGCTGCCGCAGGTGCAGTACGGCGTGCGCGACTGGCTCACGCTCAAGGTGCTCAACACGCTCTACCTCGACGGCTTCGCCAACCTCGGCGCCAAAGTGAAGCTCCTCTCTACCCAGTGGGGCCAACTCACCATGAACGGTCTCGTCAGCCGGCAGATCAACCGCTCCGACTGGGCCTCGCTGGCGGGCATGGTGCTGACTTTGCCCTCGAATGGGAAATTCCAGTCTCACCTGGTGGTCAACGTCCGCGTGGAGGGCATCGAAGAAGACAACCCCGAGGTGGACAAGCTCAACCTCTTTCCGGCCTCGGACATCCGAACGATCTACGAGTACGTCACCGACGACTGGAACCGCTGGCTCTTCGGTCCGCTCTTTAACTTCGACACGCAGACCGTCGGGGGAACACTTTCTCACATGTGGATCTGGGATAGTTTTCATCTGAACATCGGCGTCGCCACCACGGACGTCAGCAAGGTTGAGTTCAAACAAGATGGCTACTATCTCGTCTTCGATTTCTTCTGGCGCTTCTAGCTACCAGCGGTAGAGCGCGCTCGCCCAGGTGAAGCCCGAGCCGAAGGCGGCGCTCGCCACGAGCATGCCCTTCTTGAGCTTGCCCGCCGCGACGGCCTCGCTCATGCCGATGGGAATGGTGGCGGCGGTGGTGTTGCCGTATTTATGAATCGTGTTAAAGACCTTCTCGGGCGGGATCTTGAGTTCCTGCGCGAGCATTTCATTAATGCGCAAATTCGCTTGGTGGAAGAGAAAGAGATCGATGTCCTCGAGCTTGGTGTTATTCGCCGCCAGGCCTTCCATCAGGACCTCGGCCATGCGCCGGATGGCGTGAGCGAAAACTTTCTTGCCATTCATCTTGGGATAGATCAGGCCTTCGTCGAGCATCGCGCGACTGACGCGTTCTGCTCCGAGGTTCATGCCCGGGCCCGGCAGCCACAGCTCCTGGGCGTGCGCCCCTTCGGCGTGCAGATGCGTGCTCAAGACTCGAGACGAGTTCGTGGCGTCAGTGCGCTTTAGAATCGCCGCTCCGGCGCCGTCGCCGAAGAGCACGGCAACGTCGCGGCCCCGAGTGGAAACGTCGAGGCCCTTGGAGTGCACTTCCGCGCCGACTAAGAGCACCGTTTTGTACATGCCGGTTTTAATGAATTGATCGGCCACGGAAAGACCGTAGAGGAAGCCGCTGCAGGCCTGGCGAATGTCGAGCGTCGCGCAGCCCGCGAGCCCGAGCTTCGCCTGCAGAAAGCAGCCGGTCCCCGGGAAATCGTGGTCCGGCGAGAGCGTCGCCATGACGATGAGCTCGATGTCTTCTTTCTTGATACCGGCGGCGGCGATGGCCCGCTCAGCCGCGCGGAGTGCCAGGTCGCTGGTGGTGGTCTGGGCGTCGACCCAGCGGCGCTCGCGGATGCCGGAGCGCTGGGTGATCCACTCGTCGTTGGTGTCCATGAGCTTGGAGAGGTCGTCGTTGGTGACGATCCTGTCGGGCACGGCCATTCCCACGGCCACGATCTCTGAGGCGTACATCGGCGCTCCTTTCACGAGGGTTGCCTTTAGTGTAGGAGCAATCCGCGACGGCGCCAAGCGGGGCTTAGCCGATGAGACCGCTCAGCTTCAGCGCCAGAAGCCAGAGCAGCACTGCCAGCAGGCGCTCGAGCGCTTTTTGCCACCGCAGGAACCTTTCCCGCACGACCGCGATGCTCAGGAACCGCACGACAAGAGAGAACCACAGCGCGGTCAGGCAAACCATGAGTAGAACGGCCGCGAGTCGGACCTCGAGGGCGACGTCCGGGGTGAGCACGTTGAGGATCAAGCCGATGAAAAAAAGCATCGCCTTGGTGTTGAGGAGGTTCGTGACGAGGCCCTCGCGCAGAGACCGCAGCCGGTCGCCCCCGGAGTTCGCGGCCACGGCGCTCAGCTGGAACTGACCGGCGCGCCAGGACTGCAGCCCGATGTAAGCGAGGTAGAGTGCGCCGCCGATGCGCAGGAGCGTGAGCGCAATCGGGAACGCATCAATGAGGAGCTTCAGACCCAGAAGGCCTAGCGTGAGATGGCAGGCGACGCCGAGGGCGAAGCCCAAGGCCGTGAAGTACCCGTCGATCTTCGAGCGCGAGAGCGTGTTGCGCACCACGAGCACCAGGTCAGGGCCCGGAGACATGAGGGCCAAGAGGTGCGTGAATCCGACGGTGAGGAGAATGCTCACAAGGTCACTTCTTCAAAGCTCGTGATGGCCCGGTGCTTCGACGGGGCCAGACCCTCGCGGAACACCTGCACCGTCGCCAGGCCCGCGGCCCGAGCCGCGTCGAGTTCCTCGGCGATGTCCGAGAAGAACGTAACGTCTTGGGCCGAGGTCTTGAGTGCTTCGACGATGTTGCGGTAGCTCCGCACTTCGCGCTTGTGGCCTACGCTCGTGTCGAAGTAAGCGCTGATCATGGGAGTGAGGTCGCCGGCGAGGGAAAACCCGAAGATGAGCTTCTGCGCTGGGACCGAGCCCGAAGAGTAGATGGCGAGCTCGTATCCCAGCGCTTTCCACTCTTGCCACTTTTCTTTGACCTCAGGGTAGACGTGCCCTCGGAAGGCACCGCTCTGGTAGCCTTCGATCCAGATCTCTCCCTGGAGTTTTTTGAGGTTCGCTTCCTTGCGGTCGGTACGGATCCACAGCTTGAGGGCCTCGATGACGTCGCTCAAGGAAGCATGAACTCCTTGCTCGGCTTGGAGCACTTGGCGCACACCTTCCACGGCCGGGTGCTGCGAGTGCGCGCGCACGAAACCTTCGATGCGCTCATAGGAGTAGGGGAAGAGCACCTTGTGGACGAAAGCGATGTCCGTCGTCGTGCCTTCGATGTCAAAGAGCAGTACCTTCTTCATGCCAGGTACTTCTTTTCAGTTCCGGAGCCCGTGTAGCGCGCCACCCAGCCTTCCTTCGTCTGGAACACGCGGATCGCTTTCACGAAGTAGCGAGGGGCGAGGTCGAACCAGTGCTTGTACCCCTTCGGCACAGAGATGAAGTCGCCCTGCTGGCACAGGAGAGAGAAGACCTGGTCGGTGTGGAAGAAGAATTCCCCTTCGCCGTCGACGAAGAAGCGCACTTCGTCTTCGTCGTGGGTGTGCTCCGCGAGAAACTTCGCGCGCAGCTCTTCGATGTTCGGCGTGTCTTTGTGAACGTTGATGACATCCGCATTCAGGTAGCCATGCTTTTGCATGTAGGGCGCAAGGGCATGGTCGTAGGCGGCCAAGATCGTCGCCTGGTCATCGTCCGTCTTCAGGGGCCGCGAGGCCTCCCACTGCTCGAAGATGATTCCGCGCTCATTCATGAAACGCTTGATCTCCGCGACGTCGTGGATGAGTTTGCTATTCTGGTCGAGCAGTTTCAGTACGGCCATGGGGCTATCCTAAGCGTTGGAGTTCGAAGAGGAACTCGAAAGTTTCGATGTGGCGTTTGGCCTCGAAGACACTGCCGCCCCAGCTGTAGAGGCCGTGACCTGCGATCAGGAATCCGTGGGGCTTCAGCGGCCAGTGCTGCTCCATCTGTGCGAGAATGCCCTTCATGTCCTGGTCGTTGGAGACGATGGGAAGAGCGACCTCGGCGAAGTGCGTGTCGATGCCTTTGAGGCCCTTGAGGATCTCCCAGCCAGTGATCTTGAGCTCCACGGATTTGGAGAGCTTCTGACCCAGCCACGTTCCCAAGGCGGAGTGCGTGTGGAGCACGCAGTGGACGTCGGGGAAGCGGCGGTAGATCTCGAGATGGATTTCCGTTTCGGCGGAAGATTTGATGCCCGCGCCCCGGGAGACGGGGAGGACCTCTCCGCGCGGATCAATCTGGATGAGGTCGCTGGCCTGGAACTTCGACTTGTCCACACCCGAGCGCGAGATCAGCGCGCGCTCTCCGCTCAGACGAATGGAGTAGTTCGTCGAGGTCGCCGGGCTCCAGCCCTTGTGGGAAAAAAACTGAATCGCCTCCACGAGGGCCTGGGCTTCGGATTGCTCCTGGAAACTCAAAGCGGATGTGCTCACCAAAACCTCACTGCAAAAATGGAAAGCGATGAAGGTCTTTTAACTCATAGAATTCCAGACGTTAAGCACCAATCACCAAAAGCTTTGCCAACATTTTTTGCCTAGTAGGAGGGGAGAGCGCCTTAGTGATTTCAGCATCTTGAGCCGTCCCCTGGATCAGGATCGCCATTTCGGCAACTTAATTAGGCCTACTCGCTATAATGAAGCATACACATTGGAGAAGCTTATGAAGCGTTCAACCGGCCATTTCCTGCGCACCCTCATGAGTGCCGCCATCATCTACACCTTGGTGCTCTCGCCGGTGGCCGCGAACAAGGCTTTCGCACAGACGCAACCGCAGTTCGAGAACACCAACGTCACCGGCGTGGACCAGAGCCTGAACGGCCGTCCGGCCCAGCAGAACGTGGCCGAACAAACGCAGCAGCAGGGCACCGGCGTCGCCAGCGGTTCCTCGGCCGACGCTACCGTGCACGCCAACGAGCGCGGCCAGAAGCTCAAGCGCGGCTACCTCGAGATGCTCGTCATGATGAGCTTCGCGCTCACCGCCCTCATCTCGCCGATCCCCACGCGCACCGACCGCTCGAAGAACGACTGCATGGCCAACTTCTCGGGCCCGGTCTCGCTCTTCCTCGTGAAGCTCATGGGGATCATGCACGTGATGGCGGAGATCCGCACCTTCGACAAGTACAACGAGAAAGCCGCCGTCATCCGCGAGCTCACCTCGGGCGTCTCGAAGAGTCAGATCCAGGGCCTCAAGGACGGCGAGCAGGCGGAGAAGAAGCTCATCAACTACGACGACATGCAGGCGAAGCTCATCGAGCTCTACACCGGTCAGCAGGAGGCCCTGCGCGAGAAAAGTAAATCCCTCGACCGCGTCGACGGCACCCTCACCACGGCGCTGGCCCTCGAGGTCCTCGTCGCCGGCGCCTGCACCGGCATCTGCATGGGACACCAGACGGTGCGGAAGGCGGAGAAGACGACGCTCGAAGCGGCGATCGCGGCCTACTTCACTTCTGTCAGTGTCGCCGCGACGACCTACGGCACTGTGCTTTCTACGAACGCCGGTGCTAGTGCCGAGGTTACGATAGGCGCGATCGGGACCTTGAAGGGCCTTGTCACCGCTTACGTAACGGCGGTGAACGCACAACTGGTGGCCAATGCTACGGCAGAGGTTCCTAAGGTCGCAGCCACCACGGCCGAGAACGTGACCTTCTGGGCCAAGATCACAAAGGCGATCGGGGCGCTCTTTGCGCCAGAGGTCGCGGACAGCATGGAACTCGCCACGCAGGGGTTCGATACGGTGATGGTGCAAGCCGAGAACACCAAAGAAATGACCCTCATGACGAAGAACGAGATGCTCGGGACGCAATTCAAGACCATGACGACCACCAAGCTCGCGGCGATCGTCACGGCGATGACGCAGCTGCGGCTCGCGCCCTACCTCGATTCCTACAAGGCCTACGCCGCCGCCGCGAGTCTCTGCTCAGGTGCGACGATCGGCTTCGCCGCCTGCTACGTTCCGAAGGTTGTCGCCATCATCAACGGCTTGCTAGCCTTCAACGCCGCTCACGAAGCCGCCCTGAACGCCCAGCGCGCGATCGCTCCGACCTACATGGCCATCGATAAAACCATTAACGTCCTCGAGAAGATCATGGGGCAGGGCATTGGCCGCTTCGTCGCCGGTGCGGAAAAAATGGCCAGCACGGCGCTAAATAAACTCCTCGGGGGCCTGAAACTATCGCCGACGGCGGCCACTGACGCCGCCGGAATCGCGAAGAACGCGGAATCCCTTCAAGCCATGCAGGCGCAAACTCAGGAAGCGATGGATGCTCTCCAAAAACAACTTGCTGGCCAGACCATCGGCCAGCTTTTCCCCGTCATCGGCGCCTACGAGACCATGCTCGACAAGCGCCTCACGTGCTGCGGCTCGGATGGCCGCAAGACGACGGAGCCGAGCTACCGCATCCCCTTCCCGATGACGCCGGGGATCCTCTACAAGAAGCGCGACATGGTTCCCCCGAGCGGTCTCTTCGTTCAAGCGGAACCGGCCGAAGAAGCTCTCCCGGAGAACGACCTGCGCCGCTTTAGCCAGCAGTACCTGGAAGAGAAAGTCGCCTCGGGCCAGGGCGACGAGCTCTACAGAGAAGTCATGACGGCGGCGATGAGAAACGTCGCCGTGAGCATGGTGCACGACGAGTACGCCGAGCGCACGCTGGCCGGCGAACGACTCTCGCGGCACGACGTGATCTTGATGGAAGCGCGCCTCGAGAGCGCGCGCAAGCATGGCGAGCACCACTTCGAGGAGCACAAGCTCACTCCGGAAGACAAGTCCACCATCCAGCTGGCCTTCGACCGCGTCATCAGCGAGATGGGGATCCCGGCCGCGCACGCGGGGATCTGGGATAACCTCGGGGGCTTCATGGGCCTCGGCGCGGTCTTCCTGGCGATCCGCTACCGGACCGCCGTGAAGAAAGTCTACTCCATGGCGACCAAGGCACCGATCTACCGCGTGGCCTTCTACACCGTGCTGAAGCTCCTCGTCGGCTGGATCAAGAAGGGCAACGACGAGTCGATCGCCACCATCCAGAAGCAGATCGAGTACCTCACGCAGCAGCGCGAGCTCTACCGCCAGGAGTACACCGGTGGGCCAGGGTACGATGCGGCTCGCATGGCGAGCAAGCCGGTGGAGGTGAACTTCACCTTCTCTAACCCGAACAACGCCGGCCTGGCGGCGGGCTCGCGCAACCAGCGTTGTATCAACTTCAAAGAAACGAACTCCGAGCTGGCCCCGTGCCCGGCGAAGAACAGCGCTCGCTCCTTCAGCATCCCCAACCGGCGCGTGACGGCGAACTTCCAGGCCTTCAACACCGCGTACGATAGCATCGAGAAGCTCGGCGAAGCGCTCTCCAACAGCGACGCCATGGGGAAGGAAGTCGACGTCCTCTCGGCGAACCTCGGAGCCGCGGCGAAGAAGCTCGAAGCGGACGCGAACAAGATGCAGGCCGAGCTCAACGCGCTCCACGCGGATAAGGATAAGAGCGGCAAGAAGTCCTCGCCGATGAAGCGCATGGTGGGCCAGGCGCTCGCGGCCATGGGCCCCAACGGCAGTGGCATGATGAGTAACTTCGGTGGCTTCGGCATGAGCACGGACCCGAACCTGAACAAGGATGAGGGCAGCGAGGTCGTGGCCCCCACCGGCGAAGGAGCCGGGGTTGCTCCGGACGCGCTCGGGATCGCCTCTCCGGGCGACTGGGAGACGCCGGCGGAGGAGTATAAGTTGGACGGCGACGTCATCGACGCCTCGTCTATCACGGGAACGGAAGCGCCGGTTGGCGGCGAACAGAAGCTCGAGGATTTTGAGCTCGCCGAAAGCGAGATCAACACCGACTCGCAGACCTCTATTTTCACCCAGATCTCTCGACGCTATTTGTTGAGCTATCCGAAAGTCCTTGAATTTAAGAAGGCGCCCGAAGGCGAACCGGTTAAGACACCGGAGAGCGCTGAATAAAATCTCAAACTCAGTCGTAAAATCGCGCTCTTCCCCGTAATGGGGAGGGGCGTTATTTTTGTCACTCTCTTTGGCTTTCGCTAGTATCGAAGGTGTTAGTCACGTCATGCGGAAGGCCCAAAGTCTATGAAGAATCCCTTCGTCGGAAGTCAGTTCCTCTCCACGCACCCCGAGAGCTTCGTCCACCTGCACCTCCACACGCAGTACTCGCTCTTGGACGGGGCGATCCGGCTCGAGGACCTCTTCGCGAAGGCCAAGGAGATCGGCGTCCCGGCGGTGGCGAGCACCGACCACGGCAACATGTTCGGCGCCATCGACTTCTACACGCGCGCGCTGAAGGCCGGCGTGAAGCCGATCCTCGGTTCCGAGATTTACTTCACGCCGGGGTCGCGCTTCGACCGCAGGCCCCCGAAGAACTCCAAGGCCCTCGACTCGCAGGACGAGACCGAGGCCAAGCACCAGATCCACCACCTCATCCTCCTGTGCAAGAACCTCACCGGCTACCAGAACCTCTGCAAGCTGCTGACGAAGGCCTACCAGGAGGGCTTCTACTACAAGCCCCGCGCCGACGTCGAACTCCTCAAGGAGTACTCCGAGGGTCTCATCGCCACCTCGGCGTGTCTGAAAGGGGAGGTGGGCTTTAACCTCTTCACCGGCCAGGACGAGCGCGCCTACCAGGCCGCGATGAAGTTCAAGGAGATCTACGGCGACGATTTCTATCTGGAGATCCAGGAGAACGGCATCCCGGAGCAGGTCGAGGTGAACAAGAAGATCATCGCCTTCGCGCGCGAGCACAAGATCCCACTCGTCGCCACCAACGACTGCCACTACCTCGAGCGCGAGGACGCGGCGGCGCAGGAGGTCCTCCTGTGCATCCAGACCGGCAAGACCTTCGAAGACGAAAAGCGCATGAAGCTCTCGACCACGGAGTTCTACTACAAGACTCCCGCCGAGATGCGCGAGGCCTTTAGCTACGTGAAGGAGGCCTGCGACAACACGCTGAAGATCGCCGACCAGTGTAACCTCGAGCTGCGCTGGGAAGACGACAAGGGCAAGCAGATCTACCACCTGCCGACCTTCGAGATCGACACCGGCGAGTCGGAGAGCGAGTTCTTCGCCAAGTCCTCGCGCACGGGCCTCGAGGCGCGCTTCGCCGGCCCGCACTTCCGCGAGCTGGTGCAGAAGGAAAACTGGGAGAGCGAGCTCAAGCCGCGCTACTACGCGCGCCTGGAGGAAGAGATTGGCCTCATCCAGCAGATGGGCTTCACCGGGTACTTCCTCATCGTTTCGGACTTCATCCGCTGGGCCAAGCAGCGCGACATCCCCGTGGGCCCGGGCCGCGGCTCGGGCGCGGGCTCGCTCGTCGCCTACGCGCTGGACATCACCAACATTGACCCGCTCCCGTACACCTGCTCTTCGAGCGCTTCATCAACCCCGAGCGCATCTCGATGC